>CAMYED010000009.1 GCA_947254595.1 uncultured Gardnerella sp. | reverse complement strand
TGCCTTGCGCACAGCTAAACGCGCGCGGCAAGACACCGACTATCAAAATTACACCTACCCATGTACTAACGTCAAGCCCCTAGTACATAAAGCAATGTGGACAATATTCAATATTGTACTCAAGCCATATACTTACGACTTATTTGCAGCCATGCGTACTGCTTTATTTGCGCTATATTTGCGCTATATTTACGCCATATTTACGGCTTTTTCAGCCATATTTACAGCTTATTTGCGATATAGCGATATTACTAGCTGCATTTGCTATTCGGCAGTTTTAGCCTCACCCGCAGTATTTTCGGCGTTATTTGCAGTATTGCTTTCGATATTGTCGTCAGTATTGCTTTCGATATTATTTTCAGCAGATTCTTCAGCAGATTCTTCAGAAGATTCCACTACATTATTTTCAGAAGGTTCTTCCGCAGCATCCGCAGATTCAGATGTTTCTACTTCCGCAACATCCGCAGCTACATATTCTACAGCTTCAGAAGTTACATCTTCCGCAGCATCCGCAGCTACAGATGCTTCTACATCCGCAACATCCGCAACATCCACTACTTCCGCAGCATCCTCATCAGTTTTACGCGCAGCCTCAGTAATTGCAGAAGCCGCAGCAATACGCGCCAACTTAGCACGCACTTCCGCACTAGACTCCTGCTGTTTTGCTGGAGCAGAAGTTTCGGCAGAACTGCCATGACCATACTTATTTGTTTTAACAAACGGGTCGCCGCCTTTAAGCGCATAAGGATCTGCGTATTCGGAAGAAACAGTAGGCTCATCGTGCAAAATAAATCCACGACCCTTGCAAGTTGGGCACTCCTCCGAGAATGCTTCAACCAAGCCCTGACCAACTCGCTTACGAGTCATTTGAACAAGCCCGAGCGAAGTAACCTCTGCAACCTGATGCTTAGTACGATCGCGTGCCAAACACTCAAGCAGCCTGCGCAAAACCAAGTCGCGGTTCGCCGGCAGAACCATATCAACATAATCAATCATGACCATGCCGCCAATATCTCGCAAACGAAGCTGGCGCGCAATCTCCTCCGAAGCCTCCAAATTACAGCGCGTAACAGTTTCTTCCAAAGACTTTCCGCGTCCAATAAATCGGCCCGTATTAACGTCAATCGTAGTCATAGCTTCAGTTCTATCAATAACAATCGAGCCGCCCGACTGCAAATAAACCTGACGCTCCATTCCCTTACGAAGCTGACTGTCAATCTGCCACTTATCGAACACGTCCTTGCCGTCATGCTGAGCCGGATCCCAATACTCAACCTTGCTCAACAAATCCGGAGCCATCACCTCAAGATACTCGTTAATGCGCTGATGCACACTTTCGCCTTCAACAATAAGCTTCTGGAAATCATCGTTGAAAATATCGCGCACAACACGAATAGCAACATCCGGCTCGCCTTGAAGAAGCTTAGGTCGCTTTCCGTGCAAGTATTCTTCGCGCTTGGCTTCAATACGATCCCACTGCCTAGTAAGCGATTCGAGATCTTTCTGAATTGCTTCCTCGCTTGCGCCGTCTGCAGCAGTACGAATAATAATGCCCATATCTTTTGGCGCAATTTTCGCAACAATGGCGCGCAAACGCGAGCGCTCGGAATCAGAAAGTTTGCGACTTACGCCGGTCATGCCGCCGGAAGGAACGAGCACAAGAAAACGCCCAGCAAGAGTCACCTGCGAAGTTAAGCGAGCACCCTTGTGCCCAATAGGATCCTTAGTAACCTGAACAAGCACAGGATCCCCGGACTTAAAAGCAAGCTCAATTCTTCGAGGCTGCCCCTCCAAACGCGTCATATCCCAGTTCACTTCGCCCGCATACAACACGCCGTTTCGAGCTTGACCAATGTCAACAAACGCAGCTTCCATGCTCGGAAGAACATTCTGCACTCGACCGAGATAAATATTGCCAACCGTAGCAACTTCTTGAATGTCGGAAACGTAATGCTCAACTAGAATATTGTCTTCAATAACGGAAATTTGCGTGTGACGATCGCGCTCACGAACAACCATAAGTCGCTCAACGTTTTCGCGGCGAGCTAGGAAATCCTGCTCCATAATTAAGCTTTGACGCGCGCGCTCACGACGATTGTCGCGACGACGCTGACGCTTAGCTTCTAGTCGCGTTGAGCCTTCAATATCCGTAATCTCGTCAATATACTGCTGTTTGCGCGAGCGGCGATAAGTTAAGTCGTCATCTCCCGCGCCTGGGTACGCACTTGAGTAATCAGCAGAGGAGTCTTCGCGAGAAGATGAAGCAGAAGATGAATACATTGAATTTGCGTCATCCGAAGATTTAGAGCGACGACGGCGACGGCGACGCGTGTAAAGCGTTTCTTCTTCGTCTTTAGCGCGAAGTTCGTCCGGATCTGGGATTAAATCGCGATCTTCTTGAGAAACTTCACTAAGATCTTCGCTAAAATCTTCATTGCGACCGCTACGACCGCTGCGATTGCTGCGATTAATTCTGTCACTTCTGTCACTTCTGTCACTGCGGCTGCTTCTGTCACTGCGATCACTGCGATCGTTTCTATCGCTGCGATTCTCGCTAAAATCTTCGCCACTATCCGCGTTTCGGTCCTGACGCGAAGGGCGATGACGGCGACGGCGACGCACCACCATTCCTTCGTCGTCATCATCTTCGTCAAGAACACTGCTCAAAGAAGCACGACGACGCGAACGAGACTTAAAATCATCGCCAAAATCATCGCCAAAATCATCGTCAAAATCTTGCGAATCATCGCTAGAATCACGCGAATCACGCGAATCACGAGCATCATCTTGCGAATCATAACGCGAATTGTAGCGAGAACCGTAAGACGCATCGCGAGAATCATTTTCTAGCGCATCTTCCGACGCATCTTTCTGCATATTTTCCGATGCATCTTCCGACGCATCTTGACTAAAATCATCACGCAAATATGAACCGCGGCGGCGACGACGCGAACGACGAGATCCATTATCTGCGCCCAAAATATCGCTTACGTCAAGCGTTTCGTCAATTTGCGTATCAATAGGAGCGTAAACAATATCGTCGTAAGCAAGATCTTCTTCAATCTGCTCAACTTCGGCAGCAGCTCTGCGCTCAACCGCATTTAAGCGACGAGAACGGCGGGAACGCTGCGGCTTACGAGAATCTTCGCGAATATCTGTAGCGTAGGAGTCGTTTTCAAGCGCAAAGTCGCGAGAATTGCGAGAATCACGCAAGTCGCGAGAATCACGAGAATCACGCGCGTCAGACCTACTTGTTTCACGAGATGTTTCACGGCTGATTTCACGCACATTGTCACGCGAATTGTCACGCGAATTGTCACGGCTTTCGCTACGTGATTTGCGATTACTGCGATCACTTCTGTCGTTACGATTGCTTCTATCGCTTCTATCGTTACGATTATTACGATTATGTCGCTCGCCTCTATCGCCGCGCTCGCCTCTACCGCTACGTTGACTGCGCGAATCGTCAATCAAATCATCGCTATAATCATCTCGCGAATCACGAGAATCACGCGAACGCGAATCCTCATCAATCCCCTCACGCAAACCATTATTCTCGCGATTTTCTGCATGCACAGGAATCACAGGCTCCTGGAAAAGCAGCGAAGTAATCGTACGCGTTGTAACAGAATGTTGATTATCTGCGGAATGTAAATCCTCAACCTTCAATTCCATAGCTTCTCCAGCAGCGCCAGCACCGCGCGTCACTCTACGACCGCGGCGGCGACGAATCGTGCTCGCTTTTTCAGCCGACTCACCGTCAGAAACACCTGCCGACTCACCAGCTACACCAGCAGCGCCACTAGCTACATCACTAGCAGCTTTTTCGGTTTTTGTAGCTTCTTCGGATTTTGATACAGTTATACTATTTTCAGCTTCAGATTCGTTGAAGCGTTCTCTTGCTATTCTGGGCACCATGCTCCTAACGAAGCGCTGCATCGCCTCGCATTCCCCGGCTTAAGATGAACACGCACACAAGCGAGCCACCCCAAGGCTCCTTTACAAAGTCTAATTGCGCAACGGCGGACACCAGCCTCGGAATACACCTACGAGGGGATCGACGCCATACATCGCCCGGCAGCTTGCAGTGCCGCCGTCCTCTAGTATGCCATACTGCCGAGTCAAATATTGAGATTTTAACGTTACTCACGGCTAAAATCCGACTTTTTCTATACGTAGCTGTAACGAAAATATCTAAATCCTACCAAAAAACGGCAGCGGCTTTACATTTGCGTAACGAAAATATCGCTTTACCTCAAAAATTCCAATATTCGCTTTACACGTTTGTAAATAAAATGCCGCCAACTAAAAAGTTGCGTATCGCTCCTATAGTTACAGCATGAGTGCGCACGCAATTATTTTGCGCGCAAATTTGCGAATTTAGGAGGCACGAAATGGGCTTAATCAGTGCTATGCAAGGCTTTTGCGTAATCGGCATCGTGATTCTTGCCGGCTACATTACCGCGCGCCTTCGCGTCGGCGGCTCCCAAGCGCAGATGGTGCTAAATCGCGTAAGTTTCTTCGTTTCCAGCCCTTGCTTAATGTTCGCAATTCTTTCTAAAGAGCCTATTTTTGAGATTTTTCATTCTTCGATTTTTGTTGCGTTCTTTTCTGCAATGATTGTTGGGCTTGCGTTCGTATTGCTTAACCGCCTGTTTTTCAACCTTCCCGCAGCCGACTGCACAATTGGCGCGCTTAATTCGCTTTACTTAAATTCAAATAATATTGGATTGCCGGTTGCCACTTATATTCTTGGCAATCCTGCGCTTGTAGCTCCGATTTTGGTGATGCAGCAGGCTGTGTTTACGCCTGTTGGTTTGACGGTTCTCGACATTACAACTACCGGCAAGTGTTCGCTTAAGCGTATTGCTCAGCAGCCTTTGAAGCAGCCGCTTTTAATTGGTTCCCTCGGCGGAATTGTGGTTTCTGCAATTTCGGCTAAAGTCGGATATTTTCCTGTGCCGAATTTTTTGTATGATCCGATTAAAATGATTGGCGATTCTGCAGTTCCTATGATTTTGATGGCTTTTGGCATGTCACTTTACGGCAGTAAACCTTTGCGGAAGGATTCGAATCGTGCGGCTATTGCGACGGTTGCGGTGCTGAAAAATTTGATTATGCCAATTATTGCGTTTTTGCTTGCTTACTTTGTGATGGGTTTTCGCGGAGCGACTTTGTACGCGTGCGTTGTGCTTGCGGCGCTTCCAACGGGCCAGAACGTTTATAATTACGCAGCTCGCTACAGCGTTGGCTTAAGTTTCGCTCGCGACGGCATACTGTTTTCTACAGTCACCAGCCCGATTTGTATAGCCGTAATCGCTGCAATCTTAGGCTAGTTGCGCGCGCACTTTCTACCTCCATATAATTTCCCGGCAAATGTTTCACAAAACAAAAAGCGATTTTTCCTTTACAGCGTTGTACAGAAAATAACGAAACCTCGCCAAAAAACGACAATTACTTTACAACCCCGTACAGAAACTAACTCTTTTTGGCGCGATTGCGTTATTTACTTTACATACGCGTAAAGCCGCTGCCGTTATTCCGCTAGATTCTGGCATTTTCGTTACAGCACTGTAAAGTCGTTGCCGATTTTAAGGCTGTGCGCGTTAGTTTCGTTACAACGCCGTAAAGCCAATGCCGTTCCCACTTTCGCGCGCTAAATCGCAGCGCTCAGGCACGTCGTCACGTAGCTAGCGTCGCGCAGCAAGCCCATCAAGTCGCGCGCGGAAAGACGGCCAATCCGTGCGCATTGCCGTAAGCAGCTTCAACTTAGGCACGTCGTCAATAGGCACCCACTTAATTTCCATACTTTCGTCGTCGTGCGCGCAAGGATCCACACAATGCCCCGGCTTTTCAAACGCAAAAACCGTTGTATAACGCCAATTCCCGTGATTTTCGCAATACGCGCCAACAACATCAATGTCTTGAGACGTTATGTTCGCTTCTTCAAACGACTCGCGCAACGCGCCCTCGATTGCGCTTTCACCGTCGGAAATTGCGCCGCCAGGAATACCCCAAGTGCCGCCTTCCGCACTCCAAAGCGCGCGATGCTGCATCACAACGTGCGTCACGCGCCCGGTCGCCTCATCTCGCCTAGCAAGCAGCACTCCAGCAGCACCGTTATGACCCCAGTGCCTTCGCCCACAATTGCACTGCACCCAGCCATCCCCCGGCTGATGCACGTTTTCTTTAGGAACTTCTGTGGAAGTCGGATCGTTCTTTTCGCCAGTTTCTTCCAAGGTATTCTTATTCCACAAATCTGGCCAGGCGTATCCAAGCTCGGCAACCATACTGCGAAGAAGAGGCAAGCTGATTCCAAGAACTCCGTGCGGATCTCCCTGAATTCCCTCAATAAAAGCTCCGCCGAATCCTTCTAGCGTAAAGGATCCCGCAACTTCCAGCGGCTCGCCAGTTTCTACGTACGCGCGGATTTCTGCGTCACTCATTTGAGCAAAAGTTACGCTTGCGTGGCTTGTTTTGCAAACTGTTTTGCCAGTTTTTGCGTCGATTACGCAGTGACCAGTCCACAATTGCCCTGTTTTTCCGCTCATATTCTTGATTCGTTCTACAGCCACTTCGGGAGTATGCGGCTTTCCGTAGCATTCGCCGTCGAGCAGGAACATTGAATCGCATCCAACAATCAGTACGCTGTTGCAATTGTTAGAAGATTTATTTAGATGATCAAAATTGTGAATATCGAAAGTTTTTGTAGGAACAGTTACGCCTGAAAAGTCGCGGGTTTGCGCGGTATCTACGTTATGCGTTACGTCTGCTTGAGCGTCGCTTGCTAAAGCATTACTAGTAGTTTCCGCAGCTCCCGTAGTTTTAGCAACTTCCGCTTCCAGCGGATACCCCACAACCAAATCGCCACTAGCCGAAGCAGCCGCATCCGCCACACACTTCCACGCATCATACACGGCAGAAGCCTTCGCGCACGCCAAAATCGAAACGCGTTGCTCAGCGCTCAACTCTTCAACGTTTGTTCCGCGCTCACTAGCCGCATATCGCAAAGCCGCCGGCTCATCCACTTCACTCTCGTGAATCACAGGGATCACGCCGGCCGCCGCCAAAACAGCCCTACGCGCAGGCGACTTTGAAGCCAAGATCAACGTAACTGCCATACTCTACTCTTCCTTTTTATCCTTCGCACAGCCTATTCGCGAGTTATTGCAACGCCCGTAGAATCAACAGGCACGTGCAAAACGCGCCAGCCAGCACGCGAAAGCCACGGCTCAGCAATTGCGTCGATTTTTTGAGCAGCACTCTTTTTATACTCGGCATCTCCTGCATAAAATACAGCAACGCACGATCCTGCTCCCGAAATTGCTGCCGCAAAACCATGCTCGCGCAACGCTTCCACCAGCTTCCATGAATCTTTCATAAGATTTGCACGATACGGTTGATGAAGAGCATCTTGAGTCGCCGCAAAAAGTAACGCATTTCGCGAAATATTAGATTTTACTGTGCCTATTTTATTTTCCAAATCGCTATTTAACTCACCAAATGCAACCGGAAGAATTGCAGCGCGCGATACGTTAAATATTGCGTCACCATACGGCACTTTTGCTGGAAGCGCGCGCCTAGCAAGCTCTGTAGAAAGCTCAAAATTAGGAACGAATACCGACACAGAAATATCTTGCGAAACTTTGTATCGTACAGTATGAAAACCGGTAGAAAGCGGAGCTTCGCAATCTCCAGCAACGCGCACAGAACCTTTGCCTTCCCCAGCATCAAGCTTCCAGCTCATAGTCAAACCACCAAAAACAGCGGGAGCTACGTTATCTGGATGACCTTCAATCGCTGCCGAAATCTCAAAAATTGCTTCGCGATTAAGATCGCCTTCGTGCGCAAAAGTCCAAGCAGCAGCAACAGCAGCCACAATCGCCTCTGCGGAAGACCCCATACCGCGCGCCTGCGGAATCTGATTATGCGCTTCTAAAGTAAACCGTAAGTTTGGTAACCCAAAAATTTTGCAAGCCTTGCGAAAAGTTGATACAACTAAGTGCGTTTCATCTTTTGGAAGCGTATCCTCACCTTCGCCGTGAATAATTACGCGCACGTTTTGCGACTCATCAAGCGTAAACACAAGCGAATCCGCATAATCAAGCGCAATTCCGGCAGTGTCGAAGCCGGATCCAAGATTTGCGCTGGTTGCAGGCACACGCACGGAAACACTATTGCATACTGGCTTCATTTCGCACCTTTCAGTTCGAGCAGCCTACTTAATGATTCGCAAAGCAAGCGGCTTATCCAGCACAAAATCCAAATCTTGTAAATCCTTACAAATAGATTGCACAGTAGCTTCCGAACATTCGCGCACAAGAACACGCATACTGCCAGGCCCACCAAGACCGCACTGTGGACAATCCGAATCACCTTCAGATTGCGCGTATTGCGCTTCGCAAGCCGAAGCCAAGCGCTCAGCCGCAACGCCATGACCTGCAAAAACATCCATAACTTCGCCGCGCAAAGCAGCCGAAGTATCCTCCATGCTGCAGCGCACAACAAAATCAGCGCGAGTTTCTTCACTAGCAGCCGGCACATACTTGTTGTACATCGGCACGCCAAAACCGGAGCATCCGCGCACAAGATTTCGAGCCGCACAAACAACGTCGCCAACAACAGCGCTTGCTGTTGGAGCGCCGCCGGCACCGCGTCCGTAGAACATTAAGTCGTCTGCAGCTTGAGCCTTAACAAATACAGCATTAAAACTGCCGTGAACGGAAGCCAAAGGGTGCTCCGCGCTAACCAGAGCCGGATACACACTAACGCTTACTCCGTCATCTGCACCTGGCTCGCCATTCCGCTCAACTGCCGCAAGTAGCTTAATTACACGCTTTTCCGCGCTCGCTGCCGCAATATCTTCAGCGGTAATCGCGCTAATTCCTTCAACGGAAACGTCGTCAATACTAACTGGCATTTGGAAAGCTAAAGTTGCTAAGATAGCAGCCTTATTTGCTGCGTCGAAACCTTCAACGTCTCCGGTTGGGTCCGCTTCAGCATAGCCCTTTTCTTGAGCTGCGCGCAAAGCCGAGTCAAAATCTAGGCCGCGAACCGTCATCTCGTCAAGAATATAGTTGGTAGTGCCGTTTACAATTCCGAAAATTTGCGTAATTTCGTCGCCAATAAGCGATTCTCGAAGCGGACGAACAATAGGAATCGCACCTGCCACAGCCGCCTCAAAATACAAGTCGACTCCGTGATTTTGCGCGCACTCGTATAATTCCGGACCAAATTTTGCAAGCAGCGCTTTGTTTGCAGTTACAACAGATTTTCCGTGGCTCAGCGCGCTTTTTACGAAAGTATGTGCCGGCTCAAGTCCGCCAATAAGCTCGACAACAACGTCCACATCCTCGCGAGCGCATAAGCCTGCAGTATCCGTAGTTAGCAAATCGCGATCAATCCAAGGCGCGTCAACTTCTTCAGGACGCAAGCACGCAACGCCAGCAAGCTCAATCACAGCACCGGTTCTTGCAGCAAGCTCGTCTCGCTGCTCAACTATTAGTCGCGCTGTTTGCGATCCAACAGTTCCAGCGCCCAGTAGTCCTACGCGAATAGTTTTGTTAGTTGATTGTTCGCTTGGCATAGCCTTCGCCTCCTTATACGTCTTGGATTATTTATATTTTATTGCGAACTAAATTAAGAAAATCAAGAAATCAAGAAATCACGAAATCACGAAATCAAGAAATCACGAAAACAGCATTAGCACATTCATTATTATAGAAATAATCAAAAATGCTATTACGCCAATGCTTCCGTAAAGCGATTTGCGCCCGTCTTTTTTAGAAAGCTCGTTTGGCGCGTCAAAGAATACCAAATACTTGCGGCGACGAATCAGCAAAATTATGCCAATCACCAGCAGCACAAGCATAATCATTCCGTAAATTCCAGCTAACACAAAACCTGCCGGCAACTGCGACAATTCCTGATTCGTAAGCTTGTCGACGTCTATCATATTTCCGCTTGCATCCACCAGCTGCTTTTCCAGCCACAGCGCAACCACGCTTCCTTGGAAATTCACCAGCATATGTAGCAAAATGTTGTAGCGCAACTTAGACGTGCGAACGTACATGTATCCAAAAACAAGTCCAAGCCCGAAGGCGTAGAAGAATTGAAAAACGTTCATGTGGAATAGCGCAAACGCAAGCGCCGAAAATACAATAGCTCGCTTTTCGCCGTACGCGCGCAAACGCCCAAGTATTTGCTTTCTAAAAAGCCATTCTTCCATAATCGGCGCAATAATTACCACGAACAAAATCGTTTCCCACACGTTTCCGGAAGTAACAACGTCTGAAACGCGATTTTCGGCTTTTCCACCAGTAAGCAGTAGTGCTAAGGCAATTCCAACAAAGTTACCAACGTACATAATTGGTATGCTTACTGCGAAGAATCCGCCAAATTGGCGCATTTTCATTGTGAATTGTTTGGTTGCAACAATAGGCACTTTGCGCATAACAAGTATCGTTATTGGAAGCGCTACTAAATATTGCGCAATATCAGAGATTAATATTGTTCCGAGCGAATTGCTGATTATGTTTTTAGGCATAAATAGCGAGTAGCATATGCCTAGAGCGTACGCCACGGCAATCCACACAACTAGTAACAGGCATAATGACATGCCAACAGTTCCCTGGCGTTTGCGTGCCATTAAATACGTATCGTCATGTTGCAAATCTTGCAAATCTTGCGAATCTTGCGAATCTTGCATACCTGTTCCTTTTTGTTATTTTCGAAATTACTTTCGCGGCTATTTCTATTATTCTGCGCTTATTTCGTTTATTGCAATTATTTCTTTTATTGCGCGGTAGATTTACTTACTTCAGCACTCCTTCAATAAGCTTTGTGATTAAATCACTATAGCTTATTCCGGTTGCTTCCCACGCTTTTGGATACATGGAGATTGGCGTAAATCCAGGCATTGTGTTGATTTCGTTAAGAATTACGCGCCCGTCTTTAGTTACGAAAGAATCCACTCGGCTAAGTCCACGTCCGTCTACCGCTTTAAACGCTGCGAGCGCAGTTTTGCGAACGCGCTCTAAAGTTTCTTCTGGCAAGTTTGCTGGCACTTCCACGTGCGAAGCTGCGGAATCCATGTATTTGCTGTCAAAATCGTAGAACTGGTCTTCTCCAGCCTGGCGCTTGTCTAGCACAACTTCTCCAGGCAAGCTGGCTTTCGGTTCTTCGCCGTCGCGAGATGCAAGAACAGCGCACTCAATTTCTCGCGCGTCAATTCCCTGCTCAACTAGCACTCGCCAATCGTGCTTCGAAGCCTCAAAAACGGCTTCTGCTAAGGCTTTAGCGTCATGCGATTCAACTTTTGTAACGCCAAAACTAGATCCTGCACGGCTTGGCTTTACAAAAAGTGGATACTCGAGTTTTGCATCTTCAACTTGCGTAAGAATTTCGTTTGCGTACGCGTCGAAGTGATTTGCCTCATCGTCTGCAAACTTGCGAGCGTCCAGCGCAATTCCTGGGGCCACAGCAATTCCTGCAGCCTTAAAAAGTTGCTTCGCGTAGTATTTATCCATGCACGCAGCCGAAGCAAGCACTCCGCAACCAACGTATGGAACTTGCATCATTTCTAGCAAGCCTTGCAAAGTGCCATCTTCGCCGTTTGGGCCGTGAAGAACCGGAAACACTGCGTCAATATGACCCAAACTTGTAAGCGTGCCGTCTGCTTCTCGCACCAAAAATCCGTCTGCTCCCTTTGCAGGGTCAAGCACAACATCGCGCGTTTCCGCGGTTTTTGTTATTACCGGAAGCTCTCCTTCTTCCATACGGAAGTTGCGCGGGTCTTCTCCACCAACAATCCACTCGCCTTGCTTTGTGATTGTAATACGTACGATTTCGAAACGGTTTTCGTCTACAGCACTGAGCACTCCAGCAGCAGATATGCAAGAAATCGAATGTTCGTCTGCTTTACCGCCATACAAGAACACTACACGCTTTTTCGTCATTTTTTTCCTTTATATATTTTATTTTTGATTATTTTAATTATTTTCGATTATTTACGATTATTTTCGATTATTTTCGATTATTTACGCGCGCTACTTTTCGCAAAAGCTACTTATTCTTCGCAAACATCGTCGTCAAAAAGCATTGCGAGCATTTCTTGGCAGGAAATTCCTTCTTCAAGCACGCGAGCCATTGCGCTTGCAAGAGGTGTTTCAACACCCAAACGCTTACCCATTGCAACAACCGCGCTAGTAGTTGGAACGCCTTCCGCAACTCCATTGCTTACGGCTGTTGCCTCCTCAACGCTCATGCCTTTACCAAGATTTGCGCCGAAAGTGTAGTTGCGGCTTAGCGGGGATCCGCAAGTTGCAACTAAATCACCAAATCCTGCAAGACCTGCGAAAGTGCGCGAATCTGCGCCTTCTGCAACGCCCAAAGCCGTCAATTCTGCAAGACCGCGAGTTTCGATCATAGCTGCAGTATTTTCGCCGTATCCTGCGCCTCGAGCCATGCCAACTGCGAGCGCAACCACGTTTTTAAGCGATCCGCACATTTCTACGCCGATTACGTCGGTTGATACGAATGCCTTAAAGTAACTGTTTGAGCAGGCTTTTGCAACTACTTCTGCCTGAGATTTTTCCGCGCAAGCAACTACTGCTGCAGCCGGGTGTCGAGATGCCACTTCCTTGCTTAAGTTTGGTCCGGAAAGTGCAGCGAAACGGTTGCGCGGTAAGTTCAAAGCCTCGCACACAACTTCGTCCATTCGTTTGCCGGTTGTTCGCTCAATGCCTTTCATAAGCGAAACAACAATCGCGTTTTGCGGAATAAGCCCCACAAATTCTGCTAGCGCAACACGAGCAAATTGTGCCGCAATAGCAACTACTACAATATCCGCGTTTGCAACGGCTTCCGCGCGGTCCCCGGTTGCAGTCATATTTTCCGGCAATTTTTCGACGCTTGGCAAGCGTACTGCGTTATGATGATGGTCGCGAATTCCTTCAACGATTTCCGGCTCTATTGCCCACATCGTCACTTGATTTCCTGCATCCGCAAGCACTTGTCCAAACGCAGTTCCCCAAGCACCAGCACCCAACACCGTAACGTTCATGTTTACGTCCTGCCTTTCGGTTGTGAGTTTCGTAAGCTGCGTTCTAGCTTCGATATTCCGCGGCTAATTTGCAGCTAAATTTTGACTTATAGTCACACTATTACATAATTCTACACACGCCGCTTTACGGGTGTTCCCAAAACGTGCGTTTGCGCACTATTGTTGCGTTTTTTCTGTAACGCGTTTCATCTGCCTGTAGTCAAAGTATCCGTCTGGCGCTTTTTCGCCGCGAATTTCTTCCATAACTTGCGTCATGCGCACTCGCACGCGACGCGCCAATTCTTCCGCAGATTCAAGTGGAGGAAGTTCTCCCCAGTTTTCGCTTCCCTGCAGCAAGTCGGAATAATCAAGCTGAGTATCGTAGCACATTACAACGTTTTTCTTCGGCCACGGCCACCAGTGGTTTATGCTTGCCGCACCCCACACAATCGCGCAAAATAGCGGAATCTGGTGCCCTAGTCTGCGCGAAGCTTCGAGCGTAATAATGCCAATGCCCGGCTTCATGCTCATAGGCCATTTTTGTGGGTCTCTTGTAACTGTTCCTTCTGGCCATACGCTAAGCGGCCTTCCGTTTGTGAGGATTTTGATTGATTCTTCCTCAATTTCGCGCGCTTTTCCGCTTCTTCGTGGCACCGGCTGCATGCCTACTAGCTGGAACCATTTGCCTAAGATTGGCCAAGTGGCAAGTTCTGCTTTTGCCATGTAGCGCGGTCTGCGACCTTGGTGGAATAGTGCGGTCATTGGCACGAATACGTCGAACATGGTAACGTGCGTGCAAGCGGTTATGAATACGCCTTCTTCTGGCACGTTTTCTAGTCCCCACGCGCGTACTTTTGAGCGCGAGCGCAGTACGCGTGACGTTCCTTCTAACAATCTTTCGGTTGCTTTCGGATTTTGCGCGTCGATTTCTGCCTGATTCGGCTTACGTTTGCCGGTTGGATAGTAGTAAGTTGGGTCAACTAAGTTGTGCTTGCTCGCTAAAAGCTTTACTTGCTCATCGCTGAGCGGTTTTACGGCGCTTCTTGGCGAAGGTTTTCCTTTTGATACCATACGTCTATTGTGCCGCAGACTATAAACCTGCTACAAACCTGCGCTACGTTATTTTCATTACATACGCGTAAAGCAACTAACGATTTTAAGTCCAATCGCGTTATTTTCATTACATACGCGTAAAGAAACTAACGCCGTTCAGTTAGATTCCGTTATTTTCATTACACGCGCTTTTGAAATCAGCCCATGCTTAGGCGAGCAAACCCAAGCAAGCACAAAAAGCACTGTTGCAACCAGCACAATCGTGCCACCTGTTGCAGTATCAAAACTCCAAGAAATATACATTCCCACAATCGATGACGCGCATCCAATAACCGGCGCTAGAATCATCATCCTAGATAGCCTATCCGTAAGCAGTCTTGCGGTTGCAGCAGGAGTCACAAGAAGCGCAAGAACAAGCACGTTTCCAATAATTTGCACGGAAACAACTACAGCAATTGCCACAAGCACGTACAACATTCCATCTAGCCAAGCCACTGGCAATCCCATTGCGCGCGAAGTTTCGCGATCCATCGACACGCACACAAGTTCTTTGTGGAACATACTCAGCAACGCCACAATAATCAGCCCTGTAACAGCTACCACAGCAATATCCGAGTCCGGAATGCCTGTAATTGAGCCAAATAAGAAGGATTCTAAGGATCCTGCGTAACCTGAAGCTTTTGAGATGATTACGATTCCAAGCGCGAAAGCAGATACGAAGAATACTCCAATAAACGAGTCTTCGCGAAGCCTGCGGTTTTGGCTAAAAATAGATACGATTAGTGCGGTTGCAACTCCTGCGAGCGCGCCTCCAAATAGCAGATTACCTTGCAACACGAAGGCGATTGCGAGGCCTGGAAACACGGAGTGTGCTACAGCGTCACCAATAAACGCCATTCCGCGAAGCACAACGTAGCAGCCAACTACTCCACAAATTACGCTAGAAAGGCAGGCTACAATAAGCGCTTTTAGCAAAAACCAAAGGTCCGGATTTGTTAAGTCTTGTATAAATTCGATTGGAGATAACATTTACTTTTCCACCTCTATTTTTTCCCGATTACTCGCTCAACTGCTTTAATAAGCGGATTTTCAGGCGCTACATGGAAGGTTTGTACCCACTTTTCCGCACTCAAATTTTGCGGCTCGTCGTCTCCAACAATAGTGCCATCAAAAAGCATGATTCTTGAGCACGAGTTAATGGAGCCAATTATGTCGTGAGAGCTCATAAGAATTGCTTCTCCAGACTTTGCTAAATCTAAAAATAGGCTCGTAAGTAGCTCTTGAGTTGGCATATCAAGACCAGTAAATGGTTCATCTAACAGAAGCAAACGCGGCTGCCCGGCAAGTGCTCGCGCGACTAACACGCGCTGACGTTGACCGCCGGAAAGTTCACCAATTGTGCGATCTCGAAAATCAGCCATTCCTGTGCGCTCAAGCGAAGCAAGCGCAATTTCGTAATCTTCTTTTTTTGCGCGACGAACGTAACCAATATGACGAATCCTACCCATCATCACCACATCTAAAACAGAAAGCGGAAAATCCCACGCAATATCGTGACGTTGAGGCACGTATCCAACGTAAGATACGCGCGAATTTACACTATCGCCTTCTGCGCTAGGAGCTTTAACTTCTAGTTTTCCGGCGTGCGGAATCAGCCCCATAATTGCGCGGAAAAGCGTTGTTTTCCCAGCGCCGTTCGCACCCAGTAATCCAACAAATTCGCCACTATTGATAGTAAAAGAAACGTCTTTTACAACAGCTCGATTTGAGTAGCTTACACTCAAGTTTTGCGCGTTAATAACAGTACTATTTTCGCTAATATTTTTATTCATAAGTCACATCCACTTCTCTATCACTTCGCTATTACTTCGCTATCACTTCGCCATCACTTCGCCATCACTTCGCTATCACTTCAAACATTTCGCTAAAGAATCCGCGTTAGCTCGCATCATATCCGCGTAAGTTCGCACATTCGCGTCGAAAGCGTCACCATAAATTGGGCAAACTTTCACATGCGCTTCGGCTGCAAGCTCTTTAAGCACAGACGAGCGCGAAATCAAATTCGGCTCCAAAAATACTGCCGGAATTTCCAAGTCGCGCAAAATCTGCGAAAGCCTACGCCTATCTTGCACACTCGGCTCGCTTGAAGGGTTGATTGTTACAAATCCTGCAATATTTACACCGTAAGCTTTACCCAAGTATGCAAAAGCGTCGTGCGTTGTAACTAAGTTGCGGCGCTCTTTTGGAATTGACGCAACTTTTTTGCGCATATACGCGTCTACGTCAAGCAGTTTGTTAATATATCGGTCCGCATTTGCGCGATATTTGCGAGCATTTTTAGGATCGACTTCGCAAAGTCTATCTGCGATTGTTCGCACATAAGCAATTCCGTTTTTTACTGACTGCCATAAATGCGGATCAATATCTCCGTGAACGTGTTTTCCTAAAACAGCCTGCGGAAGCTGATACAACTTTTCGCGAGCAGCACCCAAAAAACGATACCCCTGCTCTGCAGGAATTTCTTTCAGCGCGTTAGTTGGAACTTCCACAACCACATCTTTCGGCTTGTAGTACACGCGTTTTGGCGCAGCAGAGCGCTTTTCTTGCAAAGTATCCACTCGGTACATAAACCCGTGCGACGCCAAATCGTATGCTAAATCAGCATGACCTTTATTCAAAACCACGCGAGCGCCACGCTTTTTCGCTACTTTCTGCGCATTTACGCCAACAGCAAAACGCATTCTGGTATTACCTAAACTTGCAACTCTTGCACCTTGAGCATCCAAAATATCCGCATGCCAGTCAAGCGTGTACTCTCCAGGCTTGCTAAAAGCCCAGCTTAAATGCGTGTGAGCATCCGCTGGCAAATCAACGTGATCGTCGTCGCTAATTCCGTTCGCTGAATTTACGTAAGTTTCTACGCTTCCAAAAGTGCCTGTAAGGTAAGCGAATAATGCTCCAGGTCCTTTTACTTTTGTTGCAGTTAAGCGGATTCTGTCAGAGCGCTTCATGTTGTATGCGTTTGGCTTTATTACGGTTGCGCGTCCTTCTTTTGTTACTGTTGAAGGCGCGTTTGATTGCGAAGACTGCGAAGAAGTAGAATTTTGCGATTCTTCAGAAGATTTCACAGTTGCCGATTTCACAGTTGCAGCTTCTGCTCCAACTTGCGCAGCCATACGCTCCGTAGCAAGACCAAGCCAAATCGTATCCAGCGACACGTCTTCGACCATTGGAATAATATCCGCCGCATGCTTTACGCTTTCTTCCGCAAGCTCAACATTCGGCACGCCTTTTCGCAAATTTGCGTCTAAAGCTGTAATCACGCCGTGTTCTTCAAGCATCATGTAGTTGCTAAAAGCCACGTCCGCATACACAACTTCGCGAATTGATCGCAATCGCGGCTCGTAAGAGTGCGGATCTGCGTTATCTGGCACAATTGCGCTCACGTTTGCAGCATCCCCTGCTACATTCGCCACCATATCACGCAAAACGCCTGTAGTAGTAACCACATTAATACGGCCATCTATATGCCCTGCGCGCGTATTGCCGTTTGCGCTGCCACAAGCAGAAAGCGGAAAAATAAGCGCAACCACTGCAATTGCGTCAATCACAGCAAAAAAAGTTTGCTTTGTTTTTCTGGGCCAACGAATCACCCTTACACACTCCTACTACTTTTAATAGCGAAATAAACCTTAATAGCGCAATAACCAATTCAAACTAATAAGTCCGCGCTTGTAGAGGAACCAAATTCCGCCAGCAGTAACGGATAGAACAGTTAATACTCCGCCAATAATAAGCGAGTATGCAAGCACAGGATTCCTACTAAACAAGCCTGAAATTCCAGTTGGCTCATCATCTTTTACATTGCTAAGCAAGCTTCTTCTAAGACCCTTAACGCGCTTAGAAGCATATTTTGCTTCAACGCCTTTGCGCGACTTGCTGCCGATTGCGCCGAGTACTTTTACACCCTTACTTTTTTTGGCAGATTTAGTTTTATGCGAAGACGCAAATCCGCCGCCAAAGAACGATCCTCCGCTGTTTCCTGCGTAGTGTGAAGAAGCTAACGGAGTTGTTCCGCCGCTATTTTTTCCGCCGTTTCCGCCGTTTCCGCCAGCTTCAGAAGAAGTTGCACCGTCAGTTGCACCGTCAGTTGCGCCGTCGCCGTCACCATCAGCAACAACGTCGCCTTCACCATCGCCAGCTCCGCTTACAGCGCAACCCATAGGTGTTTTAAGCGCGTCCACACCAATTGCGAAGTGGAAATCCTTCGCGAGAGTTTTTCCATTAGCGCTAACTGCAAGACGAATCGTATAGTATCCAGATTTTGAAAAATCCCAGTTCAAGTGTATATGCGTATTAGCCGGAATTGTGTAAGTTCGTTTTCCGTTGCTAGACATAACAGTTTTCGCTTTTTCGCCTAACGAACCTTGCAACCAAATGCGTACGCTTCCTGGTCCTTTTACAGATTTAAGGCTGATTTTGCTGGATTTGTGCGGCTGCAAATTTTGGTTATTCCAGCCAAGCCACGGCACATTTTGCTTTTGGGTTTGCGGTAAACGCCAAACGTTACCGTTTTTTGCTGCGTTTCCTGCGTAAAATACAACTTTACTTGGGTCGCGCTTTACGTGAGATCCAGTTATGTCTTCTTGCACTGCAAAGCCGATTCCGCTACCAGTTGAGTATGTTGCTAAATCAACATGCCCGTGTTTTATAACCAGCTTATCGCCTTTTATATCGTTAAAAGTTGAACATTTTTTAGTTGTTTTTTTATTCTTATTTTTAGATTTGGATTGTTTAGAATCTAAATTATTTTTACTAGATTCTGTTCCTACTTCTTCTTCATTTTCTAAATTCTGATTCGCAAATCCAGCACTCGGCTTAGCTCCTGGCCAAGGCGTTACGTAAACTCTGTTGTTATTGCCTTTTACAATAATTGAAGTAGAAGGTTCTTCATTATCCTCGTTTTCATCTTCAGAGTTTTCGTCAGAATCCTCATCCTCATCCGAATCCTCATCTTCTGAATTTTCGTCGTCCTCATCGCCTTCTGAATCCTCGTCAGCATCCTCATCCGAATCCTCATTTGAGCCCTTGCCTTCAGAGCCTTTAGACCCCTTCTTTTTCTTAACTTTAGGCGAAGTTCCATTCTGATTACTAGAGTCTTCAGACTGCGAGCCATCTTCTCCTGTATCGTACTGAGAAGATTCTTTAGCGCGATTAAGATCTACTTCAAAAGTGTAATCTTGCGTAGCAGTAAGCGTACTACCGTCAGAAGTTTTAGCAACAGCTTTTACAGTCAACACATACTTTCCTGGAGCTGTAAAAACCCAATCCATGTGCACGTGAGCATTACCATTTACAGTGTATTCGCTTGGGAAACCAGTTCCATCCGTTCCAAGATACTTTAGTGTTGTGTTATCACTTTTGCCAGCCATGTAAACTGCGCCATTTTTAGGCATAGTTGCGTTAGCAAAACTAAAAGTTACTTCTGTAATTCCCGAATTTTGCCCCAAACTTTCGGTAGAAACACCTGCAAACAATTGGCCTGGCTCATTTTGAGAAGGAAGCTGATACACATGTTTCACATTCTGTTGCACGAAAGAAAATACTTTAGTTTTTCTTACGCGACTTTTCGGACCAACAACAAATCGAATAAGAGAAGAATTGTATCGAATACTATTTGCGTTACTGCCCGGGAAGGAATCGCCTCTTGTGCCAAGCACAAGATTTCCGCTGGCATCTTTATAAGTTGCAAAAACGTCGGTATGGCCTTCTTTTACACGGCAAAACTTTGCACCGGCAGTTGCGCTACTACTCGGTTTAGCAGCATTATCTTCAAGTTGAGCCGCAACGCAAGCTTCAGCATTCGCCAATTCAGAGCCTGCAACAGCCTCGTCCGCATACGCACTACCGCAATTGCAGCAGCACATAGATGCTAAAAAGCCGACTGAAATAATCGCGCTAACAAACGCACTAAACAGCCTCATGCAAATTAATGTAGATTTTTTAAGCATTACTTATCCCAAACTATTTATTTAAGTCAGTATTTAAGTCAGTTTTTGGCAGCACAGTTGTTTCTTCAACCGGATTTACCAAATCGGATAACGAGTTTTGATTTGGCGCATATTGAGTAGGCAAAACTGCCTGCTGCTGTGAAACATTCCGTGAAACATTCTGCGAATTATCCTGCAAATTATCCTTAGAACCATCGTGCGAACCATCGTGCGAACCACCATGCGAACCACTATGCGAACCACTATGCGAACCATCATGCTGATTAATGGCCTCAAGACGCGCTTTCTTGCTTTTTACTACAGCGAATAAAATAAACGCAATAATAACGACGGTAAGAATCACAACAATAATCATCACAATCTGTGCAATTGCAACAGTATCGTCTGCTTTATGAGCCTTTTGATGCTTTTTGTTGGAAGCTACACCAGATTCATTATTTTCAGCATTTTTATTATTCTGTTCTGCGTTTTCGTCCTCGCCATTATCTTCAGCATCTTCACCGCCGTTTTGAGATTCAGCTTCCGACGCACCACCAGCGCCGCCCGCACCGCCCCCAAGAGCAGCTTGCGGATCCGTATTGTCTCCAACCGCAAAATTAAGAACGCGCGTATCGCTTACTTTTCGCCCATTCTTCAATTTTCCAGAAAAAGTGAGCTTCACATGGTAAATACCAGGCTTAGAAAACACCCAATTCACGTGAGTATGAGCATTGGTTTCAATCCAGCTGTTTTGCGGGTAGCCTTTAGTACTATCCCAAAGTTGCTGTGGATTGTTGTTGCCATTTTCTAAGTAAACGTGCAATTTTCCAGGGCCGCTTACTCCTTCAAGCGAAAGGTTAGCTCCGCGATCAAGTTCGTTTAGCACTCCGCCTTCCTGAGTATTCCATCCAAGCCATGGAACATCAGGATTCTGAGTTTGTGGAATTACGTAAAGTTTGGTTCCAGGCTTTTCACCAATAAAACTGTAGGTAGAATCGTTTGGCATTGGAATAATCGAGCTACTACCCAGCTTGAACACAACGTTTTCCGGATCTCGCCACACTGGATCGTCACCAGTATCGTCACGAATTTGTATTTTCCAATTTCCACCCGCAAGAGTTGGTCCAAAATCGGCGTGACCAGCCTGAATCATAACAGGATGACTGCTTGTTGCAGCATTAGCATTTTCCATAAGAGGCGTCGGAATTAACAATGTTGCGATTAACATAATTGCCGTGCATATTGACGCAATAATTCCTGTTGCAAAATAATGCTTATTGTTACTCATTTTGTGTTCACCTTATCCTTATAAAATCTTCAATTTAGAGCGCATTAAGAATGCAACAGACCCAGTAATAGCGCATAATCCAACGCTTGCCGTTCCTACTGCAGCAGCAACCCACTTTGTTTTATGATCTTTTTCTTCTTGAGATTCTTCGCCGTCGGTTAAGTTTTCTGAATACTCATCGTTGCTTTCTTCAGAATCGTACGAGGCATTCTCTGCAGATTTTTTGCTGTTTTTCCCAAGAAGCTTTACTTTTTTCAGCTTTTTTGAGCGTTTCGAGTAAGATTTACCGTTACGCAATCCTCTTAATTTGCGATGAGACGCCTTCCTCAAACCGCTACTTTTCTTAGCAAAACCACTATTAGTATTAGTTTTTGCAACTAACGGAGTGCTACCAGCTTTCTGAAGATTATTTTGCTCAGCGCCGGAAGTTTTAGAATCATAACTTTCGGAATCTTCATTTTCATGCTGATTCTCATGCTGATTCTCATGCTGATTCTCTGCATCCGAATCTTCTACCGAATCTCCTTCAGACGAATCTCCTTCAGACTTATGGTTTTTATTTTTCTTATGCTTTTTGTGCTTCTTATTATTTTTATTACGCTTATTTTTATTATTATTTTTATTGGAATTCTTTTTATTCTTTTTCTTATTGACGTTCTTATTGCCGTTCTTATTATCAGGAGATTCTTTACCGGAAGACTTCAACCATATTTGATAATCGGTAAAATCGTTAAATTCTTCGTTTCTGTACAATTCGCCGTTCTCAAGCACAAGTGACGGGCGAATAATAGCGCCGTCCATGCTCTCATCAATCTTCAAATTTAAGTTCTTACCTTCTTCTTTAGGTATGTACTTAAATTTTGTTTCACCGGCTTTTTTAATAAGCCAAACATGCCTTTTTACTATGGAAGTAACTTGCGTATCTGGATCTTGTTTTTGGTCTTTAATAACAGATACTCGTGGGCTATAGAGCACAGAACGAAGACTCAGCGTATCTCCAACTTCGAGAGGCTTCATCCTACCAACCGCAGCAACCACAGGCCTACCGTCAGCACCATGATCATCGACAACAATTCTTACCGTATCTCTATCGTCGCCATAACCCAGCCCAAGCATAGTTCCGCCGCTTATTGTTGCATTAACAAGCATCCCATTTAATGCAGGTTCTGCCGGAATAGTGAATGTTTCCTTAAAATCTGGCTCCTTATCTCCTACTGGCGGGTTGCTATCAAAATCGTAGGAAAAATCAGGACCCATTTCGTCTTCGCGAATATACGTCCAAGATGGTTTCGTATCTTTTTTACCGCGTATTGATTTTGGCAAATACACCGAAAGAGTAACTTCACCGCCAGGCTCATACGAATGGTAATGCGGGTGTGAACCAGTATTTCTTACGCCAACAATGCAAATATTGCTATCGTCTTCCTTGCAATGCGTGCTGCCAGACAACGATTCTTCAACAAATTTAGGATCTTTTGTTGGAGGCACGCGATTAGGATCCATTTGTAGCGTTTCTGTTTCGCTTTCAACCGCGTGAGTAGCGTTAGGCTTTACTTCAAAAGTATAATCGGCAGGTTTTGAAGTAACAGTTTTGCCGTTTTCCTTATTTTTCACTATTGTGTAAGCGCTAATTTTATAAGTGCCAGGCTTTGTAAACACCCAATCAACGTGCTCGTGGCCGACCATTGACTGGTGAATAATACCTGGCATTACAAATCGACTTCCGGCAGTATTCTCGTCGTCTTTATCGTGCGCTTCTAAAGATTTTGCAAAAGTAGCATTATTGCTGTCGGTTTTTTGCACCCACGCAAGAACGCGACCACCTTTAGGGCCAGTAACTTTATCAATTACAATATCTGCGCAAGCTTTTATAGGATCTTTTACTCCTACAGAAAAACGCGAATTAGAAGAATCCCAACCAGGGAACACTTCGCTACTCTGCTTATTTCCAGATCCGTTCAAACGCCAGTAACCTTTTGAAGCGTCAAAAGGAATATTACTAGCGTTTTTATAAGGAAGATTTTCTGTGTAGTACGACGAATTATCAACCGTCATCGTTACGTTTTTTGGATTGTAAATTACGTTTCCGTAACTAAAGCCCATTTTAAGCTCGCTACTTGCGCTTGTTTGGAATGCATAGAAAGCGTCAACGTGGCCAGACTTAACCGTCATGTTCTCGTTAGGCAAATATAAATCGCCCTTAACCTCGTCGCTACCAACCCACACATGTTCAGGTTCGCCTTCATTAGCATAAGCTGGCAGCACAGCATACGCTGGCAGCACAGCGCTTAATCCGGAAGTAAGCACTGCAAACGCAAGCACTACTACGCCTGCAGCGGCAAGCGCTCGCTTAAATATCGACTTCATTGCATGAGTCATAATTATTATTTCGCTCTCTACACTTCATCTTCTTATCGTTATATGCGCTCTTCTTTTCGCAAATAAATGGAAGATTTTTAACAACGTCTATTAATAATAATAATGATTCTCATTAATAGCAAGTCAACACTCCGAATAGAACTGTCACAAATAAGCACGCCGTAAGCGCGCGAATAAACATGCAAATAAACATGCAAATAAACAAAAAACGCTGGTGCATAAAGCAACCAGCGTTATTAGTTAATATTTTTAACGCGACTTTAGTAAGTTAGTAAGTTAGTAAGTTAGCCTTCTACAATATCCGCGTTAAGGCAAGTCTTAAAGTGACGCAAAGCCCATTCGTGTCCAGCAGGATCAAAACTTGCAACCGCATCCTTATGAACCACAATCTTAAATCCGAGATTATACGCATCAACAGCAGTATGAAGCACGCAAATATCCGTGCAAACACCCACCAAATGCAGCTCCTCAATATGGCGTTCGCGCAGCTTAATCAGCAAATCCGTGCCATTAAACGACGAGTAGCGAGTTTTATGAATGTAGTACACGTTGCTTTTATCTTTATTAGCCTCATAAAAATCACCAAGCGCGCCGTATAGCTGCTGGCCGTGCGTTCCGGCGATATTATGAGGTGGGAAAAGCTTAGTTTCCGGGTGATACGGGTCGTTCAAATGATGCGTGTCGATTGCGAAAACCACAAACTCGCCAGCGTCAAGAAATTCTTGCGAAATCTCAGTAATACGCTTCTCGAGCTTTTGCGCAGGCTCGCCTACCGTAAGAGAGCCATCGCTTGCAACGAAATCATTCGTATAATCAATGTTAATAAGGGCTTTATTCATACCTACTCCTTGTATGAAAATCGCAGAATAATCGCTAATAGCACTAACGCTAATAGCATTATTGCAAATAGCGTAATCGCTTTAGTTACAATATTCCGCATTCTTAATTGCGTAATTTAATCCAATTGATAGCCCAATTATCAACTCAATTGCTGGCCCAATTGCAATCGGCGCAATATCTTAACTCAAGTAATACTCAAAGCTTAAGAAAGCTTATCGATAGCTTGTGTAAATCTTTCCGAAAGCTTAACAACATACTATCAACCGCCTACCGAAAGATTATCGAAAGTTTATCGATAACCTACCGAAAGTTTATCGATAACCTACCGAAAGATTATCGATAGCATACTTGCTTCTGCACCGATTACCATCATTTAATCACCACCTTTCGGCAAGTTCTTTCGTGCTTGTCTTTCGGTGTAATTGTTTTGGCATTGGCTTTACAGCGTTGTAATGAAACTAACGTATGCGGGCTTAAAACCGTTATTGGCTTTACGCTCGTGTAACGAAAATGTTGGAATCTAGCGGAATATTGGCAGCGGCTTTACACGAATGTAAAGTAAATATCGAAATCACGCTAAAAAACGTTAGTTACTATACAGCGTTGTAATGAAACTAACGTGCGCGACGACCTGCTTGAGCGCTGCGATTTAGCGCGCGAAAGCAACTCGGAGCGCCGAGCTTGCTCAAGTTGAAAGCACAGTGTGCTTTCAACGCAAGCGAGGTCTGCCTTCGTCTCGATTGACGAAGGCAGGGCAGGTTAGTGTGTCTGTGTTTTAGAAACTAGGCTGTGACTGGTGTGCGCTGACGACCTGCTTGAGCGCTGCATTGCGCGCGCGAAAGCAACTCGGAGCGCCGAGC
>CAMYED010000008.1 GCA_947254595.1 uncultured Gardnerella sp. | reverse complement strand
CTAGGGCTTTGGAAGAAAAGAAGATTCGCCCAATGGATCAGCCAGAATTTGACGTGCAGGAAGTTCCAACGTCTGCTGGTGAAGATGCAAACCTTAAGTTTGTTGTTACTGTTGAGCGCCGTCCAGAGTTCAAGTTGAACAAGTTTAAGGGCGTTGAGATTGAGGTTGAGAAGCCAGAGGTTTCTGACGATGATGTGAATGCTCGTTTGGAAAGCCTTCGTCATCGTTTTGCTACTTTGGTAAGTGTTGATCGTCCTGCTGCTAAGGGTGATTACACCAACATTGATTTGGAAGCTCGAATCAACGATGAAGTGGTTGATTCTCAGGAGGGCGTGAGCTACGAAATCGGTTCCGGCGTTTTGCTTGACGGTTTGGATGAGGCTTTGGATAGTCTTTCCGCCGGCGAGGAAACCACTTTCGAAGGTGCTTTGGAGTCTGGAAAGCATAAGGGCGAGAAGGCTCAGATTAAGGTTAAGGTTAATTCTGTAAAGACTCAGGAATTGCCGGAGCTTAATGATGACTTCGCTCAGGAAGCTTCCGAGTTTGACACTTTGGATGAGCTGAAGGCAGATGTTCGCAAGGCTTGCGAGCAGTCTGCTGAAGGCCGTCAGGCTACTAATGCTCGTGATGCTTTCCTTGCAAAGCTTCAGGAAGAGGTTGAAATTCCTGTTCCAAAGGGTGTTTTGGATAAGGCTGTTGCTGAGCATTTGAAGGGTATGACTCCGGATCCTGAAAAGGCTACTAAGGAGCAGAAGGAAGAAGCTCAGAAGTCTGCTGAAAAGGAGCTTCGCGACCAGATGGTTCTCGACGCTTTGGCTGAGCAGATGGATGTTTCTGTTTCTCAGGCTGACGTCACTAACTTCCTGGTTTCTGTTGCTCAGCAGTACGGTATGGATCCAAACCAGTTCATTAATGCTATTGTGAATAATGGTCAGCTTGGTTCCGCTGTTCAGGAAGTTGCTCGTTCTAAGGGCTTGCTTGCTGGTATGCGTGCTGTAAAGTTCGTTTCCGGCGGTGAGGCTCTCGACTTGAGTGCTTTCTTGTCTGAGGATGACGACGAGGACGAAAGTGTAGAAGCTGCTTCTAAGGCTGCGGCTGTTGCCGACGAGCTTTCTAAGAAGTAAGTTAGCTTATAGATACTTCGTATCGACTTTAATTAAGGCCTGGCGGTTATTTTCTTCTGCCAGGTCTTATTTATAGCTTAACTAACTAATCAAAGGGCTAATTTACGTAAGAATTGCGAGAAGTTATGGATAGCAGCGCTGAAACGAAGTCTGAATCTTGTTGGAGATTTGGCGGCTTACTTAATCTCGCAATTCGAGTAGCGCGGTTTGCCGCAGCCTCTGTTGTTCTTGGTATTCTTGCCGGATTAGGTGCAACAGTTCTTACGCTTATTCTTTACGCAGTACAATATCTTGCTTTTGGCTCAATTGAATCTGCTAAAAACACTGTATTTTCAGCGCTTTCTTGGTATCGCTACGTGCTACCTACAGCCATTTCGATGACTATTGCTGCAGCAGCCTGGTACTTTTTGCGCAAGAGAGAAAATCCGCCTCGAATCGTCACTATTCCGCAAGCTGTTAGCGGAAGCAATATGCCAATTTTTTCTACTATCGCGCATGTTTTGCTGCAAATCGGCATTGTTGGTTCTGGGATTTCAATCGGCAGGGAAGTAGCTCCGCGAGAATTGGCTGCAATGATCGCTCAGTGTTACAGTAGTATTTTTCATGTGTCTGCTAAAACTCAGCGCGTTCTTATTGCTTCTGCTGCTGGCGCTGGCTTGGCGGCAGTGTATCATGCTCCTTTAGCTGGAACTGTGCTTGCTTTAGGTTTGCTTAGCAAAACTCAAGGTTTTGGTTTTTATGCGTGGCTAAATCGCGAAAATGGTCCTGTAGTAGTTAATGTAGTTAAAAATATTGCGCGTTCGGAGCGCATGTATTGCTTGCCTTTTGCGCTTGTTATGAATTATGTTGCTGCGTTTGTTGTTGAATTTTTATTGCATCATTCTAGCTACTACAATATTCCGCAATTCTCTTGCGCTATTTCTTGGCAAATTTGCGCTTTAGCTGTTGCTGTTGGCGTAGTGTGTGGCTTGGTTGGTTACGTTTTTCGCTTGGGTATTATTTGGTGTCGCACTCATGCTTTGCGCGGCGTAAAAATGCTGTGTTTTATGCCTGTTGCCGGCTTACTTATTGGTGTTATAGCTTGCCGTTTTCCGCATATTATGGGCAATGGTAGGTCGCTTGCTCAGCTTGCTTTTTCTGTATCAAGCTTTCCGCATGCGGCAGCTAGTGCGAATATTATGATTATTTTGCTGATTCTTGCAGTGATTAAAATGCTTGCTACTTTGCTTGTTTTGCGCTGTGGCGCTTCTGGAGGTGTTCTGCAGCCGAGTATTTCAACCGGCGCTTGCTTTGGGCTGATTGTAGGAGTCATTAGCATGAAACTTCCACTAATTGGCAGCTTAATATCAAATCAGCCTAATGTCTTGATAATTGCTGCGATTTTTGGCGCTGCAAGTCTATTGGCTGCAAGCCGAAAAGCATTATGGTTTGCGCTTTTACTTGTGGCGCAACTAGTGAATGTTCCGCTTATTATGATTGTTCCGATGATTGTTTCTTGCGCTGTTTCTTGCGCTGTTTCTTGCGCTGTTTCTTGCGCTGTTGCGCGAAGTATAACGCTACTGCCAAAAATTTTTAGTCGCCAATAAAAATATGCGCCTTTGCTAATTCAATTAGTAGCAAAAGCGCATATTGTATTATTTACTAATTAGCAATGTAGTCTTTATCGGTAATAAAACTGCCATCGTCATTTAATAAAACGTAGTGTAAGCGTATTGGAGAAATAACTTTACTTTTAATTTCTTCAGCTGATGGAAATACTTTTGAAAAGTCATTTTCAGATGAAGCAACTTGATCTCTTAATAATGAAACATCTTCGTCAGACACGTGATCTCTGAATTTCATGGTTAGATTCAGTTGATCTCCTTTAGGTTCAATTGTTGCAACGAAGACGCTATCATCACGCATCCTGTTATTGTAATCTTCCAATTCTGACGGATGGCATTTTAGATATTCCTCTATGTTTGCACTTTTTTCTGCAGAACAACTGTTATGTTTGCCGAAAGCGCCCGTAATTAAGCTGCCGAAAACTATTACAGCTAGAACAACAACAATTATTATAGCGATTCTTTTTTTATGATCATCTGCTAGTGTCGTGTTTACGAAGTTTATTGCTTTCTGCTGAACATTCTTATACGTTTTTGATAAATTATCGCTGTTTATGTAAGTGCTTATTGTATTGCTTATTGTATTGCTTATTGTATTGCTGTTTGTATTGTTGTTTGTGTAGCCGTTTTGGTAGCTGTTATTCGTGTAACTATTTTGATTGCCGTTGCTTGTGTACTCATTCTGGTACCCGTTTTGATACTCGTTGCCTGTGTAGCCGTTTTGGTAGCCGTTTTGATATTCATTATTTGAGTATCCGCTATTTTGGTAGCTATTCTGATACTGATTGTTCATGTAATCGTTTTGATACCCGTTGTTTTGGTATCCGTTGTTTTGATACCCGTTGTTCTGGTAAGTATTTTCTGGATTCCAATTATTTTGGTAATCGTTTCTCTGATTCTCATTATTTTCTTCTGAATTCGGAGAATAATTGTTATTTGGTAAGTTGTTGGAATCCATGATTTCTCCCCTTCGAGCTAATTTACATTAATAAAAATATACTAAATATTTTATGTCAAATCTATATAATGGTTGAATAATTATCTGAATCGATTCGTAAAAATTCAGTCTAGAATATTTCACTGATTTGCTGCATACTATATTTTCTATACGGTCACGCGCACACGATAATCTAGGAATACTTAAGTTTATGGTAAGGAGATAAGGTGACTGAGCTTTTTACAGCTTCTCCTGTTATGGAACAGGCGGAAGCATCTTCGCCAACTGATTCTATTTTTAATCGGTTGCTAAAAGATCGCATTATTTGGTTGGGATCTGAAGTAAAAGACGAGAATGCTAATATCATCTGCGCTCAGATGCTGATGCTTGCTGCAGAAGATCCTAAGAAGGATATTTGGTTGTATATTAATTCTCCGGGTGGTTCTATTACCGCAGGTATGGCAATTTACGATACTATGCAGCTTATTGAGCCAGATGTTGCGACTATTGCTGTTGGAATGGCTGCTTCTATGGGTCAGTTCTTGCTTAGTTCTGGAACTCCTGGTAAGCGTTTTATTACGTCGCATGCGCGCGTGCTTATGCATCAGCCTTCTGGCGGTGTTGGTGGCACTGCTACGGATGTTCGTATTAATGCTGAGCTTATTATGGATATGAAGAAAACGCTTTCTGAATTGACTGCGAAGCAGACTGGTCATACGGTGGAGGAGATTTACCGAGATAACGAATATGACCACTGGTTTACGGCGCAGCAAGCGTTGGAGTATGGTTTCGTGGATAAAATCGTTACCACTCCTGCTTCTATGCGTGGTGAGGAGTAACTTATGGCAAGTGAAGAAGCAAAGTTTGTTGCGCGCGCTGAGCGTTTAGCTGGTTTTGGTGGAGTTACTTCCGCTCAGCGTGTTACTAACCGTTATGTTTTGCCTCAGTTTGGTGAGCAAACTCCGTACGGCTTAAAAACGCAGGATCCTTACACGAAACTGTTTGAGGATCGTATTATTTTCATGGGTGTTCAGGTTGACGACACTTCTGCTGACGATATTATGGCTCAGCTTTTGGTATTGGAAAGCATGAATGCTGACCGCGATGTGATGATGTACATTAATTCTCCAGGCGGCTCTATGACTGCTATGACTGCTATTTACGATACTATGCAGTACATTAAGCCGGATGTTCAAACTGTTTGCTTAGGTCAGGCTGCTTCTGCTGCTGCTATTTTGCTTGCGGCTGGCGCTCATGGCAAGCGCATGATTTTGCCGAATGCTCGCGTTCTTATTCATCAGCCTTCTATGGGTCAAGATTTTGGTAAGGCGACTGAGATTGAGCTTCAGGCTAAGGAAATGTTGCGCTTGCGTGAGTGGTTGGAGTCAACTCTTGCAAAGCATACTGGTCAGGATATTAAGCGTATTCGTAAGGATATTGAAGTAGATACTATTTTGACTGCTAAGGAAGCTAAGGATTACGGAATGGTTGATGCGGTTCTTGAGCACCGCAATTAGTGTAATTTTTAGTATTAGCGTGAGTGAGTTTTGCTTGCGTTTTATATGAGTTAAGGCATGTAAGTTGCTGCACAAAACCCCGGCCGACACGCCGGGGTTTGTGTTTTGATGGATATGGTTGTATATTAGTCAAGTTGCCGGAAACGAGAACGAGCTTCTTGAGACCGGAAAACATGCGCCAGTAGCCCAACGGATTAGAGCATCTGACTACGGATCAGAAGGTTGCAGGTTCGAATCCTGTCTGGCGCACAGTCAAAACGCAGAGCTTCGGTTCTGCGTTTTTTTGTACGCAACGCGCGGTTTATCCCTCTCAGCTATACTGAAAAAGTGCAATTTGCATATTTCGCACTTTTGTGCGAGCTTGTTTTTGTGCAAACTACTTTTGTGGAAACTACTTTTACACAAATGCACTTTTACGCAAACTCAATTTTACGTAAACGCACTTATGGGAGGAAGTATTTCAGCATGATACGACGCAGTTGGAGAATAGCACGCAATATAGCGAATAATGAGCGAATTTCTGGCTTAATTATGCTTGGTTTTGCTCTTACCGGCCTGTTACTAGCTAATATTCCTATAACCGCGCCAGTGTTTGAATCAATCTCTAACACGCATATTGGTATTCCGTGGACTAATATTCACATGTCAATTAGCCATTGGGTACAGGATGGTGTGCTTACTATTTTCTTCCTTTCGGTTGGTTTAGATTTGAAGCATGAGCTTATTGCGGGCTCTCTTTCCGATCCTAAAGCTGCTGCAATGCCAATGATTTGCGCAGTTGGTGGCATGGTTGTTCCTCCTTTGCTTTTTGTTGCAACGGTAACTGTTTTTTCTGAGCTTCACGCTGGTCAGGAAATTATGCGTCTTACTTCTGGCGCTTTGCCGACTTTAGGTATGGTGCGTGCTGGTTGGGCAATACCAACGGCAACTGATATTGCTTTTTCGCTTGCAGTGTTGGCTTTGTTTGCAAAAACTTTGCCGCATTCTTTGCGCGCGTTTTTAATGACTCTTGCAACTGTTGACGATTTGATTGGTATTGCTCTTATTGCCGTATTTTTCTCGGCCTTAAACGCGTGGTACTGGTTTGTTGGTGTTGTAGTGTGTGGACTGCTTTGGACTACTTTAGTGCGTCTTAAGCGTGTTCCGTGGCCTCTTGTTGCAATAGTGGGTATTGTGGCCTGGGTTATGATGTATGAAGCTGGTGTTCACCCGACTTTAGCTGGTGTAATGGTTGGTCTTCTTACTCCTGCGCATTTGGTTCATGGTGAAAAAACTTTGCGTGCTGAACGTTACCGCGAAAAAATTCAGCCTGTGTCTGCTTTGGTTGCGTTGCCTATTTTTGCGCTTTTTGCTACTGGCGTGCATTTTGAAACGCTTACTTGGGAATTGTTGCTGTCTCCGATTCTTATTGCAATAACTATTGCGCTTGTTGTTGGTAAGCCTTTGGGAATTATGGTAACTGCTTGGTTGTCGAAGAAAATATTGGGCTTAAAAGTGCCGGATGGTCTTCGCGTAGTTGATTTACTTCCAACTGCTTGCGCTTGTGGTATTGGTTTTACTGTGTCGCTTTTGATTGCTTCTCTTGCGTATTCGGACGCAGATTTGTCTGCGGAAGCGCGTTTTGGTGTTCTTGTTGCTTCTATTGTTGCTGCTGGTGTTGCGGGATTCTTGCTTTCTATGCAATCGAAGCATATTGAGGAGGAATTGGATGATGTTGAAGATTAGTTTTTAGTATTAGTTTTTCGTATTAGTTTTTCGTATTAGTTTTTATGATTATTTTTTGGGAGTAGTTATGGCTAATAGTCAAGATGATTTTTCAGTAGATGTTCCTCCGTGGAATAGTACGTATCATCGCGGTTCAGTGCTTATGCGAGGCTCAATGATACCTAAAGAAAGTACTACTGAAACGCTACTTCGCAATGATAATAGTAGTCAGCAACTTGCGGCAGGCGTTGGTGTAGCTGAAGATACTAAGTGGGATTGGCGAAGTGCAGACCCTTGGCGTGCGCTTCGTATTCAGGCTGAGTTTGTTGACGGTTTTGATGCGCTCGCGTCTTTGGGTAAGGCTGTTACGGTTTTTGGGTCAGCGCGCATAAAGGATTGTGATCCTGAGTATGCTGCGGCCCGCAAAATGGGTGCGGAGTTGGTAAAACGCGGTTTTGCTGTTATTACTGGTGGTGGCCCTGGGATTATGGAAGCTGCGAATCGTGGTGCGACGGAAGCTGGCGGAACTTCTGTAGGTTTGGGTATTGAGCTTCCTCACGAGCAGGGCTTAAATAAGTGGATTAATCTTGGAATGCAATTTAGGTACTTCTTTGTGCGTAAAACAATGTTTATGAAGTATTCTTCAGGGATTATTGTTTGCCCGGGTGGGTTTGGAACAATGGATGAGATGTTTGAGGCTTTGACGCTTGTTCAAACGCATAAGGTTGCGCGCGTGCCGGTTGTACTTTTTGGAACTGAATATTGGAAGGGCTTGATCGACTGGTTGCAGTCTACTGTAACGAGTCGTGGTTTGATTTCTCCGCTTGACCCGCACTTGTTTGCTATTACGGACGATCCGCTGGAAGCAGTGCGCATTGCTTCGGGAGTTAATTAAGCCGTTAGCTTCTCTGCATTTATGCTTAAAACGGCATTTGTTTTACGTGACTGTAACGAAAATATCTAAATATATCGTAAAACCGATATTTGCTTTACGGCGGTGTAACGAAAATATCGTAATCCGCTTATGTAACTATGCTGCGATTACAATCCTGTGCAAGTATTGTGGCAAACTAGAATAGTACGTATTTGGAGGTAACGCGCGATGAGTAATGAGCTTTGCAATAACACTGCGCTCGTTACTTTACGCGTTTCTCGTTTTTTACCTTCCAGCGCTCAAGATTCTGCAGATAGCAAGCAGGCTGCTAGCAAACGTAGAGGAAGTCCTTTTGCGCGCAAAAAGCGTAGCAATCCTTTTGCAAAAGTAGATTCTGCAGAAAACGAAAATAGTATGACTGAATCTTCAACGCAAGCCATGAAACGCATTCAAGGCAAGCATTGGGTTCAAGATTACGTTTTGCGCGTTCGCCCAACGGATACTATTCTCGACTGCCTATTAACTATCAAGCGCACAATCGACCCAACTTTAGCTTTTCGATACTCTTGCGGTCACGGAGTATGCGGCTCAGACGCGGCAAACGTAAACGGCATGCCAACGCTACTTTGTAGTGCAACAGTAGGTGCAAACGCGCGTCTTGAAAGCGGCAGTGACGTGCAGTCTCGCGGATTTAGAAAAACCGGTTCGGCTGTTAGTGGTGTGCAACCGGCGAAATCAACAGATTCGCGTCAAGAATTAAAAGGGACTGCAATGCAGCAAAATGGCAGTTTTGGGATTATTGAATTAGCACCACTTTCTGGTTTTGCTGTTCAGCGCGATCTTATATGCGATATTTCACCTATGATAGCGCAAATAAAACGTTTAGAACCGTATTTGCAATCAGCAAACGTTCCTACGCGAAACAGTGAGGGGAAAATTAAGCTTATTGAGTTTTTGCAGCACCCTGAAGAGCTGCAAAAGTTTGAGCTTTTAAGTAACTGCATTATGTGCGGGGCTTGCGAGGGTGTATGCCCGATTTATGCTGGAGGAGAAGCGTTTATTGGTCCTGCTGCTTTGATTAATGCGGCTCGTTTTATTTACGATTCTCGAGATAGCGCAACAGAGCGTCGATTAGATTTGATTGACGGCAGCGACGGTATTAGCGCGTGCCAGTCTGTTAGAGCTTGCTCAAGGCAGTGTCCGCGCGGAATCGACATTGGCGAAGAGATTTGGCAGCTTACTACTCTTATAAACGAATCCCAAAACTTATAGTTTAATTGACAGTTTTGAAAGTTTGTCTAGCGCCTCAAGCTAGGCTTGACGTATGACCGACGCTTTGTTTTTGCTTGATACTGATCACGATAATGCTCCCGTGCTTGCAGATGGAATTGAAGAAGGTTGGACGCTTACGCTTCCTTCCAGTGTAAAACGTCATGCAATATCTGCCATGCGCTTGGCAGAGGGCGACGCTTTGCAGCTTTCCGACGGAAAAGGCTTGAGAATTCACGCAACTGTTACGGATGCGGAAAATGGTTTAGTTCGCGTTGATGCTTTTACTAGGGAAGCACGCCGCACTACGCGACTTGCGCTTGTGCAGGCTTTAGCAAAAACTGGCCACGATGAGCAAGCAATTGACATGGCTACGCAGATTGGCGTAGATGAAGTGATTCCGTGGTGTGCGGACCGTTCTATTGCGAAGTGGAAGCCTGGCCGCACTGATAAGCGTTGGAATCAAGTGTTGCAGTCTGCTACTGAGCAGTCGCGGAGAGCGTGGATTCCGGAGCTTCAGGAATGTGTGTCCAGTAAGCAAATCGTTGCAATATGTAGGCGCGCATGCGTTTACGGAAATATGGTAATTGTGTTGCATCAGGACGCAACTGACTGCTGGAGTCAAATAGAAAACGCTGTAAATACGCTTACTGATCGCTGCCTTAAGGACGGGAAAGAGCGTACAATTTACGTTTTAGTTGGGCCGGAAGGTGGCATTAGCGATGAAGAAGTGTCAATGTTTGTTGACGCTGGCGCTAAAAGCTGCGTTTTGGGTAGCAATATTTTGCGCGCATCTACCGCAGGTCCAGTAGCGCTTTCGCTTCTTTCGCGCGCTTTAGGACGCTACGAATAGTGCAAAAGCTATAAATAAAATGCGCAAGTTTGTGTAAAATAGTGTATAGTATGCCGATGGCTTTTGGCTTTTGGCATGAATTTTGTTTCGTAATAAAATTTTCATAATAAAAAATAGGGGAGAAACAATGAGCGATGCAACTATGAACAATACTGCGTGCCATACTGATCCAGACTGCATTTTTTGTAAGATTATTGCAGGCGAAATTCCAAGCAGTCGAGTTTATGAAGATGACACTATTGTAGCTTTTAATGATATTAATCCGCAGGCAAAAGTTCATGTGCTTATTGTGCCTCGCAATCATTATAAGAATGTTGCAGAGCTGGCTAGTGAGGCTCCTGAAACTTTGGCGCATATTGCTCGAGTTGCGCAGCATATTGCTGATGATAAGTTTAATGGGGATTACAGGCTTGTGTTTAATACTGGGATTGATGCTGGTCAAACTGTGTTTCATGTTCATGCTCATGTGTTGACTGGTGAAAAACTTACAGAAGGTAGCTTGTAAATCGTGACGAAAAGTACTACGCGTTTTGTGCAGATTCCTAGCGAGTTGAGTTCTGTTGCTGTTTTAGGTGTGGCAGATTCCGGTTTGCGTGAAGTTGAGCACGCTTTTCCTGATGCGGATATTACGGTTCGGGGTCAGCGCGTGCAGATTGTGGCGCGTTCTGCTAGGGCGGATGAGGATGCTGCAAAAGCTGAGTATGCAATACGACGCATGATTGATGCGGCTTACGATAATCCTATTGATGCTTACGAAGTAAAACGCATGTTGGAGCGAGATATTTTGCGCAACGATGAGCATAATGTACGTACGAATCGTATTGGGCATGATGGTGGATTGCTTGCGAGTGGCTTAAACTCTAGTTCTTACGGTTTGTCAAGCGTTGCTTTGCGTTCGGAAAATGAATTTTCTAGGGATTCTAGCGAGTTTTTGCCTTCAAGTGATGAGGCGCGTAGGCGTGCTATGAGCGCAAGGGCGCGAATGAGCAAGGGTGTGATTACTTTTGCTGGCGGGAATCCTGTGCGAGCAAAAACAGCTGGTCAAACCGCGTATGTACAAGCTATGGACTCTAATATAGTAACTTTTGGAATTGGTCCTGCTGGTACTGGTAAAACGTATTTGGCTGTAGCTAAAGCTGTTCGCGCATTGGAAGATGGTAGGGTTCGTAGAATCGTGTTGACTCGTCCTGCTGTTGAAGCTGGTGAGAACTTGGGTTTTTTGCCTGGTACTTTGAACGATAAAGTTGACCCTTATTTAAGGCCTCTTTACGACGCGCTTTCCGATATGCTTGGTGCAACTCAACTTAGGCGTTATTTAGATGAAAATGTTGTTGAGGTTGCTCCGCTTGCTTATATGCGTGGTCGTACTTTGAATGACGCGTTTGTTATTTTAGATGAGGCTCAAAATGCTACTGTGCAGCAGTTGAAAATGTTTCTTACTCGTCTTGGTTTTAATACTACGATGGTGATTACTGGTGATAGTACGCAGGTTGATTTAGCTGTGCCTCGTTCTGGCTTGGTTTCTATTGAGAAAATTTTGGGTGATGTTCGAGATATTGCGTTTGTGCATTTGAAGTCGGAAGATGTTGTGCGTCACGCTTTGGTGGGTCGTATTGTGGAAGCTTACGAGCAGTATGATGCAATGCTTGATCGTAAAAAACGTGATCATGCTAAGGATGCTGCTGAGAGGAATAAGGAATAATCATGAGTATTGAAGTCATGAATGAGACCGTGTGGCGAATTGACGCTAAAATCTTCTCGGATCTTGGAATGTGGGTGCTGCAACAGATGAAAGTTAGTACTCATTCCGACTTGTCGATTACTTTTGTTGATCCGGAGCCTATTGCTTGTTTGCATGAGCGTTGGATGAACTTGGAGGGTCCGACGGATGTTATGAGTTTTCCTATGGATGAGCTTACTCCTGGAAGTGACGATAAGGTTTCTGAGGGTATGCTTGGTGACTTGGTGATTTGCCCGTGGGTAGCTCAGCAGCAGGCGCTTGCGGCTGGTCATAGCACGATGGAAGAAATGCTTTTGCTGAGTATTCATGGAATTTTGCATTTGCTTGGTTATGATCATACAACTCCTGAGGAGGAAAAGCAGATGTTTGGTTTGCAGCGTCAGCTTTTGCTTACTTTTTTTGCTGCGCGTTCTGGAGAATTGTATGATGCTACGCTTCCGGAAGGTGCGGTGAATGAGCTTGAGCGTTATGATTCTGAGCATGATGTGGGTGGTGGTAAAAGTAGCAAAGACAAGTAGCAAGTAGAAAATCGAAAGCAAAGTCGAAAAGCAAAGTCGAAAGCAATTAACAAGTAGCAAAGTCGAAAGCAAAGCGCGTTAAGAGCAAGTTATGGATGGTATTAAAAATTTTTTAGCTAGCGTATCGGTGCCTTCTTTACCTTTACAAGTGTGGATTGGATTGCTTGCGTTATTGGTATTGGCAATACTTTTAGTGTGGTTGTCTCTTGCAATGGCGGCTGCTGAAGGAGCGGTGCCAAGAGTTACTCGCGCAAGCTTAAACAATCTTATGATTGAAGCGCAAACTCACGATGACGACACAAGCGCAATAGTGCGTATGCGCAGAATCGCAAGGATTCATCGCGTAAAGAAGCTTATTGCGGATCGTTACGCAACTTCTAGTGCCTGCGCTTTTGTGCGCGTGCTGTGCAATGTGTTTGACGGCGTTATTTTTGCTGCAGTTTCAGCATTTTTTGGTGCGCCTTTATGGGTTACTCTTGTTGTTGGCGTTGTGGTTTCGGTAATTGTTGCTGTTATTTCTATGCTTGTTCGCCCGCGTTCGGTTGGTGCTGCTCAGCCTGTGGCAAAGTTGATGAGGCTTTCTCGCATTGTTTCTATTGCTATGGCGATTAATCCTTTGGTGCATATTGCTGGTGATGTGGACGTAACTTCTAGGAAAAAGCATTCTGATCTTTCTGACGATGAGGCTTTGGAGGATATTCAGCTTGACCAGGCAAAGGCGAGTATTGATCGTCTTGTAGAGGCGAACGATTTTGACCCTGAAGTTTCGGAGATGATGCGCAATGTACTTACTCTTTCCGACACTTTGACTCGTGAAATCATGGTTCCTCGAACTGATATGATTTGCGTAAAAAGTGACGAAACGCTGGAAAATTTTTTGAAATTATGCTCGCGTTCCGGATTTTCTCGCGTTCCTGTTATTGGCGATTCTGTTGACGATTTAGTTGGCGTTGCTTATTTGAAGGATGCTGTTCGTGCTACAGTGTTTAATCCTGCAGCTTCTTCTAGGGCTGTTGACACGATTAGTCGCGATCCTATGCTTGTTCCGGAGTCGAAGCCGGTTGACGATTTATTCCACGAAATGCAGCGTATTCGTCAGCATGTGGCCGTGGTTGTTGACGAATATGGCGGTATTGCAGGCTTGGTTACGATTGAGGATGCTATTGAGCAGATTGTGGGCGAGCTGGAAGATGAGCATGATCGTACTCAGCATGCTGAGCCGGAAGAAGTAAGCGAGGGAGTGTGGAAGATGCCTGCGCGCACTCCTATTGCAGATTTGGAAGATATTTTTGAGGTTCATATTGATGAAGACGATGTTGATACCGTTTTCGGATTGCTTACGAAGCTGCTTGGAAACGTGCCGATTGTTGGCTCTACTGCGGTTACAAGAGGCTTAAAATTAACTGCCGTGGATTCTGCTGGTAGACGAAAGAAAGTCTCAACTATTCTAGTTGAGCGTTGTGTGCAAGTGTTGGAAGATTCTCAGGAAAATCAGTCTGAAGACGCAAGTGCAGAAAAAGCTACTGCTGTTAGTAAGCAAACGAATGCTCTGCAGCAGGCTAGTACTATGAAGCAGACGAATTTAATGAAGTAAAGAACTGGATGGTAAAACGTGGATAATATAAGCGATACTAGCGTTACTAGCAATGAAAACGACTTTGAGAATAACGGTGATTTTGACGACGAAAGCGACTTCGACGACGAGATGTTTGCGAATCTTGACTCCTCAACCAGAGCCACGATTCCGACTCCTGATTTTCACGGCTACCGTTCCGGATTTGTAGCTGTAGTTGGCAGGCCGAACGTTGGTAAGTCTACGCTTATGAATGCTCTTATTGGCACGCAGATTGCTATTGCATCGTCTCGTCCGGAAACTACGCGTAAGGCTATTCGCGGAATTGTTACAACTGATAATGCGCAAATGGTTTTGGTTGACACTCCGGGTATTCACCGTCCGCGTACGCTTCTTGGTCAGCGTTTGAACGATATTGTTGACGAGTCGCTTGCAGATGTTGATGCGATTGCATTCTTGCTTCCAGCAGACCAGGAGATAGGACCTGGAGATAGGCGAATTTTGAGCCGTCTTCGCTCCGATTTTGCTAAAAAAGATGAGAATGGCAACTGGACTTGGAAAGTTCCGCTTATCGGTATTGTTACGAAAATCGATACGCTTAGCCGCAGCGAGTTAGTTGCGCATTTGCTTCAAATACAGCAGTTTGCCGATTTTACGGATATTGTGCCTGTGAGTGCGTTGGAACGCGACAATGTTGACGAAGTTAAGAATGTTTTGATTCAAAACTTGCCGGAAGGTCCGCAAATGTATCCTGCGGATCAGCTTAGCGAGGAAAGCCCCGAAAGCATGATTTCGGAGCTTATTCGTGGCGCGTTTTTGGAAGAATTAGACGACGAGTTGCCTCATTCTTTGGCTGTTGTAGTTGACGATATTGTGTATCCTGGTGGTGGCGAGGATACTCAATACGACGACAACAAAGCGCATGTGCTTGTGTCTGTTTATGTTGAGCGAGATTCGCAAAAGCCGATTATTATTGGTCATCGTGCGGAGCATTTAGTGCGCGTAAAGAAGCGTTTGAGAACTGCTGTAAATCGCATTACTGGTTCTAAAGCTGTGCTTGAATTGCATGTGAAGGTTGCAAAAGGATGGCAGAGTGACCCTAAGAAGCTTGAGCGTTTGGGATTCTAGCAAGCAGATTTTGCTTAGCGTGCTTTGACGCGCGCGTTTTGCCTCGCTCATTCTGCTTAGCGCTTATAAAAAACCGCGGTAGGGAAGTATCTTAGACTCCTACCGCGGTTTAGTTTAATGTTTAGTTTTCTTTAGTTTTGGATTTTAGTTTTATTTGCGACGGTGTCGTGCAAAATGAATCCCGCTTCCAATTGCTGCGATTCCAGCAACGATTGACGCTGCTACTGCTGCAACAGTTAGCGTGTTATTGCCTTCTTTATTTGTTTGAGCAGATTTTCCAGTTGCTTGAGCGTTCTGCTGGTTTTCCTTCTGGTTTTCCTGCTGCTGGGACTCGTTTTGAGCATTGGAATTTTCGTTGCTCTTAGATTCCTTGCTGTTTGAATCAGCGTTCTTAGAATTGGTGTTCTTTGAATCAGCATTCCTAGAGTTGGCGGAATTGTTATTTGCTTCGCCATTCTTGGATTCTGAGCTATTTGCAGAACTTTGCGAACTATTTAGCAATGCGTTTTCAGATCGCTTGTTTTTCGCCGCGTTTCCGTTTCCGTTTCTCTTTTCTGCGATTTGCGCCGGTTCTGTTGCATCCGCGTTATTCGCTGCAAAATAGTTTGATTCAACGATTACGCCATTAGCTTTAATTACGCCATTAGCATTTTGTGCCGAATTTTGTGCTGCATTTTTGTTTGCAGTATTCTTGCTATTCGCCTTGTTTGAACCTGTTTCGCCAATTTGCGCTCTAAGTTCTAAGTTTCCAAACAGTTTATTCATGTATCCTGCAAGATACTGCTTGTAGTAATTTTCAGCCGACTCAATAGAGTTTGCGTTACTACTAGAATTCGCATTATTACTAGAATCTGCGTTTTCTGCATTCTGCGCAGGTTTGTTTATATTTGCGCTTTTATCGGTACTATCTACATTAGTTCCATTATTGTTGCTGGATTCAGTTGTGCTTGTTCCGCTAGATTCTGCTTCTTTAGCTGGGGTAGTAGTTGAACCCTGCTGTGATGATTCTGGAACAATTGGTTGCGTTTCATGCTGTTCTCCAGTTTGCGTCCCAGTTCCACTATTTTGATTCTTTGGTTCAACTTTTTTCAAAGAATCAGCCAAAGTGTCAGTAGACTTAGTAAGTGTCTGTTCCGCCTTACTTAGAGTTTCAAAGCGAAGATTAAGAGTATTCTCCATATCTCCAAAGCTTTGAGTTGCGGCCGCGAAAGAAGCAGTGTACCTTTGCTGAAGCTGTGGCTTAACTCCAACCAAAAGTGTTGTAACCTTCTTATGTATTTCCGCAACTTTTTGCTTTGATTGCAAAACCTGTTCTTTAACCTTTTCAGCCTTATTTTTAGCTTCAGCAACTTGGCGTTTAGCATTTTCTGCAATATTTTTTGCTTCAGCAATAGCAGATTTTGCTTCATCAACTTTTTGCTTGGCTTCATTTACTTTAGTAGCAGCTTCAGTTACGAGTTTTGCCGTTTTTTCTTTATTGGCGTAAGCTTCCTTCTTAGCTTCGTTTGCCTGCTTTAATTGTTGTTCAGCAGCAGTAACTTGTTTTTGGGCCTCAGCAACTTGCTTTTGAGCTGCATCAACCTGCTGTTTAGCTGCTGCAACCTGCTCTTGAGCTGCATCAACCTGCTGTTTAGCCGCTGCAACCTGCTTACCTAGATCAGCTTTTGCTTTGTTTGCCTGCTCTAATTGTTGTTCAGCAGAAGAAACTTTATTACCGGCTTCAGTAACTTGCTCCCTAGCAGCTTTAACCTTTTTGTTCTGCTCTGTAACATTTTCGTTGGCTTCGTTTAAGTTATTTTGAGCATCGCTAGCAGCTTCCTGCAACTTTGCTTTTTCTGTTTCAAGTTGCTTCAAAGCTGCTTCAATATTGCTAATTTCAGCTGTATTATTTTCGCCAGTTAGTTTAGACTTTTCTTCCGCTTCCTGAAGCTTTTGCTTCGAAGCTTGCGCTTCTTTTTCAGATTCCTCTGCTTTATTAGTCAACTCCGCTAATTTATTTTGGGACTTTTCTAATTCAGCTTTAGCGCTTTCAAAAGCGTATGCAGAATTTGTGAAATTATCCAAGGCGGTTTTATTAGTCTTATTAGTCTTATTTGCCGCCTCAATTGCGCTGTTAAGAGTTGTGACCTTTCCTTTTAAAGAATAATACTTTTTTTGCCAATAATCAGATAATTGTTTTGCTAGTTGTGTATTTTCTTTGCTTCCCCAATTTGCTTTAGGGTCGCCATACTTCTTAGCCTCAGCATCAGCCTTCTTCTTTTCGGCTTCTACCTTCTCTAATTCCTGCTCTTGAAGTCCCTTAGCGTTCTTTTTGTCCGGCAAATTCAAATTGTACTGTTCTTTTCTAAGCTCGTACTTTGCTTCGAACAAGTCAACATTCGCTTTGTTTGCTGCAGCGTTCAACTTTTGCAGTTTTTCTGCGTTGTCTTCTGCGGTGCCTTCTGCACTTCTTTCTGCAGAGTTCAATTTTTGATCCGTCGCTGCATTTTTTGCCAGAGTCTTTGCCTTATTTTCAAGCTGATTCTCATACTCGCTAAGAAGTTTCTTGTATTCGTCAACACTAATCGACGATTCGCTACTTCCGTGCCATACAGCAACATCTTCATTTGCTATAGCGGTATCTTTTTTCCCTGCGCTGTTTTCGCTTGTTTTAGGCATTTCGCGAATAGCTAAATCGCTTTCCGCAAAACCGCCGGCAGTTGTATTTTTATTAGCAAAAGCAGTGTAATGACCTACAGAATGACTAAACAGTCTAGTAAGACTTCCGTTGGTGTCTCCATTAAACAACTTAAGTCCTGGATTCTTGCTTAATTGCTCAGCAAAATCGTATTGATAATCTTTAAGGAATTTTTTACCCTCCTCCGTAAGCTTATGCTCAACTTTTTGTGCGCCGTATGCATCGCTGGTGTACGTATAGAAAATTCCATTATTCCTGGCTTCTTCGTAACGCTCTTTTTCAACCGTGTACCAGCCGTCTAAAGCGTTTGATTTGTTATCTGTAGCTTCTGTGCCTTGTATGTTTCGCTTTGAGCATAAAGTTTTTCCGTCGCTTAGAATTCTGCAGGCGTTGCCTGCGTACGTTGTGCGTCCGCTTTTATGCCCGTCGTAATCTCCCCAAGCAAGATTTTCGTAAGAATTGTACGGCGTTATGTCCATAACTTTTGCATTATTGTACTTTTCATGGTTTACTGCGTGGTTTTTAATAGCGCCCGAGTAGAAGGAGTGTACAATGCTTTCTGCAATTAAGCTAAGACGCACGTTTACATTAGGCAAAGATTCGTTATCTTTTTTCCTGTATTCATTTAGCGCATCGTAATATTCGGCTGCTTCTTTCATATTTTCCAATGAGTCAGCGCTTCCAACGCGTCCAAGACCAGGTTTTACTACGTCTTCATACCATTTTGGAGCTTCTATTGTTTTTGCTTCTATATGCGAATTATCTGCAAAATCTTGCCTTGGAATTTCGTATGGTTGTCCATTAAGAATCTTCTTGGCGCGCTCAGCGTCTGCAATAAGATTATCGTTTTTGTTACTCTTAGCGTTCTCAGTATCAATTACGTACTGTAAGAACTTGTAAAAATCAGACTTCTTAGCTAGATCGTCTTCAATCTTAGGATGGTTTTGGTCTTCTGCATTGTAGGCTTTTCCTGCTGCTTTTGCCTTCTCCCTAAGATCATCTAACTTTTCGTAAGCTTTTACTAGTTTTTTGTAAGACGCAACTTTTTCAAGTTCAGTTTCTGCGGATGTTAGTTTTTCAAGATTTTCTCCAATTGCTTTGTTGCTATTAACTGTTTTACTAAATTGCTCTAATTCTTCTTTAGCTTTTTTGCTAGCTTCTTCTTTTTTGCTAGCTTCAGACTTTAATTCCTGCAAACTCGCATCATTTGATTCTTTGTTAGGATTCTTAAGAGCATTTAATTGTGCAGTTTTTTCTGCTATTTCATTAGCCTTTTTCTGAACAGCGTTGTCGGCATTCTGCTTTTCTTGTTTAAAAGATTCTGCGATTTTATCTAAAGCTTTTTTAGAAGTTTCCTCGCTTTTAAGTGTTTCGTTGGCTTTTTCTAAATTCTTCTTTTCTTCTTCTATCTTTGCGTTTGCTTCAGATGCTGTTTTTTCTGCATTTTGTAGTTTATTTTTATTTTGTTCAAATTTTGTGTTTGCCTGCTCCTTTGCTTCTATGGCTTGTGCCTTAGTGTTTTCTGCTTGCTTCTTTGCTTTTTCGGCATTGCTTGCTAATAATTGTGCATTTTCTTTATTTTTTTCTGCTTTGACAACTAACTTTTGAGCTGCCTCTACTTTTTCTTGCGCTTTTGAATCTTTCTTCTTCGCATTCTCATCATTTTCTTCTGCCTGCTTCTTTGCGTTTTCAGCTTCGGCTGCTTTTTGAGATGCTTCTTCTACTTTTTCTTCTACTTGTGCAAGATTGTCATTTGCTTCTTTAACGGTTTTGTCTGCGTCTGTAACAGCAGCTTTTGCTTCTTCATTAAGCTTTTCTGCTTCTCTTGTGAGTTTATCTGCTTCTGTTTCTTGCGGGTTAGGATTTTCGTGTTCTGCATTGATTTCAACGATTTCAGGTTCCGGCAGTTTTATTTCAGCGGCATTTGCTACGTTTGCCATTCCGAATAATGCAAGGGAACTTGCGCCTAATGAGATTGCTACTGCAAGTTTGGCGTTCATAATTGACCTCTCCTCTTTGTTGTCAGTAATAATATTGGTTTGTGTTTCTTTAGTGAGATTTCGCGAGTTTTAGGATTTTTGTTTTAGCGATTTTCCCACTTAAAAAACGTATTTTTACAGGGGGGGGGGTATTAAGTTTTCAGTGCGATTCTATCAGATACCTATGGATTAAATGCGCATAATAACACGCGCAACATTTTCCGCATTGCAAGAAGTTTGTTGCACTAAGTCAGTGCATCTCAAAACCGTTGTTTTCTTTACGCACCTGTAAAGTAATTGCCATTTTTCAGCTATATTCCGTTTTTCTCTTTACGCACCTGTAAAGTAACTATCATTTTTCGGCTATATTTCGTTATTTTCTTTACATCGGCATATAAAAACCGCGGCAGGGAAGTCGCTTAGATTCCTACCGCGGTTTAATTCGTTGCGAGTTACATCTTCTGTGCTGCGTAGTAGCTCCGTCGCTTATGCAACTTGCTTTCTCAACACTCTATTTTCGCAGCACTTTATTGCTTTCGCAACACTTTACTTCTTTCGCGAAGTATACATTTGTGTGTTAAGAAGCGTTGCGTAACGCTTAATAACGCGTGGGCGAATAATTTTCATAGACGCCGTCATTAAGCCGTTTTCTTGCGTAAATTCTTCTGGCAAAATAATGAACTTTCGCACTGATTCTGCGCGAGACACGCCTTCATTCGCAAGGTCAACGAACTTTTGTACTTCTGCGCGCACAACAGCATTATTTGCGGCTTCGCTCATGCTCATGGTTTCGTCTAAGCCTTTAACTTTAAGCCAGTTGCGCAAAATCTCCTCGTCTAAAGTAACGAGTGCGGAAATAAATGGACGCTTATCGCCTAAAACTAGGGCTTGAGATACTATTTCGCAGCGTTTAATAACTTCTTCAATCGGTCCAGGTGCAACATTTTTTCCGCCTGCGGTAATAATTAAGTCCTTTTTGCGGCCGGTAATGTAAAGCATGCCTTCGTCGTCGATTCGTCCTAAATCACCGGTTGCGTACCAGCCATCTTCGGTGAACGAAGTTTCGGTGGCTTCATCATTCTTATGGTACTTATGGAACACGCAAGTACCCTTGATTTGCACTTCGCCGTCAGGTGCAATTCGCAAAGTAAAAGCTGGGAATGCAATGCCAACAGAGCCTTCGCGGAAAGGAACTCCGATTGGTGTAAATGCGCATGGTGCAGTGGTTTCAGTAAGTCCGTAGCCTTCGTAAACTGGAACGCCTGCTCCGCGGAAGAAGGAAATCAGTTCAGGGTCGAGAGGTGCTCCGCCTGCAACAATCCAGCGCGCGCGTCCGCCGAGAGCTTGACGAAGTGAGCGGTAAACAAGCGGGTCGTAAGCAGCTCGGCGAGCTTTGGTAAGCGCTTTAGCGTCGCCAAATTCTTGAACTTCTTTCATATACTGCTGGGCTGTAACAACAGCTCCTTGGAATGCTAAGCCTTTAGCACCGTGACCGGCCTTCTGTGAAGCCGCGTTGTAAACTTTTTCAAGAACTCGAGGAACCACAATCATAACAGTAGGTTTTGCAACCTGCAAATCGGAAATTAAAGTGGAAATTCCTTGAGCAATATAAATTCGCAGTGTGCTTGCTACAACAATATAGTTGATTGCGCGAGCAAACGAGTGCGCTTGCGGCAAGAACAGAAGCACGGAACCGTCTTTTTCGCTTAATAAATCTGGCAAATAAATTGGCAGGTTCAAAGCGGTTGTGCAGTAGTGTTCGTGCGTCATCTCCACGCCTTTAGGAGCGGCAGTAGATCCGGAGGTGTACACAATAGAGCACAAGTCAGTTTTCTTTATTGAGTCGATGCGTGCGTCGAGTTCTTCGTCGCTAACGGTGTACCCAAATGCTTGAAGTTCTGCCAATCCTCCTGTTTCTATGCAGATAATGCGCTCTAGGCTTGGGCATTCTTCAATTGCACCTTCTGCTTTGTCTCGCATGTCTGTTGTTCCAACAATTAGGAATCTCGAATCGGAGTTATTTACAATATTGCGAATCTGTTCTGCGGAATCAGTGTCGTAAATAGTTGCGAGTACGCCTCCGCATGCCATCACTGCAGCGTCTGCAACATCCCACTCGTAAGAGGTTTTGCACATTAGTGCAATTGAATCTCCCTTGCGTAATCCGTAGTGCATTAGGCCTTTTGCTGCGTCTCGTACTTCTTTAAGGAACTGGTTTGCAGTTTTTGTAACCCATTCATCGTTTTCTTTGTAAGTGTAAAGTGGATCGTCTCCCATTCTTGCGGCTCGATCAGCGTACAAGTCGTAAATACTTGTTCCTTCGTCAAGAGGAGCTGCGCTTTCTGTTTTTGTAGTAAGCAAGCCGGTTTCAGGGTCGATGAATGTGGTTGTTGGCATTTCTGCGCCCCACTCTTCTACGCGTGGAAGGCGATTGTTTTGCGAAAGTAGTGTATTTTCGGAATCTTGTTCTTCTTTTGCGTAACTTTTATCGCTCACTAAATCATCGCTGACTGGGTGTGCGAAGTTGCTGCCAATGCGCAATGCTTTGCGTGCGATATTAAACGCTTGCTGTTGGAGTGCGTTAAAGATGGACACATCTGCTCCTTCATTATGCCAAATGGCTTGCGGATCAAGTGCACGGCATATTGCGCCGGCACTTAGTACTTATATCTATAGTAATCGTTTGTGTGTTCATTGTGTGTTCAAATATGCTTTTACCTTTTGCTTTTACCTATTACCCTTTACTCTTATTTTTAAGTTTTATTTTGCTTTATCATTTAGTCTTAGCTTGTAGCTACAATAGAAAAGTTGCTTTGGCGAGGGAATGTGCCTGCGATTTAGTTGGCAGAGTTCCGTTATCGACTGGGCTGATGCCACTTACGGTTTTCGGCGCGTCGGTGCGCCTGAAGCTGGATTTAATTAAAACTATCCAGGAATAGGAGACCGATATGGCTACAAAGATTACTCTTGAAGGCGAAGTTCGCAACGAGTTTGGTAAGGGCGTTGCCCGCCGCTTGCGTGTTGCTCAATTGATTCCAGCTAGCATTTATGCTGGTGGTGCTGAGCCAGTGCATGTTACGCTTCCAATGCGCGAAACCACTTTGTCTTTGCGTCACGCAAACGCCTTGTTCACTATTAAGTTCGGCAATGAATCTCGTATCGCAGTTGTTAAGGATGTTCAGCGCAATCCTGTAAAGCGCATTGTTGAGCACATTGATTTCTACGAAGTTAAGGCTGGCGAAAAGATTGACGTTGAAGTTCCAGTCTTCGTTGAAGGTACTCCAAAGGGTGCTGCTGTTGCATTCGTTGACGTTCAGGAGCTTAAGGTTCGTGCAGATGTTGCCAACTTGCCAGAGCGTTTGGTGGTCAACGTTGATGGCTTAACCGACGGTACGAAGGTATTCGCTAAGGACGTTAAGCTTCCAGAAGGCGCTGAGCTCGACATGGATGGCGAAGAGTCTGTTGTTAGCGTCACCGTTCCTGAGGACGCTGCTCCAGCCGAAGCTGCCGCTGCTCCAGCTGCAGATGCTGCTCCAGCTGCTTCTGACGAAAAGTAAAAAATTTGTATAAAAAATTCGTACCTAAAAATTTTATCATTCTAATATTTTAGGATTTTAGAATTTTAGCGTTTTAAGCCGCATAAGTTTGATGCTTGTGCGGCTTTTTTATAAAAATTTTGGCGTGTGCGTTTTGCGAAAATCAATAATCGTATTAATCTATACGTTAATTGCGATAAAAGCAAGTATAAATAATACAGATAGAAAAGAGATATAATGGCTGATTTAGAAATAGCACCAGAGTTTTCTAACGCCTATGAATCCAATGATCATAGCGATCCTGCTCTGTTGAACAAATTAGCTGGCAACTTTGAAGTTCTGCCTAATGATAATCCAGTTTCGGACGCAAAGCGCAACGAACTTATTGATAAGCCTGCTTTCGGTCAGATTTTCTCCGACAATATGGTTCACATGTCTTGGACTAAGGGCGAAGGTTGGTCGGATCGTCGCGTTGAGCCTTACGGCCCGTTGAAAATGGATCCAGGCGCATCCGTTTTGCATTATGCGCAGGAATGTTTTGAAGGTTTGAAAGCTTATAAGCGCGCTGACGGTTCTATTTGGTTGTTCCGCCCAGATATTAACGCTGCACGTTTCCAAAATTCTGCTAAGCGTTTGTATTTGCCAGATCTTTCTATTGATGATTTTATTGGATCGGTTGCTGCTTTGGTAAAGCGAGATAAGGATTGGGTTCCAAGCCGTCGCGAGTATACGCTTTACATGCGTCCGTTCATGTTTGCTTCCGAACCATTCCTTGGTGTGCGCGAAGCTCATGAGGTTGAATATTGCGTTATTGCTTCTCCATCTGGCCCATACTTCAAGGGCGGTTTGAAGCCTGTGAGCATTTGGGTTGAAGATCAGTGGTTCCGTACCGGTCCTGGTGGCACCGGTTTCGCTAAGTGCGGTGGTAATTATGCTGCTTCCTTGCTCGGTGAGTACAAGGGTATTGAGCATGGTTGCGAGCAGGTGTGCTTCGTGGATGCTGCAACTAAGACTTATTTGGAAGAGCTTGGTGGCATGAACATGTTCGCGCTCCACAAGGATGGTCATTTGGAAACACCATCTCTTACCGGCAGTATTCTTCCGGGCGTTACCCGTCGTTCTTTGATTCAGCTTGCTGAGGAAGCAGGTCATAAGGTTGTTGAAACTATGATTCCACTTCAAGGCCTGCTTGACGACATTCGTTCCGGTGAGGTTACGGAAGTATTCGCTTGTGGTACTGCTGCAATTATCACTCCAATTGGTCGCTTTAAGTCCGACGACTTCGATCTTAAGGTTTCTGACGGTGGTGTTGGTGAGTTGACTCAGGCTTTGCGTGACGAACTTCTCGGCATTCAGCTTGGCGATGTTGAAGATAAGCACAACTGGATGTGGAAGGTTTGTGACTAATAGCTAATAATAAGCTAATAAATGGTTTGCAAACGCTTACGCAAGTTACAAATAATTTAATATAAATAATTGCGTGTGGCGCGTCGTGCTCTATATATTTAGATTCATATAAGGTACGGCGCGTTACTTATTTGCGTAATCTGTTTTGCGTAATCGTAATAATTATTTTTTGAAGGGGTATTTTGTGGAAGGCGCATTAGGGGATAACATCTTCTTTCTAATTGTTGAATACGTTGCTGTTGGATGCTGCGGAATGGTTGGTGGACTGTGGGCTATTCGTAAAAAGTACGATGTTTTTGCCATTATCACTACCTCTTGGATTACTGCGTTGGGCGGCGGCATTGTGCGCGATGTTTTACTTGGAGCGTTACCGCCAGTTGGAATTGCGGATCATGGCTTTGTGATTGCTGGCTTACTTTCTGGAGTGATTGTTGCGATTGCGCATCCGGAGATCGATAAGTGGCGTTGGTTTATGCTTACGATTGACGCGCTCGCGTTAGGATTATTTGCCGTGAACGGCACAGCAAAAGGCTTAGATTTTCACATGTCTGGCACCACTTCAGTATTTTTAGGAATGGCAACCGCTTTAGGTGGCGGTCTTATTCGCGACATGATTTTGAATCAGGTTCCGGTTATTGTGAGAGATAAACATTGGTATGCGGTTCCTGCTGCGGTTGGCTGCGTACTCACTGTGTTTGTTGTTAAAGCTAAGCACGCTGGTTTCTTTGGCGTAACTGTAGAGATTATTCTGGAAATGCTTATTGTTGCGTTGGTAGTTGCAATGCGTTTGCTATCTGTAAAATTTGACTTGACTTTATTCGGCGCAATGAATCGCACGGAGCCTATTAAAGTGCGTGGGCCGCGTATTCGTCGCTTAAATAATCGCAAGCGTCGCTAAAAAATAAGCGTAGCTAAAAAGTATTGTTTCTAAGAATTAATTGCGAATATTGCGAATAAAAATAATCCCCAGCGCCTGTTGGTGCTGGGGATTTTCCTTACATGCTGTGTTATGCAGTTACCTGCACAAACTTCACAGAGCGTTAATCGCTACAGCAAGACCGGACTTGCGGTTTGCAGCCTGATTCTTGTGAATCACGCCACGGCCTGCAGCCTTGTCAAGCTTCTTAGCGGCTACTGCGAAAGCGGCCTGCGCTGCAGCCTTATCACCAGCGGTGATGGCTTCACGAGTTGCACGAATAGCGGTCTTCAAAGCAGACTTTACTGCTACGTTACGCTTATGTGCTTTCTCGTTGGTGAGAACGCGCTTCTTCTGCGACTTAATGTTTGCCACTGTTACTCCAAACGACGTTTGCTATATAAGGACATACAAGGCGTAAGTGTAGCATGATTATTGGATAACTCTATTAGTTGCTATCGTTTCTTGTTGTTTCGTCCGCATTTGACTACATTTGCCGTGTATTTTCCCGGCTTTTGTTGTTGTTTCGCCCGCATTTGACTACATTTGCCGTGTATTTTCCCGGTGTTTGTTGTCGTTTTGTCTGCATTTGACTACATTTGCCGTTTATTTTCCCGGCGTTTGTTTTCGTAGAATAGGGTAGTAGAGTTGGTAAGATTAATTACTTGCGTAGCTTGCGCAATTTAATACTATCCGCGTATTTAGTAAGGAGATATTTGCCTTGATTACACCGCATAACCAGCCAGGATTTACGGATCAGTCGTTGATACGCAATTTCTGCATTATTGCGCATATTGATCACGGCAAGTCTACCGTAGCTGACCGTATTTTGCAGCTTTCCGGAATCGTGCCAGAGCGCGAAATGCGCGACCGCTTCCTTGATCGCATGGATATTGAGCAAGAGCGCGGTATTACTATTAAATCTCAGGCTGTTCGTGTTCCTTGGACTTTTGAAGGCAAAGAGTATTCTCTCGGCATGATTGATACTCCTGGTCACGTCGATTTTACTTACGAAGTTTCGCGCGCACTTGCAGCATGCGAAGGCGCTGTGCTGTTGGTAGATGCTACTCAAGGAATTGAAGCGCAAACTCTTTCTAATCTTTATATGGCAATCGACCATAATTTGACTATTATTCCTGTTCTTAACAAAATCGACTTGCCAAGTGCTGAACCAGATAAGCATGCTGAAGAAATAGCTGGCTTAATTGGCTGCAAGCCGGAGGATGTGTTGCGCGTTTCTGGTAAAACTGGCGAAGGTGTTAAAGACTTACTTGACCAAATCGTGTTGGAAGTTCCAGCTCCAACAGGGAATCCTGATTCTCCTGCTCGCGCGCTTATTTTTGATTCCGTCTACGATTCGTATCGCGGAATCGTCACATATATTCGTATGGTTGATGGCGA
>CAMYED010000007.1 GCA_947254595.1 uncultured Gardnerella sp. | reverse complement strand
CTTCCGCAAGTTGCGCTAAAGCCGCGCGCACGCGAAGCATGGCAGTATACGTGCAGTATATTCGTTTTGCATTTTTAACGTTGCCACTAAAATCGCCGTTTACGAAAGATTTAACGTCTTCTTCCAAATCCGTATTCACATTGCGAGATGAGACCTTATCATATTGCAGCCGCAAAGCCATATCCCACGCTCGAGTTCCAGAAACGCACGCAACTCCCGCGCTTCTAAAGCTTGCAAAATCAACGTCCCACAGCCAGCTCATGTCTCTACCGTCAGCGTATTCGTCGCAAATTGCAATCATGGTATCGTGATTTTTCGGATGATCCGAAGCAATCGCAAGTCTAAAACCAATAGGATTCTTCACTAAAACAAGCTCAACAGGAGCGCCATTAACTTCAATTACTTCGCCTCTACCAAAAGCAGGAGTTACGTGCGAAATCGCTTCCATAAGCGCATCGTCGTCAAATTTTTTCAACGAAGAATTTTGTTTTGCAGCGTCCGCTAATATAGCGCGAACTACTGTTGCTGCAGCAGCAGCGTTGAAAATATTGTAAGCGCCGTCAAGTTTTACAGATGTGGTTTTGCGCTTGCCATCAAGTATAAACTCAGCCTCGTGGTCTCCAACTTTTGAAAGCACAACGTCTGCTTTAGGAAGATTGCTATTTTTCCCCACTGCAACATCTTCGCAATTTTCGCTTTTTTCAGTGCTATTGTGCAAATCATCATCAGTTGGAAACATGCTTTTTACAGCATCATCTAAACCAAAATATTGCACGCAAGCGCCGGAAGGAACAAAGCTTGCGAGCGCACAAATACGTGGATCCTCACGGTTTAGCACTACTGTTCCTTCGGTTGTGGCAGCTACGTTGCTTAATAGTTTTGCAGTTGTATCTATTTCGCCGAATCGGTCGAGCTGGTCTCGCATAACGTTTAGCAATAAGGAGTAGCGTGGCTTGATTTGATTTACAAAATGCACTGCATACGCTTCATCTAGCTCTAAAACTGCAATATCAGCGTCTAGCTTTGTACCAAAAGCCGGCATTGTTTTTGCAAGAGCTGCCACTACTCCTCTAGTAAAGTTTGAACCGGTTGGATTAGTAAATACGTTAAGCCCTGCCTCGCGCAGCATAGAAGTTACCATACGCGTTGTGGTAGTTTTGCCATTGGTTCCAGAAACAAGCACTATTCCGTATGGCAATGTGGAAAGAGTACGCGCTAAAAAGCCTGAATCGAGGCTCTCAATAACTTTACCAGGCAATGCGCTTCCACCATGATGAAGCAGCCTAGAAAGCGCGCAAACAAGTTTCCCAACAGCAGGCATGGCAAAGCTGTACCAATGCTTATGCAAATCTTTGTGAAACTTTTTACGCGATTCATGGTCGCCGCTTGACATACTAAATCACACTCCCGCCTGCTGGTAATCTTGCGGCATATCCATGAACTTGGAAGTTGCACCCAAGAAGGCAAGATTAAACGTGTCAGTAGGACCATTACGATGCTTTGCCATAATAATATCGGCTTCGCCCGGGCGATCTTCCTTATTGTAAAAATCAGGGCGATGCACTAGGAACACAACGTCAGCATCCTGCTCAATAGAACCAGATTCACGCAAATCTGAAAGCTGCGGCTTTTTGTCGTTTCGCATTTCCGGTCCACGATTAAGCTGGCTCAAAGCCACAACTGGCACTTCAAGCTCTTTAGCGAGAAGTTTCAGCGCACGCGAGAATTCCGAAACTTCCTGCTGACGACTTTCTACACGCTTGCCGGAACTCATAAGCTGAAGATAATCAATAACTACAAGTTTCAAATCATTCGTCTGCTTAAGCCTTCGGCATTTTGCACGAATTTCCATCAAACTCATATTTGGGCTGTCGTCAATAAAAAGCGGAGCATCCTGCATTTTTGTCCAGAAATTATTGAGAGTATTCCAACGATCTGGAGTAATATCTTCTGCTCTTCGCATGGCAGCGAGTGGAATATTAGTTTCTGCAGCAATAATACGTTGAGCTAATTCTACTTTGCTCATTTCTAGAGAGAACACAATAGATGTCATATTGTGGTGCAGTGCAGCCGAACGAGCAAAATCAATGCCAAGCGTTGACTTACCCATGGCCGGACGTCCTGCAACAACAATCATTTGACCAGGCTGCAAACCCTGCGTAACTTCGTCAATGTCACGAAATCCTGTTGGCACACCCTGCTCAAGTTCGTGATTTTGCATTTTATCTAACTGATCAAGTGTATTTTGCAAAACTGGACCAATGGCAACGTAATCTTGACGCACTTTGCCTGCACTCATCTCATACACTTCTGATTGCGCAAGATTTACAATATCTTCTGCCTGAGCCCCGGATGCAGAATAGCCCATTTGCGCAATTTTTGTTCCAGCAGTAATAACGTTACGAAGAACAGCATTTTGATGCACAATATCTGCGTAGTACATTGCGTTTGCGGCTGTTGGCACAGAAGCTACTAGGCTGTGCAAATAGTCAGCTCCGCCAACTTTATCGAGATTTCCATCCTTCATTAATTCGTTAGCTACAAGCACAACATCAACAGGCTGAGAGCCTGCAAAAAGCGTAAGAATAGCATCGTAAATAGTTTGATGCTGAGGCTGATAAAAATCTGCTGTTTCTAGCACTTGCGATACTTCACCGATAGCATCTTTGCTCATAAGCATTCCGCCAAGCACTGCCATTTCGGCGTCAACATCGTGCGGAGGCACACGATCAAACAGTGTAGTACCGCTTGTTCCTTCAGCGTTACGAGTAGCTCCAGAACCATATATCGGTGCGCCAACATTGCCGCCACGATTGCTTCCTGCGCGACCAGTATTGCCATTAGTAGACTGCCACATATCATTATCTGCCATAAAAACGAGTATAAACGCGCGCACGTATTTAAGAACAAAAACTTCAAAATATTTGCGCAAGTAATATTACAAAATATTTATAGTTTTAGTGCAGCATTCATCCACAAATCGTTTCTAATGCGCAAACTATTTCCCAGCGCACGACCGCCAATATACACTGAATTTAGCACAATCCACAATGTGATTGTTCTTATTACATCGTTCGCGTTAAAAGCAACGTCAAAACAGCTTGTACAAATAAGTACGCCTAAATACACAACTGCCGTCGCTGAGCATGATTTTGCTAAGTAAGAATGGTCACCAGCTCCGATTAATACTCCATCTAGCGCCCACATCCATCCAGCAAGAGGCAAGAACAAGCCAAGAATTGTCATGCCTACAGAAATTAAAAGCTGAATATCTGCGCGCGGACTAAACAGTGGCGAACAGCTCCACCCCACTAAAATCATGAATAAACCGACTACTAAGCTGCTTACAGCACCCACTTGAGCACAAATGCGTGTAATAATTCCAGCACGTTTACGTAGGCCTGCTCCTAGCACTGAGGCAACAATAGTTTGTGCCGCAATACCAATAGCATCGAGAATATTCATAACAAAATTCCAGCAAGAATTAGCAACTTGATACGCAGCAAGCGTATTTGTACCAAGACGAGTTGCAGCAACAACCGTAGCAACCATGCACACGCGCAATGCAAGTGTTCGCACGAATAGTGGCATGCCAGTTCCTGCAGAATGTAAAATATGTTGAAAATTAGGTTTAAGACGAGCACCACTTTGCATAGCCCAAATAACAGCTGGAATACTGAGCACAAGCCCCATATACCATTGAGCAATCATTGTTGCAATTCCGGAGCCGGCAATTCCCATGTTTAACCCAAAAACTGCAATCACATCGAGAATAGTATTAAGCACAGCGCCACTAGCAGCAGCGAATAAGGTTATACGGACTTTTCTAAGCCCTCGAAATATTCCGTTTGCAGCATACACAAGAAGCATTGCTGGAAGGCCTGGCATAACCATTTGAGTGTACACAATAGCATCTTGCAACGTAGATCCACGCGCGCCTATTGCATAACATAGCGGCTTAGCGGCGAAAATAAGCAATGCTGTAAGAATTACACCAAGAAATAATGCAAGCCACAAGCCATCCATTCCAACGCTAAAACCTTCTCGACGTCTACCCGCACCTAAAAGACGAGCAACTTGAGAAGTTGTGTTGTACGCCAAAAATAAGCAAAGACCTGCAATGGTAAGAAGCACTGTTGAGCCAATAGAAAGTCCAGCCAACGCGTTTCTGCCAATATGACCAATAATAGCAGTGTCAATAAGTACGAACGCAGGTTCAGATATAAGCTGTCCAAAAGTTGGTACAGCAAGTATCCAAATATTGCGAAGTACCTCTTTTTTATTCTGATTATCCAACTCTTGATTCGTCATAATGCTTCATTTCACTGCTATCTAGCTAATCGCAGCAAATGCAATATTGTGCAAATACTACATAAAAATATTCGCGATTGAGATAACACAAATATGAGTAAAGTGCAAATAAAAATATGATTCCGCAAAGTTATCCGCACATTATCCACAATGTTATCCCCACTGTGTGGATAATTTTGTGGGATATCCACTTAGACACGCCTAAAATGTGGATAACTTATCTTTTTATCCACATTTAATAATTCGTGCGTGTCTTACGGAATCTATTTTTCCAGCTTTACTTACCGTTATCTTCGCGAGATTTACTAGATTTTTTATTGTTTTTATTAGATTCTTGCTCTTCTTCTAATGTTTTTCCGTCTAAATTAACTTCAGATTGACTCTTTTCGGATTCGCCATTAGTTTCAGAATCTGATTCCTTACCAGTTTCCAAAACTGTTTGCTTATCTGCACTAGTCGATTCAGGCTCCAGAGAATTGTCATCAACTGCAATATCAACCGAAGTAAGAACGGCCATCTGAGTTTTACTTGACGCATCGTCAGACACTGCAACAACAGCACCTTCATGACTTTGAGCAATGGCAGAGAAATCATAAGCACGTTCGCCTTGATCGGCTAAATCAACGCCCTTACGTTCCTTAGCTTCAGAAATACGCCATCCAAAAAGCTTTTCGAGAGCAAAAGCAACAATAGCTGTTACAGCACCAGAGTAAAGCACTACAATTCCGATTAAGCAAAGTTGCGCAACAAGCTGATGCCAATCTCCAACAGAAAGCAAACCAGAACCATCTGCAAAAAGTCCAACGGAAATTACACCAATAAGAGCTGCAACACCATTTACACTTACAACATGCAAAGCTCCGTCATAACGTGTGAAAGTGCGAGAATGAGTCACAAGTGAAGTAATAACGCCAGAAAGCACACCCAAAACCAAAGCCCACAGCGGCGCAATAACGTCTGCTGCAGCTGCGCTAGCAGATAAACCTGCCATAACGCCGGACGCAGCACCCAATGCAGAGAAACATCCAGAACGCAAACGTTCGGTCACACCCCAAGCCAACATTGATGCAGATGCGGTTATTGTGGAACTTACCCAAGCATAACCAGCAACACCTGGAACACCGGCGGAAGAGCCGATCATTAAGCCAAGCCATCCGAACCAAATCAAGAAAATTCCAAGCATAACAAATGGGACATTATGCGGATGACGAACAGAACCATTTTCAACAGATGACTGAGAAGAAGTTTCAGCAACTTCAGCCACAGTAGCTACTGAAGAAACAACAGATTCGGTAGAAGAATTATCCTGAGCCTTTGCAACATCAGCCCACAATGCTCGAGATAAACGGCTCTTTGCATTACGAGAATTAGTTTTAGCAGATGCCGAGCCAGCTCCTGTTCCAGCATGAGCAACATTTTTAATATGCAATACCAAACGCTTCAATGGGAAATGAGCATGTCCGCCAATAATCATAACAATTGCAAAAGCTGAAACTGCAGCAGCAATATGTAGTAAAGATCCGCCTGCAAAATCATGCACTTGAATGCCCAAAGCTTGCGAGATAGCTCCATTAGGAGACAGCAATCCGCCGCCACAAACCATATGAGCAAGCGGAGCAAATACTAAAGTAACCCAAACAGCCACGAAAATAAGCCAAATAGAATAGCGCACGCGCCCAGCCAATGCTCCCGTAATTAAAGCAACTGCAACAACTGCGCAAGCTAAACGGAATGCGGCAGGAATGCCTCCAGCTAATCCGGAATTAGCATCCATAGATGTAAATACACCATGGTCTGCAACCATAGAATCGCGGAATAGTAAACCGCTAAATGGGTCGCCAACAACTCCGCCAGCCATATCTTTACCAGCAAAAGCCAGTGACCATCCCCACAAAGTCCATACAAGCGTTGTAACAGCGATAGCGCCAGCGGATAACATCATCATATTTACCATAGAAGTAGCGCGTTCGCGGCCGCCATAAAATAGGGCAATACCCGGCGTGATAATAAACACCAATGCGCCGGCCAACAACGCCCACTGCGGATCCATTGTGGTCATTTTTCACCTCAATTATTTCAAACAGTGCAAGGAATAACCATTGCAGCTGATACATCACTTTCTACCTATTGTAGTCGGAAATTCAAATATATCTTATGCCAACAAACCTTCAACAAAACTTTGCGGATCGAATTGGATTAAATCATCCGGCCCTTCTCCTAATCCAACAAGTTTTACAGGAACACCAAGTTCTTTTTGAACTGCAACAACAATTCCACCTTTAGCAGAACCATCAAGCTTTGTAAGTACAACTCCAGTAATGCCAATCGCTTCAGCAAATATTTTTGCTTGAGCCATTCCATTTTGCCCAGTAGTAGCATCCAGCACAAGCAGTACTTCATCTACAGGCATAGTTTTTTCTACTACTCTCCGAATTTTCCCAAGCTCATCCATTAAATTCGCTTTATTTTGTAAACGTCCAGCAGTATCAATAATAAGAACATCAGTTTTATTTTCTTTAGCTTTTTGTGCTGCTGTAAAAGCTACGGACGCAGGATCAGCACCATCTTTATCTGCGCGAACAACTGGCACATTTACTTCAGATGCCCAGGTTTCAAGCTGATCTGCTGCTGCTGCTCTGAATGTATCTGCAGCAGCCATCATTACAGATTGCTTTTGAGCAACAAATAGTCTTGCTAGCTTGCCTGCAGTTGTTGTTTTTCCAGTTCCGTTTACGCCAACCATCATAATAACGCCTGGATGATGCGCATCAGGCTTATTTTCGTTCAAACGACGATCAGTATTTTCACCAACCAATTCCAAAAGTTTTGCACGCAAAGCCTCACGCACATCTTCTGCACTAGAAGTTCCAGAAATACGAGCATCTTGGCGTAAAGAATCAACTAATTCCTCACTAGCTTTTGCGCCAACATCAGCCATCAATAAAGTATCTTCTACATCTTCCCAGTCTTCCTTAGACAGATGGTCTTTGCTTATGATATTGAAAAGTGTGAGACCGAATGGATTTGCGCTATTAGATAAACGTTTTCGAAGGCGCTGTAAACGAGAAGTTGTTGATTCTGGAATCTTAGATTCGTTCTTGCCTACTTCAACTGAATCATCAACACTTGCTGGAATTTCAGGGCCTCGACTATGGCTGCAAATTCGCAAGATTACTGCAACAGCCACTAGCAACACAGCAATAACTATGGTCGCCGCCACAAACCAGATCACCATATTCATATCTAAAACCATGTTCATGAAATTAAGCCTATGAAAATCAAGGGACACTAGCAATAGATTTCACTATTTTTTCTCATCTTCGTCACACTTTAAAATCTAACTACCGCAACACAATAGATTCCATTACACTGTTAAAAGCAATATATTGCGAAAAAATAAGCAATCTAAATGTTCTAATAATTAATTAGTGCTGATTAGAAATAATTAGTAGTTTTAAGGAGATTTTATGGCAGATAAATCTATAGAAGTATATGGTGCTAATTGGTGCGGCGATTGCATAAGAGCAAAAGCTGCACTTAACAAGTACGGAGTAGATTTTATTTGGCACGATATAGAAACTGAAGAAGGCGCTGCCGAAAAAGCCGTAGAGATTAGTGGTCAAAAGCATATTCCGGTAGTTACTTTTGCTGACAATACTTTTATGGTTGAACCATCCGCTACACAAATTAAGTCAAAGTTGGAAACATTAGGAATACTGCAATAATTTGTTCATAACACGCACAACAGTATATTTGTTTCACTTCGTCTCTTGAATGTAGTATACTTGGCGTTTGTTGCCCCTTTAGCTCAATTGGCAGAGCAGAGTCCTTTTAAGTCTTGGGTTGTGGGTTCGAGTCCCACAGGGGGCACTTTTTTATACCCAAATTTAGGGCTATATAGAGCTATAGGCAAAATATCGATTACGAATCAGCTATAAAAGCAAAAAGGGGAGCCGAAGCTCCCACTGCGAAAATTAGCAAAAATAAAGACGACGATTTACGTCGCATTTATTTAGAATTAGCTTTTTAAGCGTATAAAAAGCTTTCACAACACGCTTGCTCTCGCACTAAAACTAATCAGCTAGCCCAAACACTGGCATCTTGATTATATTCATCAATATCGTTGACAGCAGGCGATGGGGACGAATAAGTATATTCGTCGTCTACAACACCAGAGTCAGCATCAGCGTTGATTGCAGCAAGTACATTCTTGTCCATTTTGTATTGCGGAAGCACGTTTTTAATATAACTTGTTACAGCATCTTGCATAGCAACGTCGTGACCAACTTTTTCTGCCATAAACCAACGATGATCGAGGACTTCGTGGAAGAACTGCGCTGGTTCGATTTGTGAACGGAATTCAGGCGGAATCATTCGCACTGTAGGCTCAAACACCTCTCGCATCCAGTCGGTAGCAACAATCTCAAGTTCTTCACCTTGACGCCACGTAGAAGTACGGTACGCGTCCAAATCATTAAGCAGCCTTCGAGCCTGATTTTCCTGAACGTCCAAACCGGTTAAACGCAACAATTTACGAGAAGCGTAACCAGCATCAACAACTCGAGGACGAACAAGCACTCTGCGACCGTCCTCAGAAGTTTTCATCTCCAACTCATCAACGTCGAAGCCAAGCTCATTAAGACGATTCACACGACGCTCAATACGCCACATTTCATCCGGACTAAACTTGTCTACATCGGTAAGCGTGCTCCACAGCGAATGGTAGCGATCTACCAAACGGTTTCCTATGCTAATTTCGTCCACTTCCGTAGGCAAAAGCTGACCCGAGCTTAAATCCATAAGTTCGCCAATAATATTGGTTCGAGCTAAATCAATATCGTATTCGCGTTGACCTTCCGTTAAGCTTCCGTGCAAATCACCAGTTTCTGCGTCAACTAGAAACGCGGAGAATGCGTCCGCATCTCGCAAAAATAGAACGTTGGAAAGAGATACGTCGCCCCAGTAGAAGCCAGAAAGATGCAAACGTACCATAAGCACGGCAAGCGCATCTATAAGCCTCTCTGCAGTATCAGGGCGCAGCGTACGCGCAAATAACGCACGGTAAGGTAGCGAGAATTTCAAATGCCTTGTTACAAGCATTGCTTCAAGCTTTTCGCCATTCGCGTCACGTCTGCCTGCAACAACAGCTATAGGCGTAACAGTCGGCAATTCAAGCTTACGAAGGCGTCGTAAAAGCTCATATTCTCGTTCTGCAACTTGACGGGTAATCTCCTTCATTGCGTACACTTCGTCGCCAACGTGTACAAAGCGCACAACGTGTCGGGAAATACCGCGAGGCAAATTTACAAACAAATCGGCCGGCCATTGAGAAAGTGGAAGTTCCCAAGGAAGCGTAAACATTTTTGGATTCGAACTAGCCGCAGTGATTTTAAGCGTCTGCGGCTCTTGAGACGACGCACTCTCGTCCTGCGCAGATACTGAAGTTGCCTGCACAGCACGCGGGTCCAGTTGAGGAGCGTCATTCCATTCCATAATGTTCATTTACCAATCAAGCTCATGCCAATAATATGTCCACATTGCATTTGTAATGCGGATTAATCATCGACTAATTATTGATAACAATTATATATAATAAGACATGCAGCATAACGATATGCTTTAATGCGCTTTTTATACTGTTTTTTGTTGGCAAAAACGGGGTCCGCTTTATATTGCGAACCCCGCCTACCTTTATACCAAAAGTTTGTTTACCCTGCTTATATCAACAGATAAACCCGCATTTTTAGTTCAAACGCAGCTCAGTAGAAGGCGCGAACAAATGCATCTTGGATGGATCAATCTTAATCTTCACAGTATCGCCAACCTTCGGCAAAGCACGTGGGTTTACGCGAATTGTTGTGAGCTTATTCTGGTCAGACATCATTGTGGATGCTTCTTCTGTAGAACCATCAGTGATGATGTTGCCGTAGATGTAGCCATCAGAGCCGAGATCTTCAACGTTCATTACTCTCAAGGAGAATGCATTTGGATCGTCGAAGGTTGCCAAGCTTGCGTCTTCTGGACGGAAGCCAACAATAATCTGGCCGTTATCTTCTACAGTAAGCTTGTCTACAGCTTCCGCTGGAAGAACAATAGAATCCTCACCAATCTGAGCGCGACCGTTAACTACTGGATGCTGGTTAATATTCATGGATGGAGAGCCGATGAAGCCTGCAACGAACACGTTTGCTGGGCGATCATAAAGCTCGGTTGGGGCACCAACCTGCTGCAAAACACCAAGCTTGATGACTGCAATGCGGTCACCCATCGTCAAGGCCTCAGTCTGATCGTGGGTCACGTACAAAGTAGTAACACCGAGCTGACGCTGCAAAGCAGCAATCTGAGTACGAGTCTGTACGCGGAGCTTAGCGTCAAGGTTCGAAAGAGGCTCATCCATAAGGAAGACCTTTGGTTCACGAACAATTGCGCGACCCATAGCAACGCGCTGGCGCTGACCACCAGACAAAGCCTTTGGCTTACGATCCAAATACTCGGTCAAATCCAAAACCTGAGCTGCTTTTTCAACACGAGCGCGAATTTCCTCTTTTGGAACACCAGCGATCTTAAGAGCAAAGCCCATGTTGTCTGCAACTGTCATGTGTGGATACAATGCATAGTTCTGGAAGACCATTGCAATATCGCGATCCTTTGGCTGCATTGTGGTAACGTCTTGACCGCCGATGAGGATACGTCCTTTGTTAACCTCTTCAAGACCTGCCAACATACGCAATGTAGTTGACTTACCGCAACCAGATGGACCAACGAGTACGAGGAACTCACCATCTTGAATAGTCATGCACAAATCGTCAACCGAAGGCTTATCGTTGCCTGGGTAAATACGAGTCACATGATCAAATACAACTTCTGCCATGATATGTCCTTTCATCGGCAGGTACGTGCCGAACGATCCGTAGTGAAGGGGTGTGCATTCATGACTCCAATTCCTACGTCGGCGGAAATCAGTCATACACAGTTTACTTACCTGGTCCATTGAAGGTTCTCTTCGTTGAGCCATGCCTTAATATATCATGTTTATCTCAGAAAAACAGCAAAAAATCAGTATTTTCTCAATACTCGGCGTGTCGAGCGGGCAAAAAACCAATAGTAAATATATAAACAATAGTTGGTTTTCACCACGAAAAATATGCAGTTATATAATCATTTGTTTATAACTTATTTTATATCTCGCGGCACGTCGGCATTTAGTTGTGCGGATTCCGATATTTTCATTACACGCACGTAAAGCAACTAACGGATTTAATGCTGAGTGCGTTAGTTTCGTTACACGCGCGTATAGCAAATGACGATTTTGGGGGCGATTTTGATATTTTCGTTACAACGCTGTAAAGCCATTGCCAATTTTCCGCTAGATTCCAACATTTTCATTACACGCGCGTGTAGTTAATAACTTTTTCAAGCTCTCGCGCAATATAAGTGCTCACTTACGAAAAACTCGCTTAGGCCGAAAGTCTACAGGACTTCCAACCTAAGCGAGGTTCCGCTGCGAATTGCCTTCGCGCGCTAAATCGCAGCGCTCAAGCAGGTCGGAGCGCACACCAATCACAACCTAGTTTCTAAAGCACAACCACACTAACCTGCCCTGCCTTCGTCAATCGAGACGAAGGCAGACCTCGCTTGCGTTGAAAGCACACCGTGCTTTCAACCCCAAGCAAGCTCGGCGCTCCGAGTTGCCTTCGCGCGCTAAATCGCAGCGCTCAAGCAGGTCGGAGCGCTAGTTTTAACTAAATTCTTTATATAGCTACTTTTATGCAACTACAAATTTATGCAACTACAAAGCAATTGGAGCGTCGGTGTTAGACACTTTAGGCATTTGACCTTCAACTCCAACCTGATTTTTATCCAAACCAATGCAATGCAACAAAGCGTCAATAGTTCTCATATTCTTGTCGCTTGCAGCATTAATATCGAGCAACTTTCCATTAATAGTTACAGTTGGAGTTGTCATTGAACCTTTGTTAGTTCCAGAAACATTCAACAGCTCTTTGAAATCAGGAGTGCAGTCGTTAATCAAACTCTGCCACTTCAAATATTTCCGGTCAAAAGCTTTACTTGCAATTTCGTCTGAAATTCCAGATTCTTTAGCCAGCTTAATCAATTCTTCATTGCTTACAGGCTTCTGGTCTTTCCCTTCTTCCGGCTGGAATTCTTCACTAAAAATGCTATTAACAAACTGAAGTAAATGCTGTGGATTGTTATCGTACGAAGCAATATACATAATAGCGCCGGTTACGCGAGTCGAATAATGACCAGCAGAAAACTTATCCAAGAATGACATTGGGTGTATTTCTAAATTGATTTGACCTGCATTAACCATTGAAATCAGCGTTTTATCTGCTTCACGATTAAAGTTTCCACATCCAGGGCATAACGGATCAAAATAAGTTGCAACCGTTGGAGCTTTCGCAACAGGCTTGTTGTATCCAAGCTTGCTTATAAGAATTCCGCCCTTAAAATTAACAACTTCCGGCTTATATTTAGCACCAAGTTTTTTTAGTTGCTTTTTAGCTTTCTCAGAACGCTCAATTTGCATTCTTTCAACATCGATTTGCGGCTGATAAAAAGCTTGATAAGCAGTAACGCCAATTGCCGCAATCATGGCCATAATAATAATTGTTACAACAATTCCGATAATTGTTTGCTGACGACGCTCGCGCTCTTCAACATAAAATTTCCCACCGTTATCAACCGTTTCTTGACTAATACTTGCGGGCATATCTACTTTCTGAGCGTTATCCGGCTGATTTTTATACATTATTTTTTATGTCCTTTAATACGCACCAGGATTACTCCCAGCGAAATAGATTAAAATAAACAACTGCGTACAGTTTAATGTATGGCATCAACGGAAATACGAATATTGTTTTTGTAATATTGTTTTTGCAATATCCTTCGGTTCTATTTTTTTTGAGTAAAAAGTGCGCCTAAGCCTAAACAAAATATTGTTGTTGCTTTGCACACGGCAAGAATAAACCACGCAATAAGAAAACCTATGGCGTAGCCAACTGAAGTTTGCGAGAAAATTGTTGGAGCGTAAGTTGGCAAAAAAATATTCAAAAATCCAAGTTTTAAAGACAACAATTCTGGAGTGCCACTTAACATATACGGATACGCAACAGATCCAACGCAAGAAACAATTACAACTACTACAATCCTAGGAATCGTATATAAAATTCCGCGAATAATATGCCACGGCAAGGAGGCAATGCGAATAACAGCATCATGCCGGGGAAGTACACCGTTATTAAGCTGCTTGCGGCGCAAACGCGCGGAAATATTGTATCCTGCAGCAGAACTAACGCACGTAATAAGTATGCATAATCCAGCTGCGTCAAGCACATTCAAGCAAGCAATTGCAGCACATACCAGCAAACAAATCAGTAGTGCGAAAGATCCGCGATATAAGTACTCGTACTGGCTTGGATCCGTATTTTGCTCTGACTTATTATCTAAATCATCGTATTCGTTGTCTAAATCATCGGATCTGTTGTCTAAGTTATTTTGCTCCGAACTTATAGTATTTTGATTTGATGCTTGCCGCGCAGCTTTCGGCATAACAGTAGTAGAATTAACCGGAATAGTTGATGTTGAGTCGAGAGCATTTTCGTTTGCACTTACTACACAAGTTGCGTCAGCATTGCTGGAAGATTCCAAATAAATGGTTTTATCCGTATTTGTTTCATCCGTATCCGTTTCACGCTTTGTTTCACGCTTTGTTTCACGCCACATTTCGCGCATATTTCCGCGTGCGGCGCTGTAATCAAAAGGGCGGGATGCTTCCGGCCAAACTAAAGGATTCATAGCATCTTCACTAATCGCATGCTCTAAAACATAAGGCGAACAGCGCTTTTGCCGATCCGGCTGTAAAGCTTTTCTAAAAGCATCCATAGTTTTAGTCGGCAATCCACTTAAATCTGCATTGCCAGAAGCTGCACGTTCCAACACTGCCATTAAAGGTTTCGTACCAAAAACAGGTTTTCCTGTAGCAGCAAACGCCAAAACTGAAACAAGCGACCACCAGTCAGTAAGCTCATCTGAATCATCACCATCAATAATCTCCGGAGCAATAAATCCAGGCGTGCCCATAACTAAACCGGTGCGAGTAACGTGACTTTCACCTTCGCCCATAGAAATGCCGAAATCAACCAACACCGGACCATGAGCCGCAATCATAACATTCGTAGGTTTAATATCGCGGTGAATAATACCAGCATCATGCACGGCTTGTACTGCTTCAATAAGCTTATGTGCGAGTCTTTCTAAATCATCCGCAACATAAGGGCCGTTTTCTGCAACATCTTCGCGCAAATTACGTCCCTCAATAAGCTCAGTTACAATAAACGCAATTGAGTCGTCCAACTCCATATCAACAATTGAGCAAACTCCCGGATGATGTATTTTTTGTAGAGCTAGGGCCTCACGTTTTAAGCGTAACCTAGCTCGCATTTGCTCCTCATCTTCATCTTCGCTTTGATTTGCACTTACAGAAGCACGCAATATTTTCATAGCATATTGATTTCCGCCGCCGTCGCATACGCGCCAAACGGACCCCATAGCACCGCCGCCAAGCCTTGAAATTAGAGTGTATCCGCCAACATTATTCCCCGGACGCAAATCAAACATGCTCACATCTTCCATATTCATTATGTTAATGCTTTACACTGCCAAAATCTGAAAATTGCTTTTTCTTGCGTAACACAAATTGCATTTTAGTAACACATTTAGCAACACTTCGGCAACACAGTGATTTTGTAATGACGTAGCGTATGGTACACTAATCAATGTTCTGTGTAATGCAAGTAATTTTGCAAATACTTTTGCGAATACTTTTTGCATGAATAGAGCAACCGCCTCCTTAGCTCAGATGGCCAGAGCGGCCGCCTTGTAAGCGGCAGGTCGCCGGTTCGATCCCGGCAGGAGGCTCCATATATTACATTTCAGCGTGCTTTCGCTTTATTTACAACGATTTTTACAGTAGTTATTTTGTTATCTTTCGCATCACATATAATAACGTGCAATAGTTAAAGCAAAAATAAATGAAGCATAACTATAAAAAATAAGATAGATTGTTACTTCTAATATCTCGCGCAAATTATAGCGTATGATAAAAAGTAGTATTATTGCCAACTGGGATTGCAATTGATCTTATAACAAAAAACTTTTCGCGAGTAAGAACTCGGAAACCTTCCCCCAACTCAGGGTTTCCGGGGTGAGAGTGGAGCGTCCCCCAACCAGCTCCACCTCATAGGGGGCGGGAATATCCCCTTCTCTCCCGCCCCCACTTTATTTTTTGGTTTTATCTGTAGACGCCCAACAGGTATAATTAAGCCAGTCTTACAGTGAAGGGAGTGATTATATGGCACGTCGATGGACTCCTCGACGCTTAATAGTAATGCGACGAACTCGTATTATTGCCTGCATCTTGTCTCTATCACTTGCAGCAATAAGCATATTTGCTTTTACATCTCAAAAATCAGTAGCACTGGTTGTCAACGGAAAAACGCGTATTGTTAATACTTACGCAGTAACGTCAGCACGATTGTTGGAAGAACAGAAAATACCTGTTAAAACTCACGACCAAGTTATTTCTTCTTCTGGGGATATTCTTACGAACCATGCCACTGTTACTGTACGCAGCGCGTATCAAACTTCTATTACTGTAGACGGAGTGACAATACCATTTTGGACAATTGCTACAAGCATTGATCAGCTTATTGGATTCTTCCGAGCAAACGCAAAAAACGCTAAACGAATTACTGTAAATTTGCAAAATATTTACGACCAGCTGACTTGCGGATTGTCACTTAATAAAAAAGGTCCAATAACGGTTATTGCCGACGGTAAAACACGGATTGCACCAAACGGAAACCTTCCTGCGAGCGCAATTTTGGACGCTCAGGGAATTGTTCTTGGCAAAGAAGATCGAATTAGCGTAGAAGAAAGCGGCGGAAATACGATTTTGCGTATTTCGCGCGTGACTCACGGCAAAGAAACTCGTACAGTATTACTTCCTTTTGCAACACAAACTGTTGTAGATCCTAAACTTCCTGCGAATGCGCGCGTAGTGCAACAAGTTGGAGTTAATGGCGAACGCGAAGACGTATATAACGTAACGTATGTTGACGGTAAGCCAGAAAGCGCTATTCTCGTTTCAAAAAATATAATAAAGCCTGCAATTAATCAGGTTATTGCAATTGGAAAAGCAGCTCCTGCACCGGTTCATCACAATTCTGTGCCGAAAAAAACGCAGAATAAAAAGCAGGATAAAAAGCAGACTCTACCGAAGGCAACTCAAAAACCTGAGCAATCTAAGGCCGAACAAAAACCTGAGCAGAATAAGTCTCAAACTCAAAATCAGGCTCAAGCTCAAGCACAGGCTCAAACACAAAACAATGCTCAGCAGAACCAAGCGCAGGCTCAGGCTCAATCGAAAACGCAAGCTCAAAGTCAGCAGCAATCGCAAGGGCAAGCACAGGGACAAGCGCAGGGACAATCACAAAATGGCAGCGAAAACGGAAAATCTACTAGTGATTCCGCAAACCAGACTGCAAACCAGTCTGCGCAATCGCAGCAGCAAGCTGCAGATCCTGCGCAAAATTCAAATCCGCCTGCTCCTGCTCCTGAAGCAAACCCAGATAGTCTTGTTCATGCCACCCCTGAGCAGGCCAAACTTTTTGCTAAGGGCGCTGCGGCACAAATGGGCTGGAAAGGTAAAGAGTGGGAGGATCTTCTTTGGCTTTGGAACAGGGAATCCGGTTGGCGCTGGAATGCTGAAAATCCAAGTTCGCACGCTTACGGCATACCGCAAGCACTTCCTGGGAATAAAATGAGCAGCGCTGGAGCGAACTGGCACGAAGACGCAGCTGTACAAATCACCTGGGGTCTTAACTACATAAAAGGAAAATATAAGAGCCCTAGCGGAGCAGTAAAACATTCTCGCGAAATCGGCTGGTACTAGTGAGATACTGGCGAGATACTAGCGAATACTGATACGGTATCGACACTGTATTAATACGCTAAATTGCACAATATAATTATTAGATTCGCAATATAAATTAATTACATATTGGACGGTACACATTGACGGAAATTAACATTGAAAATGAAGGTCAGCTTTTGGGAGCAGCCGATATTCGCCGCATTGCCGCGGAAGAAGGCATTACGCCTACAAAAAAGTTTGGCCAAAACTTTGTTATAGATCCTGGTACCGTGCGAAAAATAGTAGCAGCCGCTGAAGTTCAGCCTGGAGACACGGTAATGGAAGTTGGCCCTGGGCTTGGTTCGCTTACTCTTGCAATACTTCAAGCAGGAGCGAATCTTACAGCAGTAGAAATTGACCCCCCGCTTGCTAAACGTTTGCCGCACACAGTTGAAGAATTTATGCCGAACGCGAAATCTCGTTTTAAGGTAATTTTGAAAGATGCTTTAGCAGTAGAGGCTAAAGATGTGCCGCAACTTGCAGAATCTCCTCAGTTTACTCTTGTTGCAAATCTTCCATACAATGTTGCGACGCCTATTGTGCTTACTTTGCTAGAAAAATTCAGTAATTTGAAGCATTTTTTAGTTATGGTTCAAAAAGAAGTAGCAGATAGATTGTGCGCTCAACCGGGGAACAAAGTTTACGGTACTCCAAGCGTAAAGTTGGCGTGGTACGGAAAATCTCAGCGCGCTGGACTTATTGGGCGCAACGTGTTTTGGCCTGCTCCAAACGTAGATTCTGCACTAGTTTCTTTCACTCGCGATTCTGCGAGTAAGGGGGATGAAACCGAACGCGAGGAAGTATTTGCTCTTATTGATGCTGCATTCCAGCAGCGCAGAAAAACATTGCACGCAGCTCTTAAGAACAAGGTTTCGCAAGCCGCATACGAAAAGTCGGGGATAGACCCAACAAGGCGTGGAGAAACACTTACTTGCGACGAATTTATTGCACTTTACCGCGCATGCAAAGATTTAGAAGCATAACAGTACAAGATTTCGCATTAGTAATTAGTAAATAGAAGTAAGTAGCAGTAAGTAGCAGTAAAATCGCAGCTCAAGTGCACCTAAAAATTTTCTTTATTAATTTATTACATGCAAGTAGTGTCAGTCATACATAGTCAGTAAAATGCGATGTATATTAGGCTTTGCGCTTTAGCAAACCAATCGAAAATAAAACAATGAACTAACAGATCGGAAGTGAACATGGCGCAAGAATACGACGAACGTATTGCTCGTAAAGCTTTCATGTATCAAAGAAAACGGTCTGTGCTTACCACTGTGAGCATTGGTTTAGCTGTTATTTTTGCGCTCGCTTTACTTGTACAATTCCACGTTTTTGGCATAAATTCAGTGCCAGCGCCAAGAGATAATCCAAATTATGGCGTTACTGCACCGTGCGCTATTAGAGGCAAGGAAGGTGCAAAAACTCCTTACTTGGATAATCGTGCCGTATCTATTCGCGTATTAAATGGCACAAAATTCCGCGGTTTTGCACGAGCGGTAGGCGAGGCTCTTAGAGCTCGAGGCTTTAATCTAACCGAGGTCAATAACAATAAAACTAGCAACGTAAAGCGTACAACTATTTATTTTGGAAAAAACGCTATTAATGAAGCGTATACAGTAAACGCTAACTTTGCTGATTCTATTATGCGCATGGACGACCGCCAAGATAAGCTTGTAGATGTTGTTCTTGGCTCAACTTTTAACAATCTGCGCCCAAAGGTTGATGTTCCTGCTGCAGGTGCTGCAATACAAGAGATTAAGGGATGCGTAAAAGCGGACGCTATGAAGCAACTTCCTAAAGCAGCTCAGCATAAGGAAGTAAAGTAGAATCATCGTTTCTAAGCGTTGCTACTTTCCATGCGTTGCTACTTTTTTGCATAGTTTGATTAACATCTCAATGCTCGCAGTAATTCTGCCGGCTAAATTTCGGCATTCCCTTTACACTCACGTACAGTAACTAACGCTTTCCCGCGCGATTACGTTATTTTCGTTACCTGCACGTAAAGTCACTGCCGATTTTCCGCTATATTTCGGCATTTTCGTTACGCGCGTGTATAGAAACTAACGGATTTAAGTCTATATGCGATATTTTCGTTACGCGCGCGTAAAGCGAATGCCGCACGGATACCCTCACGAATGAATGACGGCACAATTAAAACGTAAAATAAACTATAGTTTGATTGACAGTTCTTGTTCGCTGTGGCGCGAGTTTTGGGGGATTTCTCTCCTCGCACGTCCCGTCCTTCGGGCGCTCTGGCTGCTAAAAGAGTTTAATGTGTTCGCCTATTTTTAAGAATGTAGCTTCTCAGTCCTCTTTTAGTGCTCGTAGAGAAATCCCCCAAACTCTGCGTGTCAATCGTTAATAACCGTGCCTTATCGCAGAGATTTTTCGATTTTTCTTCTTCGCTCGGCGAATCAGCAGCCTTCGGCTCTGACGTTCACCTCGCTCAGTGCGAAAAATCTCAAATCTCTACCACACGAATATCCACACGACTGAAGAACAACAAGTATCGATCCGTAAATAAAACTATAGCTACTTTGCAGCGTAATTACTTTGCATGCGTTTCAGCGTACCAGCGCTGCAATTCCGCAACCGCAATATCGTGATCTACCGGACCATTATCAAGACGATAATCGAGCATGTGCTTATAAGCTTCGCCAACTACAGGACCTGGCTGCAAATTCAACAACTGCATAATCTCATTACCGTCTACATCCGGGCGAATAGAGTTAAAATCTTCCTGCTTTTTAAGCTCTTTTACGCGATCTTCCATTTCGTCCATCGCATGCTCAAACATAAGCGATTTGCGACGATTCTGCGTAGTCGCGTCAGCTCTAGTAAGACGGTTCAAACGCTCGTATAAATGACCTGAATCCTTCACATATCGACGAACGGCAGAATCAGTCCACGGCTCATCTACATAACCGTGGAAGCGCAAATGCAAATTCACTAATTCACTCACATCATCAATAAGATGATGGTCAAAATGTAAAGCTTTTAGGCGCTTGCGCGTCATTTTTGCACCAACTACATCATGATGATGGAAACTCACCTTTCCGCCATCCTCAAATTTGCGCGTACGAGGCTTACCAATATCGTGCAACAAAGCTGCTAGTCGCAAAGTTAAATCCGGAGACGGAACAGGGCCTTCCGCGTCCGTTTCCAAAGCAATAGCACGCTCAAGAACAGTCATCGTATGCTCAAAAACATCCTTATGCCGATGATTCTCATCAATTTCAAGTTGCAACGCTGGAATTTCCGGCAACACGCGATTCGCAATACCCGATTCAACAAGCGCTTCCAAACCTTTGCGCGGACGATCCGAAAGCAAAAGTTTAGTAATTTCGTCACGAACACGCTCAGCTGAAACAATATTCAACCTATCCGCCATATCTACAATTGCTTCAGCCGTATTAGCCTCAATCGTAAACCCAAGTTGAGCAACAAAACGTACCGCACGCATCATACGCAAAGGATCATCATCAAAAGATTGACGAGGATCAACAGGCGTTCGCAACACACCTTTTGATAAGTCAGCAGCCCCGCCGAAAGGATCCACAAACTCCAATTCCGGCACGCGCAAAGCCATCGCATTAACAGTAAAATCTCGCCTCGAAAGATCCCCTTCAAGAGTATCCCCATACTGCACTTCAGGCTTACGAGACTCAGGATCGTACACGTCGGAACGGTAAGTAGTAATCTCAACTTTTACTTCCGTACCATCCGCGCGCCTACGCATAGCACCCAATGTGCCAAATTTTCGGCCCATATCCCAAAAACCGTCATGCCCCCAACGACGCAAAATCGGCTCAAACTCTTCCGGACGAGCTGAAGTGCAAAAATCCAAGTCGTGCGACACGCGATGCAGCAGCATATCGCGCACAGGACCACCAACTAATGCAAGTTCATACTTATGCTCAGCAAAAAGCCGCCCCAACTCTATAGCTTCAGGCCAAACTTCAAAGTTCTCAGTCACCCTTACCGACACCCTTTCAGCAAAAATCAATCTATATTCCAGCATACCGTTACCCCAATGCACAGCGGATTGAGTAAGGTGGAGTGTATGGTTACTCCCGCAGATTTACGACGCATGCTCGCCAAGACTGCGGATAATCATGCCCAAAATCAGCCTAAGACTGCTATAACGCCTCTTGACATAGCTAAAATGCATCTCAAAAAAACTTGCAAACAAGATTGCGAAGAAAAGCAGATTTTCGTTGATATTCCAATCTTTTCCGAAGACGATCACTCCGTACAAGAGACGGTAGAAACTACTGAAATTATTCAAAAAACATCAATAGTTTCAGGTGCTTCTCCTGCACTTATGCCGCAGCGAAGACTGGCAGATACGCCTACAACTTTTGCTTCTTTAGACGCTCAAGACTTGCCAATTATTCGCGAATACTCCGCCGGAGGACTAGTTTTTGACTCACTCGGGCGTGTCGCAATTATAGCTCGTCATTCAAGAAGCGGACATCTTGAATGGTGCTTACCAAAAGGTCATATAGAAAAAGGTGAGACGCCGCAAGAAACTGCAGTGCGAGAAATTCACGAAGAAACCGGCATAGTCGGTGAAGTAGTTGATTCTATTGCAACAATCGACTATTGGTTTACAGGAACAACACACCGCGTGCACAAGTTAGTTCACCATTTTGCGCTTCGTTACGTAAGCGGCAACCTTTCTGTATTAGGAGACCCCGACCACGAAGCAGAAGACGCAATATGGGTGAATTTTAATGAGCTAAACGCTATATTAAGTTATCCAAACGAACGCAAAGTCGCATGGCTTTATGCGAAAAAAGCACACAGGCGGTCCAGAAGTGAAGAATATCGCGCTTAAGAACCAATACGAATCCTCACTTAAAAATTCGCAACGAAGCTCTTTATATTACGCCATTTTTGCTTTGTTGCGCACATTTTTGCGCGCAACCAGCGCAACAGCGCGCTCAATTTTCGTATTTTTTGCGACTATTACCATCATTTTTTCTATAAGCATCATTCCAAACGCACAATATATTGGTTTGCAACATATTGGCTTATTAAAAGAAGCTAAAGCAGATACGCAATCCGAAAATTCCAATGCGCGAGCAAAAACAAAACAAAAAAACCAAAATCGCGCTTATGAAAATCCGCGAAGCAAAGGTATTGAGCTTAATATAATTAAAGCCACTCCAGTTGTAACCGATAAAAGCGGGTATCATCTTACTGCAAGCATTAAAGCAACAACTGTATCTTTGCCAGAAGGAACAATCCAACTTTCCGTAAATTCCAACTACACTTTCGTTTCACGCACCGATTTACAAAATTGGGCTCAAGGCGAGTCTCTAATACCAACGCCTCAAATATTAGGTTCCGTAAAAATCTCTAAATTAAATGCTGGCAGCACTTCGACAGTCCAATTTAATATACCAGCAGATAAAAAAGAGCTTCAAAATATTTGGAACTGGGGTCCAAAACCGTTAAAAATTACGTATTTTTCCAACGATTACTTACGATATAAATCCATATTTTCTTTTTTGACTAGATCGAATACGGGCTTACACACTTCTAGCTCTCCAGCAATGAAACTTACTGCAGTAATGCCGATTTTGTGCCGTACGCAGTATGCGCTAAAAGAGGAAATTACGAAGCCTAATAATCATAGCGGAACGTTATTGCAAGCCAGCAAAGACGATACCCATCACATTCTTGAGCAGGCAGATTTAGCTAGCAAGCACGAAAAATTGCAAACTGTTGCAGACATAAATACTTTACAAGCAGCACGCTTATTATTTACGCCAAGTGCATACATGCAGCAATCCGGGTTTGATATTAGTGCGTACGCGGATGAAAGAAACTCTAGCGCATATAATTCTGCCGGCATTAGCGAAAAAGTTTGGTCGTCTCAAAACTCGCATCCTTCTAATCAGAATACTTCCAGCCAAAATACTTCCAGTTCGCACAACGTAAAACAAATCAAATCTCTTGAACAAAGCGCTGCTAAAACTTACGCTTGGCAAACGTACGGAAAATGGACTCTAAGCGCGCTAGAACAAGCAAAACGCAACGGTTACAATACGGTTATTGCAACCGACGAATTTGATTCAGATTCCTCTAAATTTGCCGTTAGCAACGGAGTATACGACATACCTACTCCAGCAGGAGACGTTCGAGTATTAGCGCCTCAAGAAGTGCTTACAACATTAGCTAACGGTAAGCCAACAAGTTCTAACGCTACTAGTGAAAATACGCAGGCAGGTCGCATAAATCGTCTAGTTGCGCAAAGTGCGTTCTACCAGATGGAACAGCCTTACGTAGAACGACATATTCTAATTACTTTTTCTAATCGCACGAATATTTCTTACATAGATTCCGTTATGAGCGCATTAGAAAAATCGCCTTGGCTTTCACTAAGCGAATTGTCAGAGATGGCGAAAATTAAGCAGGATACGCTTCCTTATTGGCGAAAAAACAATATTATGCAAGCAATTCCGCACTCTAGCGCAATCAGCGCTTCAAAAGCTAAAATAAGGCAGTCCACTCTAAAAAGCTTGCAGCAACACAGAAAAGACGTTCTACGCTTTACACACAGCATAATCGAGCAAAATAAATCAAACCATTTGCGCAACACGGAAAGCGACGCTCAAGCTCTTGCAAAACAAACAACTAAATCCAAAAACAAAATCAGCTCAAAAGTTTGGGGAGAATACTTACTTCAGCTTTACAACAGTATTGCTTTGCACGAATTAGTAAACAATACGAATAAAAATCAGGGAAATAAAACGCGCCCTGCAGAAAACACTTCCAAACGTTTTGCCTATACGCTACTTTCTGGAATACGCATAATCCCGCCAAAAGATATTACGGCAGTTAGCGAAACCGCAAGCATGCCAGTCACAATTAACAACACGTACCCGTATCCGGTAAAAGTGTATTTATCCGCCGACACTCACGCTATGGAAATCGTTACGCGCAGAAAAACATTAGTAAACGTGCCTGCAAATAGCGAAACGCAAATCACTTTGCCTTTAAGAATTACTACTTCTACGCGCACTAAAGCAACATTCGTATTAGAAGATAGCCAGCATCGCCCATTTTCTAAGCAGCAAAGCACTCTTATAACAAGCACGCTGCAAATTAGCGACAAAAGCGGTACGATTATTATAATATTTGCTTTCATGCTTGGGTTGCTTGGTCTTTGGAGGCAATTCCACCGTAAGAAGGATCCAGACGAATGAGTTCAGTAGGTCGCAATTCCGTCATTATGGCTAGTGGAACAGCCGCATCGCGTATTACAGGACAATTACGTACTATTCTGCTTGCCGCAGCCCTAGGAACTACCGGATTAGCAGCAAACGCGTATCAGGCTGGATCTATGATTCCGCAGCTTATTTATACGCTAGTTTCCGGCGGCATTTTTAACGCAGTTTTAGTGCCGCAAATTGTGCGCACTCTTGAAAAAAAGAACGCGGAAGAACGCTTAAATAAGCTAATAACGTTTGCTATTGCACTACTTCTTGCGGTTACTGTGCTAATGGCCGCAGCTACTCCTATACTCACAATGCTGTACGCGGGCGGAAGCGCACAAATGCAAGCCTTAACCTGCTCGTTTACGCTGTGGTGCATGCCGCAGATTTTCTTCTATGGTCTTTACACGGTTCTAGGTCAAGTTCTTGCAGCTAAAGGCCGGTTCGCAATGTACGCGTGGAGCTCAGTTGCAGCAAATATTATTAGCTGCCTAGGTTTCGGCGCTTTTATTCTGATTTTTGGAAAAGCAACGTATAAGCCTCTAAGTTTTTGGAACGGCAATACGCTGCTTCTTACGGCAGGTTTTTGGACTCTTGGTGTTGCAGCTCAAGCGTTAGTGTTGTTCTGGCCTTTAATGAAAAGCGGAATTCATTATCGTCCAAGTTTTGGAATACGAGATATTGGTTTGCGCGCTATGGGCCCAGTTGCAGCGTGGAGTACTGGAATTGTTATTGTTACGCAAATTGTTGTTATGATTACTACGCATATTACAACTAGCGTTCCGTTTGTTGCCGAGCAGCGTTTAGGCTTAGACCAGTTTGACGTTGCCGGCAATGCCACTTACCAAAATGCTTATACCATGTTTCTGCTGCCGTACTCTCTTGTAGCGGTCTCGGTTGCAACGGCTATTTTCCCTAAAATTTCACGCTCAATCGCCTCTCACGATTTGCGTAGCGCGCGCAACGATTTAAGCGAAGCAATACGCAACGTAAGCATAATAATGTGCTTCTTTACCGTTGTTTTTATTGTTATTCCAACGCCTATTTCGCTTGCTTTAATTCCTTCAATAAGCTTGAATGAGGCTAATTTGATGGCAGCTCCGTTGATGATGCTTGCCTTCGGGCTTCCTCTTACAAGCTGCTATTTGATTATTCAACGAACTTTCTTCGCCTTTGAAGATGGGAAAAGTCCTTTCATTTTTGCTGTAGCTCAGCTTTTCACCGAGCTTATTGCTTTTATTTGCTGCGTTAATTTCTTACCTCCTACTCATTGGGTTACTGCTTTAGGCGCTTGCGTATCTATAAGTTTCCTGCTAACTTTTCCGTCGCTTGTGCACATGCTGCGTAATCGTTTCGACCACAATTTAGACGATCACAGGCTTGTTGTTACGCACGTAAAAATTGTTTTTGCCTCCGTAGTAGCAATAATTGTTGGCATGCTAGTGCGCAATCCATTATTGCGCGCTTTAAGTCTTGATTCTCCTAATTTGCACGGCGTAATTAGGTGGATATACGCAATAATTGTTTGCTCTGTAATGACGATTGTTATTGCGATTATTTATCTTGCTGCACTTTTGCTTTTGAAAACTAGTGAGCTGGTAGATTTATCTTCTCCAATAATTAGTAAGCTAGCTAAGAAGATTCCTGCGCTTACTCCGCTTGCAAAAATTTTCGAAGATACCGCGCAAAGCCAGTCTCAGAAGAACCGCACACCGCGAAAAGTGCAATCTACAAAGCGCAATCTCTAAACATTTATTTTTCGATTCATTTGGCGCGGCGCGAGCGTCCTAGCTCAGTGCAAAAAATCTCAAATCTCTGCCACACGAATATTCGAGCGGCAGTGACTTTACACGCGTGTAATGAAAATATCGCATATAGACTTAAATTCGTTAGTTTCTATACACGCTCGTAACGGAAATGTTGAAATCGTGCGTAAAATCGGCAGTAACTGTACGCGCGCGTAACGAAAATAACGCAATCGCGCGAAAAAGCGTTAGTTGCTATACATGCGCGTAAAGGGAATGCCGGAATGTAGTCAACTAAATAGCAATGAGCATTAAGATGTAAAATATTTTTAAGAAGAATCTGTAATAGTTTTGGAAAATATTTTAATATCGGCAAAATACAGTACATAACATGACGTTTCATCAGTACAATGAGATGTTAGTGAAGAAATATATTGTCATCATCATTGCGCGCACGTAGGAAGATGAGGAGCAAATGGAACCTCGGCTGGGAGACATTGTACTGAGCAGATACGTTTTAGTGTCACTTTTACGCAATGAAGCAGGCTTGCAAGTTTGGCAGGCTAACGACCGCATACTTACGCAGGATTGCCAGCTGTTTATTGTTAGAGACTCTCGCTTCTTGCCAGAAGTAAATACAATCGCTTCTACTTTAGTTTTGTCTCGCAGCCGCAAATTCACTCAAGTTTTGCAGTTGCAGCATCATGACTCTCTTGCTTTGATTGTTACGGCTTTGGATCGCGGTGTTACTGTAAACGATTATTTAGCTAGAAAAGACGCTCCGCTAAGCTATGAGGCAATACGTACTATTGTTGCCGAAACTGCGCAAGCTTTGAGCAGACTTCTTACTAACAATATTACTCATCATTCTATTTCTAGCGATACTGTTCGCGTCACCACTACCGGAGTTGAGCTTGCGGATACTCCAGTAAGCCCTCTGCTAGAGGATATTACTCAGCAGCAGGATGCTAAGAATAAGCAAAAACAATCTATAGAGCATACTGCAACTCGTCAGCTTGCGTCTCTGCTGTACACGCTTCTTACAAGAACTTCTTCGCGTATACAGGCTCATTTTGATTCTTCGCTGCTTCCAGAAGACACTCCTTCGGAATTTGGAATGATTTGCAATCGTAGCTTATCTTCTAACGAAAACATAATTCCTATGGCTTCTATTGCGGAATTAATGGCATTATTGGGCTCGTATACGCCTCTTTCTAAGCTAACTGAAAAAGATATTGAGCTTGATGGTATTACTAGCGCTGCTTCTATTAGTAATGTGCGTTTGAAAAGCGCTAAAGACGAAGTTATACTTCCTTTGCCGGAGGATCTTGCTCAAAGCGAGGAGCAGTTTGACGCTCAACTTATCGAGCAAAATAATGGTAAGAACATTAATCTTGATGAAGATTCGTCTCTTATTTCTAACGATACTTCCGGAAACGGCTCCGCAAAGTTGAGTCATAGTTTTAAGAATGCGGGTCGTACTTTGGGGTCTTTGCTTAAGCGCAATTCTGGCTCGTCGAATAAAAGTGATGCTGAGAATGATTTTGAAGACGACAGCAACACGAATACCGACATTGATTTTCACGACATTGCTGCTGCGGAGATGGCTAATATTCTTGCGCCAACGGATTTGGATACGGATGACGCTATTTTCCCAACTTTGTCTGCTTCGTATAAGCATTTTCCGGATTCTGCTACTTCGCGCAACATTTTTGATCGCACAGCAACTCCAAAAAGTCAGCCTCCAAAACCTGATATTTCTGAAACTAGTGTTAGTGGAAGTTTTGATTTTGAACATTTGCTTGCTGAAAATGCTCAGCATACTGAGCTTATGTCTAGGCCTCAGAGCTTAACTTCTGAGGGTGAGTCTACTGGCCGCGTTCCTGTTGTGGATACTAATGGTAGGTTTGTTGCTCCTGGTGAGGAGTCTGCGCGTGCTCTGCGTGATGAGCTTAGGGATAGCCAGGATGAGGATTCTGTTTCGAGTAATTCTCCTTCTCTGCCTCCAAGTTTTCAGCCTCGTGAGCATGCTGAGAATGTTCATAAGCAGAAGCAGGGCTCGCAGAATGGTAATAATACTATTGCTGACGCAAAAATTTGGTGGGGGTTGTCTACTAAGGTTATTGCGATTGGCGCGGTTTCGTTATTGCTTATTGTTGGCTTGGCTTTAGCTTTGCACGGCTTGTTTGGCTCACATGAAAGCGCCGATAATTTTGGGAATAATAGTTCTTGGGATAGTACAAGTCTTGAGAATGTTCCTTTTGGAAGTCAGGGTATTCTTCCGCAGGAAAAACATTCTGCGAAAAAGCATACTGGCAGGAAGCAGGTTCGTGCTGTTCCTAAGCCGAGTATTCCTAAGAATACTGTTGCTTATCAGGCGGATCGCTATCAGTTCTTGAGTTTCCCTGCCCAGCAGAATGGCTACGGTTATTATATTCATTTAACTGAGCCGCAAACGGTGTATCGTTTCGTTGTTTCTATACGTTCTTCTGGCGGCCACGCTTACTTGTTGGCGGACACTAAGGACGATCCAACGAAGGGAACTCAGGTTGCTGAGTTTACTTTTGATGAAAGTGGCACTACTGACGTTAAGCTTAAGAAGATTGTAAAGTCTCAGGACTTTATGATGTGGGTTCCAAAGGACGATATGCCAAATAATAGTCTTTACATTAATTCTGTAAAATTGTACTAATTATTACTAATTATTTGTAAAGCGTAGGGTTTGCGTAAATTATTTGCGCGTGCTTAACGTAATATTTGAATGGCATTTACTTTACGCCCGCTTTGAGCGATTTGCGTACTTTGCGCACTTTGCGTTTAAGAAAAGCATGAAGAAAAGCATGAAGGAAAAGAATGGAAAATAACGTTCGTAAAGTTATTATTATTGGCTCGGGGCCTGCCGGCTACACTTCTGCAATCTATTTGGGTCGAGCAGGGTACAATCCGCTTGTTATTGCTGGCGCTTTAACGCCTGGCGGTCAGCTGATGAATACAACTGAAGTAGAAAATTATCCAGGTTTTCCGGATGGTATTCTTGGGCCTGATTTAATGGAAGCTATGCAGAAGCAGGCTGAAAAGTTTGGTGCGGAAGTTCTATTAGACGACGTAACTTCTGTAGACTTAAACGGCCGTGTAAAGCGCGTAACTGTTTCGGGGGATGTAACTTACGAGGCGGAGGCTGTTATTGTTTCTACAGGCTCGCAAGTGCGCAAATTGGGCGTGCCTGGCGAGCAGGAGTATTCTGGTCGAGGCGTGTCTTATTGTGCAACTTGCGACGGTTTCTTCTTCCGCGGAAAGCCAATTGTTGTTGTTGGCGGAGGCGATTCAGCTTTTGAGGAAGCTCAGTTCCTTTCTCGTTTTGGTTCTTCGGTTACGTTGATTCATCGTCGTGAGGAATTTCGCGCGTCGAAAATTATGGTTGATCGCGCAAAAGAGAATGAAAAAATTAATTTCATTCTTAACAGCGTAGTTGAGGAGGTTCACGGCAACGGCACTGAAGTAACTTCTCTAACTGTTCGCAATGTTGTTACTGGTGAAACTCGGGAGATTGAGGCGTCCGGATTGTTTGTTGCAATTGGCCACACTCCTGCAACGAAGTTCCTTAACGGCGCGCTTAAGTTAAATGAAGACGGCACTATTGTTGTTGAAGGATCCTCAACGCGCACGTCCGTAGCGGGCGTTTTTGCGGCTGGAGACGTTGTAGACAGAATGTACCGTCAGGCGATTTCTGCCGCCGGAATGGGCTGCCGTGCCGCTCTTGACGCGCAAGCTTATCTTAACGAATTAAGCTAACGGCAGCCACGTTTCACGTGAAACTGGGGCGTGAAACTCACCGTCAAAACCTACAGGCGAGTTTCACGTGAAACCTAATTGCGTTTGCGCCAACGCTTAACTGCAATAAAGATTGCAGAACCGGCAGCAACCACTGCTGCAATAATTATGCCAAGTAAGGAAGTATCATTAGAGCGCACGCTAAGATTCGACGACTTGCTCGACTCGGCAGTCTTGTTGGAATTATTAGTAGATTCAGAAGACTTGGAGTTAGAGCTTGCGTTGGCGTTGGCATTGACCTTGGCGTTTGCTTTGTTATTAGCCTTGTTATTAGCGCTGTTATTAGCATTGTTGCTTGCGCTGTTGTTCGCTTCTGCCTTTTCATTGGTCATTGCCTTGGCCTTTTCCCTTGCCTTTGCCCTACGCTTGGCTTCAGCCATACGCTTAGCAGCTAACTTACGTTTAGCCTCCGCCTTGCGCTTTGCTTTTGCTGTACGCTTGGCTTCAGCATTATTCTTACTAGCGTTAGCACCAGCTTTTGCACTAGTCTTCTTAGAACCACTTGCTTTAGAACCAGCAGTCTTAGAGCCGCTTGGCTTAGAATCAGGCGCTTTATTATCTTTAGCCTTATTGGTTTTAGCAGGCTTCGAATTAGAGTTAGTACCATTCTTGGCGTGCGTTTTATGCGTTTGACCGTTCTTACGCTGAGCTGACGGAGAGTTTTGGGAGCCTCCACCATTTTCAGCACCCGCATCACCCTCGGCACCAGTACCAGTACCATAATTGGTGCCTCCGGTATTGAAGTCATTACCAAAGTTGTTTGAGTCCGTAGACTGACTGTTGGTACCTTCGCCATTTGAACCTGTAGTCGAACCACCAGTGCTTCCAGGATTAAACCAAGGATACACACCCGGATACACACCACCCGGGTTCACATTTGGATTCGTACCACCCGGATACACACCACCTGGATTCACCGGCCAGCCAGGTAAAACATTACCCCAATTTGAGCCACCGCCTGGAACATTATTGCCAGGCGTATTGTCATCAGGATTGCTATCGCTTCCTTGTGTGCCACTTCCCGGTGTATCACCTTCCGTTGTACTGCCACCAGGATTTGTATTGCCGTGACCAGTACTTCCCGGTTCACTTCCGCCTTGATGATCACTTCCCCCCGACCCTGTTCCACTAGGGTTAGTATCTTCATGACCGCTTCCGCTTTGCCCAGGTTCAACAGTTCCACCATGTCCTGGTGTTTCAGTTCCACCAGTTCCACCTTGTCCTGGTTCACCAGTTCCACCTGGCGTCACAGATGGATCTGGCACAGGATTTACAGGATTTGGATTAGGAGCAGGAGGTTCAGGAGCCGGAGCTTTCCTCTTAGTTCCACGACGAACAATCTGTTTAACAGGATCTACGCGATTTTCAGTTTTTGTACTTTCAACCGTATCTGTTAAACCTGTAGAAGTGTCAACCTTATACGTAGTAATAACGGTTTCCGAGCCATTCTGACCATTAGTAGTTACTTCTTTACCTTCATCAAGTTGATCATCATTAACAGTTTCAATTTCGAACTCAATAACCTTATTTTCAGTTTTAACATTACCAACCCTTACTACACGATTCGTTGGATCAACTTTATCCTCTTTACTACCTTCTACCTCTGCTGTAAGACCCTTACCAGAATCTACCTTGTAAGTAGTCGTAACCGTCGTAGAACCATCTTGGCCAAAAGTTTTATCTTCTTGCTTTTCATAAGCTAAAGTACCGTCCGCAACATAAGTAGTCTTAAACGGAATCGTCGTTGTTGTCTTATTAACATTACCAACATAAGTTAAACCCTCTTGAGCAGAAACTTCTACTGGATCGCGTCCATCTGCATACGTTGTACGCGTACCATCGTTAGCGTCTGTTACTACATTCGTTTCTCTATAACCAAGTCTTGAATCCGCCGCATACTTCATCACGCCTTTTTTAATAACCTCAATCTTAGGAACATTAAGATTTAATTTTATAATTCCAGTGTAGTCAGAGGTAGCGTTGCCGATTTTAATATTTTTGCGCTCAAAATTGATATGTATAGTACCGAAATACGGTAAATCCTTGCTAAGAGTAAACACACCATTAGTAATACTGCCAATACCGTTACCATCACCTTGAATATTAAAAATAACATTGGGGAATTCACTATAAACAGGTAGCGTAGTTTCCTTAGTAGTAGATTCAATAGGAATAGTTTGATTAACTATACTAAGGGTTTCTAGGTTCGTCAGATTCTCCAACGGACTCAAATCACGAACCTGAGTACCAAATAAATAAAGGTCTTTTAGGTTCGTCAAATTACTTAGCGGAGTCAAATCAGAAACATTATTAAAATTTAAATCAAGGGTTTCTAGGTTCGTCAGATTCTCCAACGGACTCAAATCACGAACCTGAGTA
>CAMYED010000006.1 GCA_947254595.1 uncultured Gardnerella sp. | reverse complement strand
TCGTGCATCCAGTGAACCATTTGCGCTTCGTCGTCACTTTGGCGCACTTCTACTTTTAAGCCAAGCTCCGCACCCCACTTTTCGCAGTACTCGCGCAAAGTTTCAAAATTCTCGCTACCATACACGTCCGGCTGGCGAACGCCAAGACGTCCAAGATTTGGTCCGTTTACTACAAGCACTTTTTTTGACTGCTGATTCTGCTGATTTTCCATAATTGCCAATTGCCTCTCAAGTTAATTATTTTTGCTTATAAACGCGCCTAAAAGCTTCCCGAACCGCTTCAATAGGCGGATTGTCAAGATGAATAGGATTTGAAATACCATCCAAAATTACGAAACGTAGCATGTTGCCGCGCGCCTTTTTATCGCGATGCATAAGATTAAGCACGCACTCAAAAGCAGTATCCGAATCTTGCACAAACTCCCACGAAGTCGGCAATCCGAGCGAATCCAAAAGCGAACGATGGTACGCAACATCTTCCGCATCCAAATATCCCAAAATTTTCGCAAGCTCCGCCGCAAAAACCATTCCAACAGCCACAGCGTTTCCGTGACGCCAGTGGAAGTGTTCAATCTGCTCAATTGCGTGGCCAAGCGTATGCCCATAATTCAAAAACTCGCGCAAACCCTGCTCTTTTAAGTCGCTCGAAACATGATACGCTTTTACTTTAACCGTGCGCTCAATAAGCTCCACAAGCAGCTCGTGAAGTTCGTTATTATTTTCTAAATCATCCCCATTAAATTCACGCAAAAGCCTAGCGTTATTGGTATCGCTAAGAATCTTCAAAATTTCGCCGTCGCTAATAAAACCAGATTTTGCAACCTCTCCCAAGCCTTCAATAAGAATATCGTTAGGAAGAGTGCAAAGAGTAGAGGTGTCAGCTAAAACGCCAGCCGGAGTGTAAAAGCTGCCGACTAGATTCTTTCCAGCATCCGTATTAATACCAGTTTTTCCGCCCGTAGAAGCGTCAACCATTGCAAGAAGCGAAGTTGGGCAGTTTACGTAACGTATTCCGCGCATCCAAGTTGCAGCAACAAAACCAGCCAAATCCGTTGCGGCTCCGCCACCTAAGCCAACGATTGCGTCGGACCTAGTAAAACCAGCTTCACCTAGTCGCGCCCAAATTCCGCTCGCAACTTGAATAGTTTTTCCAGCTTCCGCGTCCGGAATTAGCATGTCAAAAACTTCATAACCCGCTTGACGCAAAATCGCGCGTGCTTTATCGCTGTGGCGCTGAACCGGCTGCGTGTGTACAAGAGCCACACGAACCGGATTATTTCCAAGCATTTGCGGCAAAAGTTGCATTGCACCGTCACCAATGCGAACATCATAAGGCTCAATTGCCTCTCCCGTTACGTGCACAATACGTTGCATAATCATATTCCTTAATTTTTCTGCAGCCATGCAAGGAGTCGAACCTTTAGTTGGCATGTGAATATTCGACACTTTTCGAAAAATTGGGTCTCGCTGCTCAAATAATTTCATCCAGCGTTTTTCAGCACCATCGCCAATTAGCATAGGACGATTACTACTCCAGCTCGCACGCTCAATTGCCTCTTGAGCATTCGCCTGCAAATAAACAACGCGTCCACCCAAACGCATGTACTCTTGCAAAACTTCCTGCGTTTCCTCACGAATAGGAGCGCCGCCGCCAAGAGACACAATACTTTTTTCAGCATTGCTTCCAAAAATTACGTCCTTAACAGTGCGCGCTTCTATTTGACGAAAAGCTTCCTGACCATACTGCTCAAAATATTGCGGAATCGGCATATCAATATTTTGCTCAATTATTGCGTCTGTATCGTAAAAAGGAAGATGCATAATATGCGCAACTTCGCGGCCAACTCGCGATTTTCCAGCTGCCGGCATGCCGATTATAACGGCTAACGGAACAGCTAACGGAACAGCTAACGGAACAGCTAACGGAAGTTTAGTACCGCTCATTTCATATACTCCGGCCAAGAAGCTACGTAAGATTCAGCATTGCGGCGCGTTTCTTGCAAAGAATCCCCACCAAACTTTTCCAAAGCGTACTTCGCTAAAGTAATCCTTACCATAGCTTCCGCAACTACAGAAGCCGCCGGAACAGCAGTAAAATCAGAACGCTGGTTAATAGCTTGAGCCGGCTCGCCAGTAAGCACGTCCACCGTGCGCAAAGCGCGCGGAATAGACGGAATCGGCTTCATTGCAGCGCGTACGCGAATAATTTCGCCGTTCGACATTCCGCCTTCAATACCACCCGCGCGATTAGTTAGGCGCGTAATTTTGCCGCTTTCGCTTGTTACGATTTCGTCGTGCGCAGCCGAGCCTGGGCGATCCGCCTCTGCAAAACCGTCGCCAATTTCAACGCCTTTAATAGCCTGGATTCCCATAATCGCGCTAGCCAAAGCCGCATCCAAACGACGATCTGACTCAACGTACGTTCCAACACCAGCCGGCATGTCGTAAGCAAGCACTTCCACCACTCCGCCTAAAGTGTCCGCATTTGCTTTCGCTTCGTCAATTCGAGCCATCATACGCACTTCCGCGTCTTTGTCTAAAGTGCGAACCGGAGAAGCGTCCAAAGCCGCAACATCGTCAGGAGTTGGTAAATCTAAACTTTTGTTGGCATATTCGCCGCCAATTCCAACAACATGCGCAACAGTGCGCACACCAAAAGCCTGCTCCAAAAACGCGGCCGCAATCGCGCCCAAAGCAACGCGCGAAGCCGTTTCCCTAGCACTCGAACGCTCCAAAACCTCGCGAGCATCATCAAAACCGTACTTGCGCATGCCAGTTAAATCAGCGTGCCCCGGACGCGGCCTAGAAAGCGTCGCATTTCGGCCTTCTTTCGGCAAATCATGATCCAACGCGTCCGCGCTCATCACTTCCGCCCACTTCGGCCACTCCGTATTCGCAATCTCTACAGCAATCGGCGATCCAAGAGTCACGCCATGACGAACGCCAGTTAAAAGACGCACTTTATCTTGCTCAAACTTCATTCGCGCGCCGCGACCGTAGCCAAGACGACGGCGAGCAAGAGCCGCAACCACATCTTCGCTACTAATCTGCACGCCAGCCGGCAAACCCTCAATCATGGCAACTAACGCTTCACCATGAGATTCCCCAGCCGTTTGCCATCTAAGCATGCTACTCTCCATTCCTTACGAATTTACGCGTACAAATACATTACTCTACTAACCACCAAGTATTGAGTGGGTTGTTACTGACAGAAATGCTGCAAGTATTGCAGATATTGCTTCTACTGGCACGAATGGTATTGATGCGTTAGTTGGCATGCGGATTTTGCAGTAAATTTTCCATAGAAAAAGCCAAACTAAGCCAACTGCTCCAACTAAAGCAAACCAGTAAATTAAGCAGTCAAATCCGAATAATACCAATGCTTGTGCGATCATTGACGCACTCGTAACATCTCCGAAGCCAATAGAATTTGTTGGAGTGAGTTTTCGCATAATCCAATAAATTACAAAAACAAATACGCAAGAAATACAGCCGAAAATAAGCACGCTAATATTTCTAAACAAAATAATCGAATATATAAGATTCGCAAAAGATTGAAAAATTCCTGCAATAACAACCCAAAGTCTTGGCACTATGCGACTTCTTATATCCGTTACGCAAACTGAAATTAAGCACACAAGCGTTGGTAGCGCCGATATTATCGTAATAATTAATTGCCTCATTAAAGCAGACTACGAAAACTTGCAAAACTTTTGCAACCTAAACACATATATGTGGTTAAAAGCTAAATTTTATTTAATAGTTTAATTTTGCATCATTCAGTCGTGTGGATATTTGTGTGGTAAGATTTGAGATTTTTCTCACTGATTGGGTGCTAAAGCAATTAGTTGCACCCACCCGCAGTTTAATTGTGCGACTTTAGTTGCACTTAGTAAACCACGCACTTTCGTAACTAGCTTAACGAGTCTATGAGTTTTGTGTTGGCGGTTAGTATGTTGAGAGGCTGGAAAAATTGTGTTCAGCACTAAAAGAGGACTGAGAAGCTACATTCTTAAAGAAAGGCGAACACAATAAGCGTCTTTAACAGCCAGAGCGCCCGAAGGACGGGACGTGCGCAAACACAAATTTTCTAGCCTCGTCAAAACCGAAAAACTAAATCAGTTACAAAACTCATAGACGATACTCAAGAATCTCGAAAACAAAAACTCGCGCCACACCAAATAAAAACCAAAAAATAATATTTATTTTAGTTGCCTTCAGGATTGTTGCGCTTGTACTCGTCGCGGAATTTCATAAATTCTTTAACGTTGTCCGTAAACTTCGTTTCGCCAGTCTTAAGATTCGTAGTAACGAAGTAAATCCACGGCCCATCTTGCGGCTTAAGAGTGGCAAGTAAGGCGTTATCTCCAGCAATGCCAATAGGAGTAGGAGTTAAGCCCTTGTGAATGCGCGTATTGTAAATATTATTCGCATCATCAAGCATTGCTTGCGTAAGTTTTATTGGTTTTACGCCCGCTCCGTAGCCCACAGTAGAGTCCATTCCAAGAGGCATATTTTTTGCCAAACGGTTTAGTATTACGCGAATAACCTTGCCGTAATACTCTTTGCTATTCACTTCCGCTTCGGCAATTGAGGCCATGATTAAAGCTTTTTCGCGATCCTTACCTTTAGGAATGCCAAGAGCGTCCAGTTTAGCAATTCGCTTACTTACCATTGCCGAAAGAATAGCTTCCGCACTTTTCATAGACTTTACGTTATAAACTCCAGGCTCAAACCAGCCTTCAACGCTGCCTTTAGCTTCGGGAGGAAGAATACCAGACGCGTCGTTTGCTAAAGCTGCCTTAAACTTGTCTACGCTTATTCCAGAAAGCGTTGAAGCGCGCTGCAAGATTTCCGACGCGTGTTCTCCTGCGCGAACGTCTAGGAAACCTCCTGCTTTAGTTTGGTCGGAAAGAATATTAACAACGTCAATAGCAGCCATGTGCTTTTTTAACACGTAAACGCCCGGGTACAAAATCTTATTGTTTGCAGAAACGGCCGAAGTAAAAGCGGCTTGAGATTTTACAATATTCGCTTTAACTAACTTCTCGGCGATTGTAATAGCACCTTCGCCGGTGTCAACAGTAAACTCAACGGCCCCAAAACCAGGTCCCGGCCAATCCGCAACTGTTTCGCTATTCTGCGACAAACGCCACTCGCGAACAGCACTATAACCAACATAGCAAACGACGCATAGCACCATTACGAGCAGTATTGCTAAAACTGCTTTCGCTCTACGCTTGCGTTTTTTTGCAGCAAGACGAGCTTTAGCGCGCCTACGAGATTTTCCAGAAGAACCGGAACCTGAACCGGAATCTGAATCTTTAGAAGTAGACGAAGAATCATCATGCTCAGTCCATTTTGCATGACTATCAAAAAATTCGTCAAAATTGTCCGACATTTGACACTCCTCATCTACTCTTAACGTCTTACTTATTCTATTAAAACTATCTAACTATTTTAAGATTTTCCAATATTATTCGCGTCAATAGCCGACTGCAAAATAAGCACCGCCGACTGCTGATCCACCATTGGACGATGCTTACTAGTAGAAAAATCAGCTTGTAAAAGTTGCTTATGAGCACTTACCGTTGTTAAACGCTCATCTTTCCACACAATTTCTGGAATGTACGAAAGACCCCATTCTCCGTCACTATAAGCTGATTTAATTCGTTTTTCTAAATTTTTTCCCCAACGTCGCGCTTTTTTCGCAGACTTTCCTTCAGAACCGTCAAGCTGCAGCGGCAAACCTATTACGACGCGGCTAACTTGATTTTCTTCGATTAGATTCATAACTTCGTCAATAGCTCTAAAAGAATCCCCAAAAACTTGCACATTCCCGATTGGATGCGCAAAAGTAAGCTCAGGGTCGGAAAGCGCAAGTCCGACCCTGGCCTCACCTAAATCAATACCTAACCACACCATGTTTCGTGCTGCTTTTGGTAGAGATTATTTCGTTTTATTTTAAGCGGATACCTCGCGCTAGGCGAGCTTAGCCACTTCTGCTTTCACAGCTTCCAACGCTTCATCAATCTTAGAAGCGTCTGTGCCGCCGCCCTGAGCGAAGTCCGGCTTGCCGCCACCACCGCCGCCGAGAACCTTGGAAGCAGTGCGAACTAAGTCGCCAGCTTTAGCTCCAAGACCACGAGCAGCCTCGTTAGTTGCAACCGCAACCATAGGCTTATCGTCCTCGTTTACGCCGCACAACACTACTACTGCAGGAGCATCCTCACCTAAGCGAGCACGCACGTCGAGAACAGTCTTACGAAGCGTTTCGAAGGAACCGAAGTTACCAACATTCTTAACAGCCAACTTTACGCTTCCGGCAGCAGCTTTTGCTTCCTCAATTAAAGCTGGAACGGAATTAGCGAGCTGAGACTCATAGACTGCAGCGAGCTTACGGTCCGAATCCTTCATCTTGTTAAGCAAAGATTCCAAACGTTCAGCCAACTCGTCTGGGCGAGCGTTCACCATATCTGCAAGTTGAGCAACCAAAGCGTGCTCGCGAGCGCCATACTCGTACGCTGCCTCACCGCAAAGTGCGTCAATACGACGTACGCCAGAGCCAATAGAGGACTCGGAAAGAATAGTTACCATACCAATCTTTCCGGTGCTCTTAGCGTGAGTACCACCGCAAAGCTCGCGGCTCCAACCGTCGCCGATTTCAACCACGCGCACAACGTCGCCGTACTTTTCGCCGAACAAGTGCATTGCTCCAAGCTTAAAAGCGTCGTCGATTGGCATTTCCTTAGGAACAACCTGCAAATCGTCGCGAATACGCTCGTTTACGCGAGCTTCAACGCGGGAAAGCGCATCCTTTTCAACAGCCTTTGGCCACTGGAAGTCGAAACGCAAGCGGTCTGGATCAACCACAGAACCGCGCTGAGTTGCCTGAGGACCAAGCTCTTCGCGCAAAGCCTTGTGAAGAGTGTGCGTAGCAGTGTGAGAACGCGCCAAAGCAGCACGGCGAACCTGGTCAATATTCGTATTCACAGGAGCGCCTACAGTAAGTGTTCCTTCAGTCAAACGGCAGCTGTGAACAATCAAATCCTTGATTGGACGCTGAACGTCGTCAACTTCCAAAATTGCGCCGTCGTCGGAAATAATCTCGCCCTGATCAGCAATCTGGCCGCCGCGCTCAGCGTAGAATGGCGTGCGATCGAGAATAACCTCAACGTTTGCAGGAGCGGTAACGCTTTTAACAGAACCCTTACCAGCTTCAACAATCGCCAAAACGTTAGAACGGCTGGAGAAGTTCGTGTAGCCAAGGAAGTCGATTGGCTTTTCGAGTGCCTTCTTAATATCGTCGTAAACGCTAACGTCCACGTTATGACGCTTCTTCAAAGCGTCAGCGCGAGCGCGACCCTTCTGCTCGCTCATAAGCTCGCGGAACTTAGCCTCGTCAACCTTAACACCCTGCTCGGCTGCCATCTCAAGAGTAAGCTCAATTGGGAAGCCGTAAGTATCGTGCAAAGTAAACGCGTCTGCGCCGCCAACCATAGGGTCGTCCTTTTTCTCTTTCTTAGCTTTTTCAACAGCCAAGTCGAGAATAGTTGTGCCCTTTTCAAGAGTGCGACGGAAAGCATCTTCCTCACCGTAGGCAGCTTCGCTAACCTCGTGGAAAGTATCGTTAAGCTCTGGATAGCTTGGTTCCATTGCAGACTTAGACACTGGGAAAAGCGTTGGCAAAACTGGATCCTGCACGCCAAGCATGCGCATTGCGCGAACAGTTCTACGAAGAAGACGACGAAGCACGTAGCCGCGGCCAACATTACTTGGACGCACACCGTCGCTCATAATCATAAGAGCGGAACGCACGTGATCTGCCACAACGCGGAAACGCACATCAGCATCGTTATTATCGCCGTACTTTACGCCACTAAGCTTTTCTGCCGCTTCAATAACTGGGTAAACTTCGTCAGTTTCGTAAATATTTTCCTTACCTTGCATAAGATAAGCCAAACGCTCCAAACCAGCGCCGGTATCAATATTCTTCTGATCAAGCTCACCAGCAATATGCAAATCAGTTTTAGACTTGACGTTATCTACCTGGTAGTTTTCAAAAACCAAATCCCAAATCTCAATAAAACGAGATTCGTCGGCAGCAGGGCCGCCGTCACGACCATATTTAGGACCGCGATCAACGTAAATTTCGGAGCATGGGCCGCCAGGACCAGGGCCGCCGGTAGTCCAGAAGTTATCTTCCATGCCGAAAACTTGCATGTGTTCTGGATCAAAGCCCTCGTTCTTCCAAATTGCGCGAGCTTCGTCGTCGTCCGTATAAGTGGTTACCCAAAGCTTTTCTGGATCGAAACCGTAGCCGCCCTTATCTTGCGGACTAGTTAAAAGCTCCCAAGCGTAGTGGATTGCTTCTTCCTTAAAATAATCACCGAAGGAGAAGTTACCAACCATTTGGAAGAAGGTTCCGTGACGAGTGGTTTTACCAACTTCGTCAATATCTAGCGTACGAACGCACTTTTGGTTCGAAGCCATACGTCGAGAAGGAGGCGTCTGCTCACCAAGCAAATAAGGAATAAACGGCACCATGCCGGCAATAGTAAACAGCGTCGTCGGGTTCGGCGAAATAAGAGACGCCGAAGGAACTACCATATGACCATTCTTAGCAAAATAGTCAAGATAACGCTTTGCAATTTCTGCTGTGCGCATACGTACGAACTCCTTGTGTAATTTTTAGCAAGACTCAGTGTAATTTTTAGCAAGACTCAATCATGCAAACATTCAATATAGTACTTCAACACTTAACTTAAACAAACTTTTTCGACGAGCATTTTAGTAAAGCGCAAGTCGAATTAAAAATAATCGTTAAAAGTATCCTTAAAAGCGCAGTTAAAAATCCTCATGACGACGGCGAGCATAACGCGAATTAAGCTCAGCCTCATGCTCCTTACGACTATTATTAAAATCCTTAAACAATCCTATTAGCGTACTCAAAGTAATATTTTCCGGCTCAACCCCAAACACAAACTTTCGAGCAGTATCCGGCATTTTTGCCTTAACATAAGCGCGCGCCTTTGTTACCGCAAGCACACCTATAACAATGCCAACACACATCCAAAATAAGCGCTTAAACATCACTCCCCCTTGCTAGTAGTATCGGAAGATTCTTTTGCAGCGTGACGACCAGTATTATGCGGATCAGTCGGCACAGTCGGCTTATTAAAGAAAGAAGCAACCGTATCTTTTAGCGCATAGCCGGCAGCAGCAACCTTAACAATAGGCTTTCCAAGGAAAGCACCATACAAATCAGCAAGAGCACCAATATTCGTAACAGTTGTGCGCGTAGCTCCTGAAACAGCGTTCACATCGTCAAGAGTCTTATTAACCTGCTTAATAGTTGTAACCGACTCGTCAATTGCAGGCATCGCATGTTCACCCGACTCTTTAACAGTTTTCGCAATCTGATCAAACAACCTGCCCAATCTGATTAACGGATAAATCAAAAAGCCAGAAAGAACAGCAAACGCAATTGCGGCAATAAGAGCAGCTATGTCTCCAACGCTCATCGTAACCTCTTTCTGTACAATTTTCGCTTAAGATTTCGCCAAGCCGAAAGCCAATATTCAAGCAAATCAAACCCCGGTTAAACCATTCGCAATGACTCAAGACTAACGAACGGTAACGACGCATACGTTAAGCAAGCTGCAGCAAAATCTACTCGTTATAGCCTCGAATAGTAATCGCCTCATCAATAGGTTTAGTAGTGTCAAAATCGAGCCTAGTTACGCTTCCGTTTGCCGGGCGCTCACTTAAATCGTAACCTGCCGGCGCAAAACGGTGCATAATACTTAAAAGCGTATTGCCGTGCGAAATTTGCAATACATTATCGCCATCTTTAAGAGAAGAATTTGAGGCGATAAGCTTAAAACCATCTTCTACGCGAGTCCAATACTCAATATCCGACTCTGCGTCGTGGAAAGGATCCGCCTCTTTAAGCATGTCACGAGTTGCCGCAAGCCCAAACTTTTCTACGATTTCGTTGTAGGTGTGCGCTCCGTGCGGCGCACCCGCAGCCCACCAAGCCATTTGCATATCCTGGCCTTCAAAATAGCCGTAGCATTGCTCGCGAAAATGCATATCGCTTACAAGCGTTGGACACTCGTTACCGGCAGCCTCGTTTGCGTCGAGAATACGCTGAGCCGTGATTTGCGCACGCGTAGTATCCGAACAGTAAGCTGCAGCAAAAGTAATATTTTCCAGCTTTTTTGCAGCCTTGTCCGCATCCTTCAAACCTTTTTCGGTAAGCGGAGAATTTGACCAGCCTTGCAGACGATTGTAACGATTAAATAGCGTCTGACCGTGACGCACTAAATAAAGATGCAGCAACATAACTCCATTATTGCACTACGCGGTACATATATTTTAGTTGCACCATTTAATATAGTGCGAGTTTTTCTAAAATGGTATTACTTTTACATGGACGTAAAGAAAATGTTGGAATTGACTCAAAAAATGTTAGCTACTGTACAGTGCTGTAACGAAAATGCCGAAATAGTGCGGAGAATCGGCAGTAACTGTACGCGCGCGTAACGAAAATAACGGAATTGCGCGGGAAAGCGTTAGTTACTGCGCAGACGCGTAACGAAAATAACGGAATCCACACTACTAAATGACAGCGCAATTAGACTGTCAATAATTATTCCTAGTGGTGTGTAGAATTAGAAACGATGCCTATTTTGTGTAAGCATCATCTGGAGCCTTAGCCCATCAGTGGGTCGGCGCGCGGTAGTTACGGCGTCATTTCAACGTTTTAATACTTGCGCGTTCGTGTGTTAGCACGAAGAAGCACTGGAGAGGCCGGCTCAGCGTGAGTAATTTTTAGGCGATTTTACGATTGACTAAAAACTTGGCTCGCGTTCCGTTCAGATAACGACAGAATTAAAGGATTAGTTATGACTAATATTCAGCGTTCTCGCCGTCAGGTGCGTCTTTCTCGCGCCCTCGGCATCGCTTTGACCCCAAAGGCTCAGCGTATCTTCGAGAAGCGCCCATATGCTCCAGGTGAGCACGGCCGCACTCGTCGTCGCACCGAGTCCGATTACGCAGTACGTCTTCGCGAGAAGCAGCGTCTTCGCGCTCAGTACGGCATCTCCGAGAAGCAGCTTCGCGCTGCTTACGAGAAGGGTACGCACACTGCAGGCCAGACCGGTGACGCAATGCTCACCGATTTGGAAACTCGTCTTGATGCTTTGGTTTTGCGCGCAGGCTTTGCTCGCACCACTGCCCAGGCTCGTCAGTTTGTTGTACATCGTCATATTTTGGTTGATGGCAATATTGTTGATCGCCCATCTTACCGTGTTAAGCCAGGCCAGACCATTCAGGTTCGCGCCAAGAGCCAGACCATGGTTCCATTCCAGATGGCTGCAGAAGGCGTTCATCGCGACGTTTTGCCAGCAGTTCCTGGTTATCTCGATGTGAATCTTGCCTCTTTGAAGGCTACTTTGACTCGTAAGCCGGAAGTCGATCAGATTCCAGTTGAAGTCAACATTCAGTACGTCGTCGAATACTACGCTCGTTAATTCGCCGATTTAATTCTTAAGGACATACCGCTTGACCCCTGTTGCGCATTCGCGTGGCAGGGGTCAATGCGTTTTGCACCAAAACACCGAACAAATTTAGCGAAGTGAGCCAGCGTCCATTTTGTAAGTGCGGTCAGCGCAGCTAGCAGCCTCAGAATCGTGAGTTACCATTAGAACAGCCGTGCCGCGACTTGCAGCCTCACGCAAGATTTCTAAAACTATATGCGTATGCTCAGAATCCAAATCGCCAGTAGGCTCATCGAGAATAAGCAGTTTCGGATCGTTCATTAGCGCGCGCACAATCATCACTCTGCGCATCTCACCACCGGAAAGCTCCTTTGGGTAGCACCACAGCAAATCTTCAATATTCAAGCGTTTGCAAAAATCAAGCGCGCGATCCGAATAGCAATCTTTTCCGGCAGTATTTTCGCCGCTTTCGTTTTCGCCGCTTTCGTTCTCGCCGCCTTCGTTCTCGCCGCTTTTCTTTTCGCCGCCTTTCGCAATCTCAACCGGCAAAAGAATGTTGTCGTAAACGGTAATATTCGGCAGTAAAGTTTGCGATTGCGTTACAAATCCTACGTTTTTTGCGCGCAGTTTTGAAACTTCAGTATCGCTAAATTCAGGCGCGGAAATCTCCTTGCCTAAAACCGTTACGCTTCCGTAAGTTGGCTTAAGCAATCCGGCAATCAGATTTAGTAAAGTAGATTTTCCGTTTCCGGATTTTCCTACAATCGCAACAAAATCTCCACTATTTAGTGAAAAAGTTACGTTGTGAACTGCAGCAAACTTGCGCTTTCTGCGCATAAATTCTCGAGTTACGTTGCGTAATTTAAGCACTTCAAAATGCGATTTTGCACTATTTGATACCGATTTTTCGCTATTTGATACCGATTTTTCGCACATTCTATTCATTCCCCAGCTCGTAAAGTTAAATACGTTTCTGTAGTTGCAATGCGCAATGTTGTGAGCGCAGAAGCAGCAATAACTGCAACAAGCGCTAGCAGCACGCTTGCTACCATTAGCGCTATTACAGGAAGTGCCGTCACCTGCAAATACGGGAGCTGCAATTGTTGCGCAATAAGCGAACTATAAGGGAAAAGTATGAGACTTGCCGAAGCAACTCCAATCACTCCGCCTGCAAAACCGAGCGTTGCGGATTCTCGAACAGCTATTCCTAAAAGCATTTTTCTAGTTGCGCCTAGTATTCGCAAAGATGCAAACTCTTTTTTGCGCTCGTTTACTGAGGTTGCAAAAACCGCAATCAAAACTAGCAACCCAACAATCCAGAACGCTGCAATTACGAAAGTTATAGTACGCGTAAATACTCCAAGATTTGCCTGAGTGGTTGCTGTAATTCCGCCTGGGAAAACGATTCCAATACTAGAAAGGCCAGTTGTTTTGCGAATATTTGCAGCAACTTGCTTAGCGCTGTAGCCTTTGCTCACTTTTACTAAAACTGCAGAAATTGCTTTTTTTGCGTACTCTTTAGGAATGGCGGTGTGATGCACTTTTGTAGAGTATTCGACTACTTGCGGCACGCTTTCGCGGCGCACAAATACTGAATTGTCAATGCTTGTACCGGTTTTTGCAAGCTGCGCAACTACGGGCCACTGGTGTCCAAAAAGACGAACCGTATGCATGTAGGAAACGAGTACGTTTGCTCCAGCAATCATCTCGCCTTTTTGTAGAGTTTTTTTATGCTGCGAATAAATCCATGGACCAATAACAAAATCTGAATCTGGGTCGAAGCCGATTATTTGCAGCTTTTCGGCGCAGCATCCTGCAGAAAGTGAGGAAATGTAGGTTTGAGCGCTAGCTTTTTGCACGCCGGGCGAACGTCTTACTAAATTCTCAATATCGTTGGTGAAATAGAAAGTGCTTGATCCGCCGTTTGTTAGAAGCGCTTCAGCTTTAGTATGCGTGCCGTTTGGAATAACCATAATGTCGGCTCCCATTCTGGCGCGCATACTGTTTAAGCCTTGCGCAAGATTCATGGAAAGAAGCGAGCCGCCAAAAAATATTGCAGACAAGCATGCAGCCACCACTATAAGTGCGCAAGTGCGTAAAGGTTTGCGTTTAATATTCTCCAGCGGCAATCGCTTCAGTGTAATAGTGCGCATAGTAAATACTTACTAATTTTCTATATTTGTTTAATTAATTGCGTTATTACTTAGCTTCGTTATTACTTAGCTGCGCACTCGCAAGAAGACTTAGTGTCGAAATACACGGAAACAGCTGCGAACACTAATGCCAGCACGGAAAGCACAATAAGCGTTGGACGCATAACCGACGCGCAGTGCATCATTGGGCTTGCACAAACGCCAATAAGGAATGTTGTAACAGAAAGCATAAGCAAAGCATTCACAATTACAGCAATATTCAAGCCGGCGCGAATCTGCTCTTTAACGAAAAATGCAATAATGCCAAGAACTGCAATAACTACGCCGATTCCAATAGCTGCACGGCCCGTATAGTAGCAGGCCATAGGCTGCATCATCATAGGCATTTTATGCATACCGCCTTTGCCCATTCCTCCGACTGCGCACGGTTTTGCAAAGGTTAGTGGCGCTATAGCAATAAGAATTCCGAAAATAATTGCAGGAATTGATGCGAATAACTTATTCTTCATAATAAATACCTCATTAAATGTATGTTATTAATTTTTTAGTGTCACATTTTCTTTAATGCAACACGCCTTACGGCACTTACGTTTGCAAGTACCACGCCTTCGTAAAACTCGTTTATAAACAAAAATTCGCAAACACGAATTTATAAACACACTTCGTAAATACACATTCGCAAACACATTCGCAAATCAAAATCGCATTTACGACTACAAAATGCAATGCTTAAAACTTAACCAACTTCCCCTTAAATAACAAAATCTTACGCATTTTATTGCATTTACATTTTTGTTTACGTTTATATTTTTTCTTATAGTTTAATAGAAAACAAGTCTTGAATATTTTGTTTTCCTGTATATAATTGCGCGATAATTATAACAATATTACAATTAATATTTTAATGTAATTTTCAATAATTGCGTATTATTTTACGAATAAACTGCATAAAACGAAAAATTTTACAATTTCTCTATTGGCGCAACTCGAAGCATTAAACGCTTTACGCCGTCGGAGCCAAAATCGACTGTAATAATTGAGTTTCTGCCCTTATCTTGAGTTGCGAGAACTGTTCCTAAGCCGTAAGTGTCGTGCGTAATTTTGTCGCCAACTTGGAAGTCTTGAATATTGAGATTGTTATCTTTATTCATAACTCCGGAAGATGAACCAACTTTTGTTGCGCTTGTTGAAGCCGCAGTTTTTGCGGTAACTTTACGCGTTTTTACTGCGCTCGACTTTGATGAATTAGCTTTAGAAGCGTAGGAACGGCCGGAACCGTACGAACTGCCGGAACCGTAGGATTTGCCAGAACCATAAGAAGACTTATAGGATTTACTTCTTGAGTAGGATTTGCCAGAACCGTATGAACTGCTGGAACCATACGACTTTCCGGAACCGTAAGCACTGCCGCCGTAAGTTGTTTTTCCACTAAACGCATCGCTGTAATCGTCATCCCAGCCGCCAAAATCACTGCCGAAATCGCCGTCAAAATCGCCGTCAAAATCTCCATCAAAATCGCCGTCAAAGTCGCCACTTCTCCTAGACGAAAAACCCCAACGCTCGGCACTCGTATTTTTACGCTTCCAATCAATCAAATTATCTGGAATCTCATCCAAAAACTGGCTTGGAAGCATATCTTGAGCCTGCCCCCATTGCGCACGAACAGCAGCGCGCGTAACATACAAACGCTGCTTAGCTCGCGTAATACCAACATAAGCAAGACGACGCTCCTCGCAAAGCTCACCATCGTCTTCCAAAGCGCGCGCATGCGGAAAAGTACCCTGCTCCATTCCAGTTAGGAACACAACCGGATACTCCAAGCCCTTAGCAGTGTGAAGCGTCATCAACGTCACCTTGCCAGTATTCTCGTTCTCATCTGGCAACTGATCCGAATCCGCAACAAGAGCCGTCGTTTCAAGGAAGCCAGACACGCTAGCATCCGGCGTATTCTGCTCATACTCTGCCGCAACCGACTGCAACTGCGACAAATTATCCACTCGAGCAGCATCCTGTGGATCTTCTGAACGCTGCAAATCTTCCAGCAAACCGCTGTCCTTCAAAATGCTGTCAATAACTTTAGAAGGCTTCGAATCGTTGTCTTGCATGCACGTCATCAAATTGTGCATAAGCTCGCGAAATTCTTTAAGCTTGGTTGCAGTGCGAGTTGGCATGCCTTCAATAGACTCCAAATGCTCCAAAGCTTGCCAGAAGCTCACGCCCTGAGTTTGCGCATACAACGTAAGCAAAGCCTCTGCGCGCGCACCAAGCCCGCGCTTTGGAACGTTCAAAATTCTACGCATATTCACGTCGTCGTCCGGATTCGCCATAGACTGCAAGTATGCGAGCGCATCCTTTACTTCGCGACGCTCATAAAACTTAGTTCCACCAACCAGCTGATACGGTAAACCTGCCTTAACAAGCGCGTCTTCCAGCGAACGCGACTGCGCATTTGCTCGGTACATAATCGCAATATCCGAGTAAGAAACGCCTTCCTCACCAGCTAATCGCGCTATTTCCTGCGCAACCCAAGCTGCTTCCTGCTGAGCGTTATCTGCAGCGTAACCTGTAATTGGAGCGCCCTGACCTAAAGCTGTCCACAATTTTTTAGGCTTACGGCCCTGATTATGCGAAATAACAGCGTTTGCAGCGTCCAAAATAGTTTGCGTAGAGCGGTAGTTTTGCTCCAGCATAATAGTTGTTGCGTTTGGAAAATCTTTTTCAAAGTCTTGAATATTGCGAATATCTGCGCCGCGGAAAGCGTAAATTGACTGGTCTGAGTCTCCGACGACGGTGATTGAAGCAGGAGTGCTATTTTGCTGTGCTGCGCTTGCGTTAGATTGTACTGCGCTTGCGCCGCTTTGTACTGCATTTGCGTTACTTTGCTTTACATCCACGCCTGCAAGCTCGCGAATAAGCTCGTACTGAGCGTGATTAGTATCCTGATACTCATCGACCAAAATATAACGGAACTTACGGCGATAATACTTAGCAGCCTCCGGAGCTTCGCGCATAAGACGCACAGTTTGCATAATCAAATCGTCAAAATCAACAGCATTCGCCTGAGTTAAGCGATGCTGATATTCCGCGTAAATAGTTGCATACACTGCTTCGGAATTGCCTGCGCGCGCAATTTGTTGACCCGCAACGCCAGGCTTGTAATCGTTCGCATACATGTCTAGCTGCTCGCGCCAACTAATCAAACTATTCTTACAATCCGAAATCTTCGCCAAAATATTACGCGGCGTAAAGCGCTTAATATCGACGTTAAGCTCAGTTGCAATAATTTTTACTAAACGCTCGCAATCAGCAGTATCGTAAATAGAAAAACCCGGTTTTAAGCCAATATAATGGCCTGATCTGCGAAGTATTTTTACGCACGCGGAATGGAAAGTCGAAACCCACATGCTGTTCGCTTCGCCGCCAATAAGATTGCTTAAGCGCTCGCGCATTTCCGCAGCGGCTTTGTTCGTAAAAGTAATTGCAAGAATTTGGCTCGGCCACGCACCTTTTTGGCTTAAAATCCACGCGATTCTACGAGTAAGAACTCGCGTTTTTCCGCTTCCAGCTCCCGCGCCAATAAGAAGCGACGAACCATCGTACTGCACTGCCTTAGATTGCTGCGGATTTAAGCCGTCGAGTAAAGTATGCGCGTCAACCGTAAGTTTAGGATGCGAGTAGTTTTGTGCGTAATCTGCTGGAGCGTAATCTGACTGTGCGTAATCTGACTGTTCGTAATCTGACTGTTCGTAATCTGACTGTTCGTAATCTGACTGTGCGTAATCTGACTGTTCGTAATCTGACTGTGCGTAATCTGACCGCACTTGCGCAGGATTTTCTTGCGGATATGTTTCTTGCGGATACGTTTCTTGCACTAGTTGAGGCTCTTCAGCGTAAGCGTCAGCATACTCGTCGTAATCGTAATTAGCGTAATCATTCGCATCCGCAGCATCCGCATAAAAGCTCTCGTCTGAATCAGCAGAAGTAGAAGAATCAGCAGGATTCACAGAATCAGCAGAATCAAAAGAATCAAAAGAACCCACAGGATTACCCAATAAATCGCTTACATACCCGTAATCGCTATCTTTCGCACCCACACTTGCGCTCATACCTACACTCCGTTACACTGCCAAATTTACTCGCGCTTTACCTCCAGCAATCAAAACGCCCCCACGCTTTTCTTGCGCACGCATTTAATCAGGTTTACCACATGCCGCAGTCGTTTTAGTGGTATTGTGTCACGAACTTGGGTATGCTTAAGCGTACTGCAACATAATCTACAATGCATCTGCAATATAATTATTCGCAAGAAGGGGCACATCGTGCAAGAATTGGAAGAACGAATCCTTAAAGACGGTATCGTAAAACCAGGTAACGTGCTAAAAGTAGACGCTTTTTTGAACCATCAGTGCGATGTGACACTATTCGACCACATGGGAAAAGAGTGGGCAGAACATTTCCGCAATGCCGGAATTAATAAAATTCTTACAATCGAAGCTTCCGGAATTGGCATTGCCTGCGTTGCGGCGCGGCATTTTGGCGGAATACCCGTAGTTTTTGCGAAAAAAGCGCAATCAATTAACCTCGACGGAGACCAGTACGTTTCAACCGTTTTTTCTTTTACAAAGCAGCGCGAGTTTCCGGTAATCGTGTCGCGAAAATATTTGAGCGCGGAAGATCGAGTTCTTATTTTGGATGATTTCTTGGCAAACGGCAAAGCTTTACAAGGTTTAATTGACATTTGCGACCACGCCGGAGCCACAGTTGCCGGCATCGGTATTGCGATTGAAAAAGGATTCCAAGGCGGCGGAGACGCGCTGCGCGAGGCAGGCTACGACTTGTATTCGCTGGCAATTGTGGATGCGATGGATCCTAGCGACGGCTCGATTTCGTTCCGTAAGTAACGCTCGCAAGTAAGTCGCATAAGGCGCTGTAACGAAAATGTTGAAATATAGCGCGATTCCGATATTTACTACACATAAGCGTAACGAAAATATCGGTATTTAACGCAATTCCGTTATTCCCTACACGCGATTGTAACGAAACTATCGATATTTAGCGAGATTGCGTTACTTTCTTTACGCTGCTGTAAAACAAATGCCATTTAGCAGACTGCGCAAACTCACTTAAGTAAGTGCAAATGTGAAGGAAACGAGAAAAATTTTTCGCAAATCTCGATTTTGCCAAAAAATACGATAAAGTAGTCCGGTTGGTATACTGCAATACTGTTGCAACAAACAATTGATTAGGTGGCTAAACATATGACTGAAGTGGTGATTGCGAGCGCTGTACGTACGCCTATTGGCAAATTCGGCGGCAGCTTATCTTCGCTTTCCTCAGTTGATTTGGGAACGATTGCCGCAAAAGCCGCAATCGAACGCGCAGGTCTTAATGCTCACGACGTAGATCAGGCCATTTTTGGCAACGTTTTGCAAGCCGGAAGCGGGCAGAATGTAGCGCGCCAAATTGCATTACGCGCAGGTTTAGACACTTCCAGCTGCGCAATGACCATTAACGAAGTATGCGGATCTGGCTTAAAAGCAGTGCGCTTGGCACAATCTGCAATCGTAATGGGAGACGCGCAAGTTGTTGTTGCAGGCGGCACAGAAAGCATGAGCAACGTGCCGTTTTACGCAACCAATTCGCGATTTAGCGGACACAAATACGGCGACTTTGCGCTTATTGACGGCTTGCAACGCGACGGCTTAAACGACGCTTTTACAGGCGACGCAATGGGCGTTACTGCAGAAAACGTGGCCGCGAAATTTGGTATTACTCGTGAAGCGCAGGATATTTTTGCGCTTAAATCGCACCAAAAAGCTGTTGCTGCTATTAAGCGAGGCGATTTTGAAGCGGAAATAGTGCCGGTAACACTTTCGGACGGAAGTGTTGTAACACGCGACGAACATCCGCGCGAAGATACGTCTTTAGAGCAGCTGTCGAAATTGCGTACGCTATTTAGAGCTTCGGAAGAAAATGCAGGCGCGAATTGCGAAAGTAGCGAGAACGAAAGTAGTGAACGAAAAACTAGCGAACGCGAATCTACCGTAACTGCAGGAAACGCAAGCGGAATCAACGACGGCGCCGCAGCACTAGTGCTAATGAGCAAAGATTACGCGCAAGCGCACGGAATCGAATATATTGCGCAAATCGTTGGATTTGCAGAAGGCGGAATAGACCCAGACTTAATGGGATACGCTCCAAAACACGTAATGGAACGAATGCTTGACGCAACCGGAAGCAGCGTTGAAAATATTGACCTGTTTGAGATTAATGAGGCTTTCGCAGCGCAGAGCATTGCGGTTTCTGAGCAACTTCATATTGACGAATCGAAGTTAAACGTGCACGGCGGAGCGATTGCTCTCGGACACCCTCTTGGAGCAAGCGGCGCAAGAATTTTGACCACGCTTATATACGCTTTGCGCAGCAAAAATAAGAAAAATGGCGTGGCGGCGCTGTGCGTTGGAGGCGGAATTGGCGTTGCGATGCAGATTAGAATGTGAAGCAATCAATTTAGAATGTGAAACAATCAAATTAGAATGTGAAACGATTAGAAACATTCATGGTCGATAAAATCATGAGGTGATTTCGATGACTGCTTTTCGCGAATTAAGCGTTGAAAATCGCATAAAAACCTTGCAAAATGAGGGCGCAATAAACGAAGCCGAAGCGACTTTTTTGCTTAAGCAGCTTACGGAAAGTTCTGATACTACGATTCCGGCGGACGTTGCGAATAATATGATTGAGCATCAGATTGGAAAATACACGCTACCGGTTGGAGTTGTGCGCGGGCTGATTGTGAACGGCGAGGCGCGGGACGTGCTGGTTGCAACAGAGGAGCCGTCCGTGATTGCGGCTGCGTGCAACGGGGCGAGGATTTCTGGGGCGCGCGAGGGCGCTAGTATTGCAGGGGCTGCGAGTGATGGGGCGAGGATTGCGGCGGAAAGTATTGAAGGCGGTATCGTAGCACACTCCCCACAATACGTAACGACGGCGCAAATAGCTTTTGAAGACGCGGACGGGAGCGTGGCGGCGCGTTTGCGCGAGATTGTTGGCGATTGCGAAAAAGTTAAAGAGCTATTGCGCGTTGCAAACGAGTCACACCCATCAATGAGTAAAAGGGGTGGCGGCGCGCGAAAATGCCGCGATTCAGCTTTGCACGGCTTCGCCAAACTAGAGATTGACGTAGACACATGCGATGCGATGGGCGCAAACACAGTGAACACCATGGGCGAAGCCGTCAAAGCCCAGCTGGAAAGCTGGCTCGGCGTCGAGGCGCTTGTAGCGATTCTTACGAATACAAGCCGCGTTGCAACCACAGCCGAAGTGCGAATACCGGTCGAAGCACTCGCTTCCACGCGGCTTGAAGAATCTGAGCGCGAAGGCGAAGGAAAGCGCCTCGCACGCCGAATCGCGGCATTAAGCGCGCTAGCCGCCAGCGACCCGGAGCGAGCCGCCACGCACAACAAAGGAATCCTAAACGGCATCGCAGGAGCCGCGCTCGCGTCCGGAAATGATACGCGAGCGCTAGAAGCGGCAGCACACGCGTGGGCGGCGCACTCCGGTCGCTACCTACCACTGTCAACGTGGAACACCGAAATCTTAAACAACCAAACCATACTCCACGGCCGTATCGAAATCCCGCTACAAATCGGCATTGTTGGCGGCTCAATCTCATCTCTTCCAATGGCAAAACTCGCGCTTAAAATCGGCAAATACAAAAACGCAAACGATTTTAGAAACACGCTTGCAGCGCTCGGCTTAGTGCAAAATCTTGCGGCACTGCGCGCGTTGGCCGGCCCTGGCATTCAAGCAGGTCACATGGCATTGCAGGCTTCAAATCTTGCGATTGCAGCCGGTGCAAAAGGCGCAGAAATTCAACAAATCGCACATAATCTTATGCAACTTAGTCCTGCAGAAAGAACTACGGAAAAAGTTACGCAATTACTTAAAAAGTTACGAGAATCAAGTGAAAATTGAGGAAAAATGACCACCGCAAATAACAACACTGCAGCCACAACCCCCATTTCCGTCGGAATCGACCGCATCTCCTTCGCCACTCCCCACTACTACTTAAACCTCACGGATCTTGCAAACGCGCGCGGAATCGACCCAAACAAATTCACAATCGGCATCGGCCAAAGCGAGCAATCCGTGCCGCCAAACCACCAAGACATCGTCACACTCGCCGCCGAAGCCGCGCGCCCACTCCTACCCCACATCGATAGCAATCGCCTCAAAATGCTAATCGTCGGCACAGAAAGCGGCGTCGACGCAAGCAAATCAAGCGCGCTATACGTTCAAAACCTGCTAAAACTCACGCCGTGGGTGCGTTGCGTAGAAGTAAAAGAGGCCTGCTACGGCGGCACAGCAGCTTTGATGATGGCATGCGACTACGTGCGCGCGCACGCCGAAAAAGATCCGCAAGTGCTCGTTATTGCGGCCGATATTGCGCGCTACGGGCTTAATACCCCAGGCGAAGTGACGCAAGGAGCCGGAGCCGTGGCGATGCTTGTGAGCGCGAATCCGCACGTGCTTGAAATTAACGACGATAGCGTTGTAAAATCCGCGGATATTCAGGACTTTTGGCGACCGGTTTACCAGGATACTGCGCTTGCTCGCGGCAAGTTTTCAACCGAACAGTACATACAGTTTTTCTGCGATGTGTGGAAGGAATATTGTGCGCAGAACAGTTGCAATTTCAACGATTTTGCGGGATTGTGCTTCCACTTGCCGTATACGAAAATGGGTTTGAAGGCTCTTAAAGCGGCGATGGATTCTTGCGCTGATTCCTGCGCTGATTCCTGCGATAATAGCAACTTAAGCGAATCATCACGTAAACGCTTACTTTCACGCTACGAAACCAGCACAAAGTACAGTCGTCGCGTAGGCAATATTTATACTGGATCGCTGTATTTGGGATTGTTGTCTTTGCTTGAGTTAGACGAAGTTGCTTGCGAAAATAGCGAGCTTCCTGCGCTTAAAAGCGGCGACAAAATCGGCTTATTCTCGTACGGTTCAGGCGCTGTTGGCGAGTTCTTTAGCGCAACTCTTGTTCCAGGATTTAAGGACGCGCTACTTACTAAGGAGCACGCAGATATGCTTGATTCGCGAGTGCGCTTAAGCGTTGCTGATTACGAGGCGATGTTTGAAAGCGTTGCGCCTTACGCTCCGGAAGATTTTGTAAGTGACACGTCTCACCGCGAGCGCGCGCACTTCTTCCTCGAAGGCATCACATCGCAAGAGCGCCATTATTCCGCGCGCTGAAAACCAACGCCCCCCCCCCGGCAAATGTTTCCACATAACGACAAAACAACAACAAACGCCGGAAATTCTCCCGGCAAATGTTTCCCAAATCTGCCGAAACGACAACAAACGCCGGGAAAATTCCAGCAAATGTGGTCAGCCAAGGCCGAAACGACAACAAACGCCGTACTATTCCCGGCAAATGTTTCCCAAATCCGCAAAAACAACAACAAACGCCGGAAATTCTCCCGGCAAATGTTCCTGAAGCTTTGCAGTAATGCTTTGCTAACGGCGACTATTTGTTGCTTAGTGAACTTTAACATTATTGCTCTGCTGACGTTAAGTATTTATTGCTTAGCGAACACTAGCATTCGCGCTGCTGCACACGCCACACCAGAAACCAATCTCCGCACCCATCCGCAGCTTAATTGCACGTCATTCATTCGTACGCATATTCGTGTGGTAGAGATTTGAGATTTTTCGCACTGAGCGAGGCGAACGTCAGAGCCGAAGGCAGAGCCGTAGGCTGCTGATTCGCCGAGCGAAGAAGAAAAATCAAAAAATCTCTGCGATAAGATGAGGTTATTAACGATTAAACACGCAGAGTTTGGGGGATTTCTCTACGAGCACTAAAAGAGGACTGAGAAGCTACATTCTTGAAGAAAGGCGAACACACTAAACTCTTTTAGCAACCAGAGCGCCCGAAGGACGGGACGTGCGAGGAGAGAAATCCCCAAAACTCGCGCCACATTAAGCAAGCTCGGCGAATTAAAAAAGCTTCAAGCGCGAAATACGCTTGAAGCTTATTATTCTGCGGATGAGGCGAGATTCGAACTCGCGGTAGGTTTCCCTACAACGGTTTTCAAGACCGTCTCCTTAGACCGCTCGGACACCCATCCAATCTGTGCAAGAACGCAACTAACGCGCTCTCAACGCACAGGGGTTAAGCATATCATCACGCATGGAACGCGACTCTTACGCTTCCCACTTAGTCGGCTCAATAACTTCCTTACCGCCCATATAAGCCTGCATAGCCTTTGGAATATCAATCGAACCATCTTCATGCTGATGATTTTCCAAAATAGCCACAAGCCAGCGCGTAGTAGCCAAAGTACCGTTCAAAGTGCTTACTGGTCGAGTTCCGCCATCTTCCATACGTTCGCGAACGTTCAAGCGACGAGCCTGATACTCAGTGCAGTTAGAAGTAGAAGTAAGTTCACGGTAGCGTCCCTGCGTTGGCACCCAAGCTTCGCAATCAAACTTGCGCGCCGCAGAAGAACCAAGATCGCCTGCAGCAGTATCAATAATGCGGTAAGGCACTTCCACCTTCGCAAGCATTTCCTGCTCCATGCCAAGCAACTTCTGATGCTCAGCGCGCGAATCTTCCTGCTTGCAGTAAACGAACATTTCAACCTTGTCGAACTGATGCACGCGAATAATTCCGGAAGTATCCTTACCAGCAGCGCCAGCCTCACGACGGTAGCAGCTAGACCAACCGCAGTAACGCAAAGCGCCGTTGCTTAAGTCAAGAATCTCATCCTCATGCATACCAGCCAAAGCAACTTCGGAAGTACCAACCAAATACTGCTCATCCGGCTCGCGAAGGCGGTAAATCTCATCCGCGTGAGAGTTCAAGAATCCAGTTCCGCGCATAACTTCCGGACGCACAAGCGTTGGCGTAATCGCAAGCGTAAATCCGTGCTCCTCAGCCTGGTCAACCGCCATCGTAAGCATTGCAATCTGCAAGCGCGCCACAGCACCACGCAAGAAGTAGAAGCGAGAGCCAGCAACCTTAACGCCGCGACGCATATCAATACCAGCAACGCCGGTGCCAAGAGTTAAATGATCCTTCGGCTCAAAACCTTCTGCGGCAAAATCGCGCGGAGTTCCAACTTTCTTAACAACAACGTAGTCGTCCTCGCCGCCTTCTGGAGCCTCATCTTCAACGATGTTAGAAAGCTTCCACATTGCGGTTGTGTAGTCGGCAGTAGCTTTTTCGGATTCAGCCTTGTATTCAGCCACTTTCGAAGCAAGTTCCTTAGTTTCGGCAATAAGTGCGGCTTTTTCTTCCGCAGACGCAGACGCAACTTTCTTACCAATCGCCTTCTGCTCGGCGCGAGCGGCCTCAAAAGCCTTAAGCGCTTCACGGCGCAAATCATCATTGCGCAATACTTCATCGACTAGCTCAACAGACTCGCCGCGCTTACGCTGCGATTCCTTAACTAAGTCGGCATGTTCACGAATAAATTGAATATCAAGCATGCAACCTAGCCTAGTGCCGCAATGCGACAGATAAGTACATGGAGTATGCGCGTTGAGAACGCGTTGAGAACGAGTTGAGAACGCGTTGAGCGCGAGTTGAGAGCGAGTTGAGAGCGAGTTGAGAACGCGCTTCGATTGTAAGTTGAGCGCGTGCGTCGATTTTGTACATAAGGTATAATCGACTAATTAATTGAATTCATTGCTGAATCCAGGTTTTAGAAACGAATTCGTAATTTAGAAACGAAAGTTAGTGGCTAACTTAGTAAAAACAATTTAATAAGCTAATCTAATAAGCTAATAATTTAGTAAGTTAAATTTAGTAAGCTAATAATTTAGTAAATCATAAAACGAAAAGGAGCAAAAATGGCAGTTCGTCACATAAAGCAGGGAGAGTTTATGTCAGTTGTTGAATCTAACGAAATTGTTTTCGTTGATTTTTGGGCGACTTGGTGCGCTCCGTGCCGCGCATTTGGGCCGATTTTTGAATCGGTAAGCAATAATCATCCCGATATTGCTTTTGTTAAAATCGACATTGATGAAAATCAAGGAATAGCCGCAGAGGCAGAAATTCGTTCTATTCCAACTATTCAGGTTATAAAAAATGGCGGATTGGTTTGGAATCACCAGGGTGCTATAACTGCTGACGAATTAGAGTTGGTAGTTACGAAAGCAAAAGAGCTTGTTACTGACGACGATTCCGAAGACGAAAACTAGCAAACGTTGATAGCGCGAGCTAGAAATGTGCAAACGCTGCAAGCTAGCAAACGTTGAAATAACGCCCTTCTCTTTACGTGCTACTAGAATATTAATAAACTTGGTTATTTGCCAAATTGGTTATTCGCAGTCGTGCAGAAGAAGGTCTCGCAGCTAGTTTGCGCTGTTTGCTTTGATTGCGTTTACTCAACAAAGGGAGATTTATGGCCACTAGTCACCGAAAGCATACCGTTACGCTTAGTTCACTCAGCGTACGCCAGTGGGCTAAAATTGGTGCAGTTATTGCAAGTTTTGCTGCTTTAGTGACGCTTGGCTTTACCTCGCGCGACTTTTACACTTCAGCCCAAGGTCATACCGCTCCCGTTACAACTTATTCCGCTACGGACACTACGCAGGTTTCTCGTGGCGCAGCAAGAGATTCGCTTACTAGAAGATCAACTTCTTACATAAACGTTGTTATTAATGGCCATCATCGCACTATTTTGGGAACTCATTTTACGGATGTTAAGTCTGTTCTCGACGCCGGTGATGTTACTCTCGAGCCGCACGATGTTGTTACGCCTTCTCTTACTACGAAGGTTAGCGAATCAACCGTTATTACAATTAATCGAGCCGGCGCAAAATTAGAAACTTCCGACGATCCGATTGCGTTTAATGTTGTTAAAAAAGAGACTGCCGCGCTTCCTAAAGGCACTGAAAAAGTGCAGAGTAATGGCGCTGAAGGCGTTATGGAGACTTCGAAAATAGTTACGCGCACTAATGGCAAAGTTGTTTCTTCGAACATTTTTACTTCTTACGTTAAGAAAGCTCCAAAAGATAAGGTTATTCTTGTTGGCACTGGCGGGTCTTCGGCAAATCTTGGATTGTCGGCTTCGATTGGAACAACTGTTCCTGCTGGCGAGATGCAGCAGTGGGCTCACGATTGGCTGATTTCCAACGGTTACAGCGAGGCTGATTTTACTGCCACCGTGTTCATTATTTCTCATGAATCCGGCTGGAGAGTGAACGCTATGAATCCTTCGGGCGCTTACGGTTTGCCTCAAGCTTTGCCGGGCGGAAAGATGGCTTCTGCGGGCGCTGATTGGGCTACGAATTATCAGACGCAGCTTAAGTGGTTCTGGAATTACTGCAACGGCCGCTACGGCTCAATTCAAGGCGCTTACAATCACTGGCTTTCCTACCGCAGCTACTGAAGAATGTACGATACTGAAGAATGTAGAATTTAGCTAAAACGGCTAATTTCTAGCGCGTTTTAGTTTGCGAGTTGCGGAACAGGGCTTGGTTTTGCAGGTTGCTGGCTGGGTTTTGTAAGTTTCGGGGCTGCGTTTGCAACTTTGCTGGCTGGGTTTTGCGACTTACGGTGCGGCATTTGCAACTTGCGAATTGTGCTTTACAGATTGTGTACTAAGATTTTAATTTTGTAGCTTACGGCGCGCGCGAAACTTAAGGCGCGCAACGTAAAGCTTACAGACAGCAGACTGCGGCGCGCTCGCAGCCCACGGCTCGCGCGTTGCACTTTTATTTTGGGGTTTATTTTTTAGAACGGAAAAGGATTTTATTGTGGTAAATTCAAATTGGCTATCTTGTAAAAGCCGCAATCTCAGCCATGCTCTGACCGGTGAAGAAGCCTACCGCAATAATCGTCTTACGCGCCCAGCGCTTATTTCCCTCGCAATTCTTACGTTTATTACCTTCATCGGCAATTTTGCGCAGCTTCAGCTTACGGCGGCACTCCCAACAATCGTGCAAGAATTTGGTATTAGCGTTACTACCGGCCAGTGGCTAACGTCCATTTTCCAGCTGATTATGGCAATTATGGTGCCGCTTACAGCGTTCCTTACTAGACGTTTTTCAACTCGGCAGATCGTTATTACTTCAATGCTTCTTTTCACGGTTGGCTCAGTATTTGCGTGGCTTAGTAACGATTTTATGATGGCGCTTGTTGGTCGCACTCTTGAAGCGATTGGAACGGGCGTAATGTGGCCTGTTTTGCAGATTACCGTTTTCTCCGTCTACCCTGTAACTCGCCGCGGTATGGCTATGGGCAGCGTCGGAATGGCAATGAGTATTGCGCCGGCAATCGGCCCTACTATTGGCGGCTTGCAAACTGATATTAACGGGTGGCGCTCTATTTTCTGCTCTCTTACGATTATTGGCGTAATTTCCGTGATTTTGTCAATACTTTTCCTGCATAATTTCGGCGAACACGACCCTAACGCGCACGCCGACTTTTTCTCGGTTGGCCTTTCAATTATTGGTTTTGGCGGACTTATGTTTGGTTTTACTAATATTGAAGGCTGCGGTATTACGCACCCGCTTTCTTGGGTTCCTATGGTTGTTGGCGCCGCCGGTATTGCCTGGTTTGTTCTAAGGCAGTTGCGCGCTCAGGGCCGCGGGCACGTTCCTCTGCTCGGTCTTAGCGTGCTTAAGAACCGCTATTTTATGATTGGTACTGTTTGCGCGTGCCTTACTTTCTTTGCTTTTAGTTCGATTATGGTGCTTATTCCGCTTTATATTCAGTCCGATCGTGGTTTTTCTGCGACTATGAGCGGCTTGATTTTGTTGCCGGGCGCTTTCGGAATGGCTATTTCGCAGTATTTTGGCGGGCGCATGCTTGATCGTTTTGGCGTGCGACCGGTTGCAATGGCCGGCTCTATTATTTTGCTTTTTGGCACTGTAATGATGAGTCTTATTGACATGAATACGTGGATTTGGTGGATTTCTATTTGGCAGTTCACTCGCCAAATTGGAATGGGCTTCCTTCTTATGCCAATAACGACTTGGTCGCTAAACTGCTTGCGTTCGGAAGAACTTGGCGACGGCTCGGCTGTAACTAATACGATGCGCCAAATTTGGGGAGCTATTGGCGCGCCAGTGCTGGTTGTAACTATGACAGCGTTGACTGATTGGCATCGTTCGATTATTGGCAACGGAAAAGTTTCAAAAGCTGCGGACGTTGCTGCGAGTATTTTCGGCGTGCAGTGGACTTTGCGTATCAGCGCTATTATTACTGCGATTATGGCTTTGATTGTTATTTTTGGCGTTAAGGGCGAGGGTACTGGTTCTGCGCACAATCTTGCGCGTAGGGCGATTGATCGCATGCGCGTAATGCACATTCCGCACTCTCTACTGCATACTGACGTTATGCACGATCACACTCATCACCATTACTAAAGTCATCGCCGTTACTAAGGCATAACCGTTACTAAAGTACTAAAGCGCGCGCAGTGCTGCGCTTCGACAGTTCATCGCGCGCGTTAGTTTCGTTACGCGGGTGTAAAGCCAATGACGTTCTTACATCCGCGCACGGCATTTTCGTTACAAGCGTGTATAGAAAATAACGATATTAGACGCAATTACGTTATTCCCTTTACAGCACTGTAAAGCCGCTGCCGATATTCCGCTAAATTCCGGCATTTTCGTTACAACGCTGTAAAGCCGATGCCGGCTCTAAGCACGCGCGCGTTAGTTTCGTTACGTGTGCGCACAGTTACTAACGCCTTTTGACGCAATTACGTTATTCCCTTTACAGCACTGTAAAGCCGCTGCCGATATTCCGCTAAATTCCGGCATTTTCGTTACAACGCTGTAAAGCCAATGCCATTCCTACGGTCGCGCACAAATGAGCGACTACCTGCTTGAGTGCAGCATTTCGCGCGAAAGCAACTCGGCAGGTCGTCGCGCCAACTCTCGCAAAACTCAGTCTTTCAATCCACCACCCAAACTCTTTATTCCAACGTTATTTAACTTTTCAAGCGACAAAATCTGCGTTCGTGCAAAATTTCTAAGCTCAACCATGCGATCAGCCTGCGGCAAACCCTTAGAAATTAAAACAGCGTTGTAACTTTCCATGTTAGCCAACACCAAAAGCTCATTAATACTCGCCTCATCTCGAACGTTACCATTTGCCTTAGGATTTGCATCTCGCCACTGCTTAGCCGTCTTATTAAACAGTGCAACATTCAACAAATCCGCCTCACTCGCATACTTATACATCAACTGCTCAGGAGTCAAATCCTTCAACAAATACTCTTTAATAGCATCCGTATGAATCTTGTAATTAATCTTCGAAATCTCGCGGTTCAAATTCCAGTTCAGCGAAAGCCTTGAATTTTCATCGGATTTAAGCCTTTGATAGTCTTTGATAATATATAGTTCAAATTCTGCCGAAATCCAGGATGCAAACTTAAACGCTATATCTTTATGAGCGTAAGTTCCGCCACCCCTACCAGATTTGGAAACTATGCCAATAGCATTTGTTGATTCTACCCATCTTTGAGGAGATAAAGTAAAAGCATTAGAACCAGCCTCGTTCTTAAAGGAGTCGAATTCGACCTCTTTAAAATTTGGATTGTTAATACTCTCCCACAATCCCAAGAACTCAATAGTATTCTTCACTCTCAGCCAGTTTTTAACAACATCTTTAGGCTCTTCTTTGTTTTTATATCTCGCAATATCGGTTAAACTAACGTAATCTTCGTTACGTGCGCGTATAGAAAATAACGATATTAGACGCGATTTCGTTATTCCCTTTACATCCGCGTAAAGCCGCTGCCGATCCTCCGCACGATTCCAACATTTTCGTTACAACGCTGTATAGGGAATAACGTTTCTCAAGCGCTCAAGCAGGCTGAAGCGCGAACTAGAACAGTGAGCAAAATAAAAAGGCTTGAAGGATCAGCGCCCCTAGTAGCACCAAACCTACAAGCCTTTAACAATCCCAGTACCATTACTGTCCCTAGCAAAAACAGTACTGTTCCAAACACTCAACAGTCCCAAGCAAAACCAAGAAACCAGAATCCACTGCGAAAAAAGGAAAATAGGCAAAACAGTAAAAACCAGCAACCAGATTAAGCAAGAAAACCCGCAGCAACAAACTAAAAAGCTACGAAGCCAAAAAGTTACGAAACTGCAGTTGAGTGAAAGATTAACAAGATGAGTGCGCGCAACCGCAACACTCACCAAAAGTTGGTTGGCAGACTCGCCGAAGCAGAACCCGCTTTAGCAAGCCCGCCAGCCAACAAAAGAGTAAACAGCCAAGTAGCCGCCAGAAACTAAGCCTCTAGCAAACTACCTGGCCTTCCTCAGCTTAGTGACGGATCTTGCGAAGAGCAGCACCCATACCAGCAAGAACAGAAGCAGCAACAGCAGCCAAAGCTACAGCAGCACCAGTCTTAGCCAAAGGAGCAGCCTTATCAGCGCACTTCTTAGCATCCTTCTTAACAGCACCGCAAGTCTTACCGCACTTCTCAACAGCCTTCTTTACAGCCTCACCGAAGTTACCAGAAGTAGCTGCAGTATAAAGATCCTTAGCAGCAGTAATATCTGGGAAGTTTGGAGTCAAAGGATCATCAGTCTTTACAGGAGGAAGCAAAGCTGGGTTCACACCAAGAGCAATAGCAGCATTGTAAAGACGCTTGTACTCGCTCAAAGCATGATTGTAAGCCCTAACAGCAGCGAAAGCATCAGTACGAGCAGCCTCAAACTTAGCCTGAGCATCATTCAAAGCCTTCGTAGCGCGATCAAAATGAGCCTGAGCACGATCCAAAGCATCCTGCAAACGAGTCAAAGTAGCAGAATCGTTAGCACCAGTAGCCATGAAATCATTCAAAGCAAGCTCAGCAGCCTTAACAGCCTTAGCACGAGCAACAGCCTCAGCATAAGCAGCCTTCAAAGCAGCAGAAGCATCCTTATAAGCCTTCTCCTTAAGAGCCTTATTATTCTCAGCATTCTGCAAGTTCATGTCAGCAAGACGGACATAGTCAATAGCCTGGGACTGGTTGGTAGGAGCAAAACCATCGGTAGGGAAGTTGAACAAAGCAGGAACCTTGTCCTTGTCCTTGTCCTTGTCCTTATCCTTATCCTTGTCCTTATCCTTGTCCTTGTCCTTATCCTTGTCCTTGTCCTTGTCCTTATCGTCGGACTTCTTGCACTGAAGCTTATCAAGGTAGGCCTTATCTTCCTTCAAATCCTTCTCAGCAGCATCAAGATCAGCCTGAGCATCCTTCACAGCCTGCTCAGCAGCAGCCAAGTCGCCTTCCTTGTAAGTCTTAACAGCTTCCTGATAATACTTCACCAAAGCAGCAGGAGCAGCACCCTGAGCGTTGGAAGCAACAACATCATCCATGGAAGTAGCAGTAGTGGCATTATCAGACTTTTTGCCATAGTAAGCTAAATTAGCATCATCCAAAGCCTTCTTAGCCTTTTTTACAGCTTCATCGTCAGCTACTTTCGTCATGTCTTTTCCAGACTTAGTATAGTCAGCCACAGCTTTCTGATAATCAGTCAAAGCCTTATCAGCATCAGCCTTCTTAGCAGCAGCATGAGCTACAGCCTTATCAAAATCACGCTGCTTACCAGCAAGAACCTTCTGATCAGCACGAAGATCATCCTTCTTTTCACGAAGAGCATCCCTCTTTGCATCAACAAACTTAGCATCCTTATCAACAGCAACAGTAGCTGCAAGAACCTGAGCAGTAGTACCAGGAGTGCACTCCTCAGCCTTCTGATCGCCCTTTGGAGCGTCAGCAGCGAAAGCTGGGGCGGCGAAAGCCATACCGGAAAGCAAAGTAGCGCCAGCAGCGAATGCGGCGATAGCCTTCTTATTCAACATAATATTTTCCTTTCTTCTTCTCCTCGTGCAGGTACACGAGAAAAAACCTAAACCCACAACACCGAAGCGTTGTGAATAACTGCCCGCAAGACTCACCAAGCTGGCAGCTGTTATTAACATACCCCCCCCCCCGTTCGTAAAAGTCAAGCGTCAACACGCGCTACCCAACAGTAAATTATCCACATTTCACGTTAAAAAATACTAATAACCCACCAAATACCGTAAAAAATACGGTATACGCGATGTTTTTTCGTAAAAAATGCTAAATTCAAGGTTTTCAAAGTTTTTTCCCAGAAAACTCTCAGGAAACGCGCGCACACTCCCCTGCCCCACGCTAAAACCCTTGCAAAACCGCCACTCCCCGCGCGACACTCCGAAGCACCACCAACCCGCACCCACTCACGTCGTCGCGCGCGTTGACCGAGCTGCTCCTTCAAAGCGTGATTTGGCTCAATTGTGAAGCACAGTGTGCTTAACGCTCGCGCGGTCTAAGCGCGCTCGCTACTGAGCTTGCGTTGAAAGCACACCGTGCTTTCAACCCGAGCAAGCTCACGCTCCGAGTTGCTTTCGCGCGCTAAATCGCAGCGCTCAAGCAGGTCGTCGCGCGCGTTTGTTTACTTACACCCCACCCAAATCCACAATCTCAGGGAAACATGCGCGCAAATGGGGACTTACACACGCATACAGGGAATGCCGTACGCATATTCATGTGGTAGAGATTTGAGATTTTTCGCACTGAGCGAGGTGAACGTCAGAGCCGAAGGCAGAGCCGAAGGCAGAGCCGAAGGCTGCTGATTCGCCGAGCGAAGAAGAAAAATCGAAAAATCTCTGCGATAAGGCACGGTTATTAACGAATTAGTATGCAGAGTTTGGGGGATTTCTCTACGAGCACTAAAAGAGGACTGGGCGCAT
>CAMYED010000005.1 GCA_947254595.1 uncultured Gardnerella sp. | reverse complement strand
TTTCCATGCACGCGTGGATTGCGCAACATGCAGCACCAAATTGCTGAATCTTAATAAAATATTAATTAGAATTCCGGTAGCAGAATCTCAACAAAAATATTAATCAAAACGCAATAGTCTGTACTTATAAACGTTTACATTTAATGTGTATTTTTTTTTTATTTGTGATACTGTTAATTTATGTTAGAATTTCAACATATTACAAAGCGTTTTGGCGAAAAAACAGCGCTTAATGACGTTTCTTTCGTCGCCGAAGACGGTAAAGTTACAGGCTTTTTAGGTCCTAATGGCGCTGGTAAATCTACTACCATGCGTTGCGCGTTAAATCTTATTCATGCTAATAGTGGTACTTCTCTTATTGACGGAAAACCTTACGCAAAAATCGCCTCTCCAATGACGGAAGTTGGCGCAGTTCTTGACGCAAAGTCTGCTCACAGAGGCCGAACGGCGTACAATCACTTGTACTCGCTGGCTTTAACTCACGGAATATCAAAAAAGCGCGTTGACGAAGTGATTGATATTACTGGTTTAACTAGCGTAAAAACTCGCAAAGCGGGATCCTTCTCGCTCGGCATGAGCCAGCGTCTTTCGATTGCGGCGGCACTTTTAGCAGATCCGCACAATCTTATTTTGGACGAGCCAATTAACGGTTTGGATCCAGAAGGCGTTAAGTGGGTTCGCGAATTATGCAGATATTACGCAAGCGAAGGTAGAGCAATACTACTTAGTTCGCACTTAATGAGCGAAGTTGCGCTTACTGCAGATAACTTGGTTATTATTGCGCATGGCGAAATTTTGGAGCGCACAACAGTAAAAGATTTTGTTGACGCACATTCTCAGCATGCTATACGTTTAGTGACGCCTGAAGGCGAAAAACTGAAGTCTGTGCTTGCTCAGAATCATCCTGAATGCAAGATTTTGCCAGATACTCGCACTCCTCAAGACGTTCAAGAAGGCGAGCTTTTTAGAATAACAGGATGCGAGCTCAACCAGATTGCGCGCGAAATTGCAGATAATCAAATTCTGGTATATCAGCTAAATCAAGAGCACGCTTCGCTTGAGGAAGCATATTTGGCTCTTACTCACGGCCAAGAGCAGTACGTAACGAAGGCGGTTCCTAGCAGCGGTTCGAAGCCGAGTGGACAAAACGTAGAGCAATCTAACAATGAGGAGAGTGCAAAATGAGTGAGCAAGTAGCAAATCAACAAGTGCAATCTTCTGAATCTAACGCACGTCAGTCTAACGCGTATAAAACAGGCCGCAGCATGAACGCCCAGCACTTACGCCTTACATTTATGCACACGCTTAAATCTGAAATTGTTAAGTTGCGTGGGCTTGCGTCTACGTGGTGGTGCATGGCATTAACAATTGTTTTGCCAGTAATTTTTAGTTTTATTATCGCGCTTGTGCAGAAAGCAATGTCTAAAGTTGACGTTAATAACAATGGTGCAGCTGGTAGCAAATCAAGTGCTGCAATTACTGTTGGGCCGAGCGATAAAAGTGACCTTATTGCATCTCAAGAAGGCATTTTCCGCTTAGTTATTAGCTTTGCTTCTATATCTTTGATTGTTTTGGCGATTTTTGCAGTGCTTGCTGTAACTGCGGAACATTCTACGACTTCAATTCAGGCTTCTCTTACGACTGTACCTAGAAGGGGTATGTTCTTTACGGCTAAATTTGTTGCGGTTGCAATCTACGTTTTTGTAGCTCAACTTATTGCAATGACAGTTTCTTTAGCTGCTGCAGAATTAGCTTTTATGGGAGATAACATTTCCGGATTATCTGGAAGCAACGCGTGGAAATTGCCTCTTACTCTGTTTCTTGGCTCTCCTGCAATTATGGTTGTTGTTGCAGCGATGGCTTACGGCTTTGGAATGATTTGCAAGTCAACTGCCGGCGGAATTATGTGCGTTATTGGAGCTGTGATGATTCTGCAGGCCATTGTTGGCATTATTATGCTTGCAAGCAATTTTGCGAAGTGGACTGCAATACTTATTCAGCTTTTGCCAGGCAATGCTGTAAGCCAATTCTTAGGTACATCCGCTAATTCTGGGCCGCAACTTCCACCAAACGCGTATGTTTTCACATGGTGGCAGTCCGGTTTAGTGGTTCTTGCTTGGGGTGTAGTTATGTACGCAATTGGCTACTTTATTGAAAAGCATCGCGATATTTAAAATATCTAAATAATATATTTTGCAAATAAAATAAATAACCCAAATAAGACAAATAAAACAAGGGCTTTATCTCGTAACTGGCTACAAGATAAAGCCCTTATTTTATTCACTTTATTCAATTATTTTTTTATTATTCAATTATTCATTCAATTTTGATATGAGTTCAGTCGTTCTTCACAGTTTCAGCAACGCGTGGCCACAAGGTTGTGCCCCAGTTCTTGATTGTGCGCTGGCGAACCAGTGGCAAATCGGAACGGTCATACACTGTACGCCATGGTTCCCAAGCCAAGCCGGTCTTTTCAACAAGCTTGATGCGGAGGTTGCGCACATTGCCCTTGAACTGAATAGTTGTGTTGAAGTGAGCTGTACGATACTTGCCATTGCCTTCCCAAGCGCGAGAACGCACGTAAGGAGTGCCGTCAATTTCGGTGCCGTACTCATCCCAGTAGATGTAGTAGCGAGCTACGTAAGCTCCACGGTGATCCAAAGTCAAGTAGCCGTCGCGGTAGGAAGAAACCTTGGTTTCAACGTAATCGCTATTGGTTTGCAAAGTTGCTACTTCGTTATCCTTGACGAAGGAAGTGGTGTAAGCAATTGGAACTGCTGGGCTGGAGGTGCTCAAATTTGCGCCTTCCTGAATCAAAGACTTCAACGTATCGATGTTGCCAGTAACAACCTTGGCTGCACCGTTTGCGCTGCCGCCGAGAATTACAGCAGTTACAGAAGTGTTCTGCAAAATGCGATGGAACTCGGTATTTGGCTTGATTTCAACACCCTTGATTGCAGCTTCAACAGCAGCCTGGAAATCGGTGCTCTTGCTGCGGGTGTCGAACTTTACGTACATTGAACGGCCGTAAGCTACGTTGGACACATATACTGGCGGACGCTGGCTGTCTACTCCTCGATTCTTCAAGCTTTCTGGCGTAGTGCATGGTGCGAAGAAGTCAGCTGGGCTATCTGGAGCGTCAACGCTTACGGTGTAGTAGGTCTGCTTGAAGTTCACAATTTGAGTCTGCTTTTCGCCCTTGTGCACAGCGTCGAAATCAATCTTCAGCGGAACGCCAATCTTGGCGAAATCGGCACCAAACTTTGCCTTGAGCTGGTTCATGCTTTGTGCGCTTGCAGAATCGTACTGCATGCGGGCTGCAACATGATGGCTTGCAGCATACTGTGCATTCCACTTAGAAACTAAGGTGTTTACTGCAGAATTCACAGAGCTCTTTGTTGGGTGCTGAACTGTTACAGCACTTTCGCCACCGTGGAAGCCTGGCAAATCAACGCTCAATGTAAGTGGAGCGCGGTTTGCGGAAATCAGGCTTGGCATATTGTCCATCAAATTCTGGTCAGCGCGGAACAGGGCACCTGGGTATACGCGATCATTGTTGGCGGAAGTAACCGACAAGTTTGATGTTGTATTGGTGATGTTCTTCTTTTGATGCTCAACAACTACGAATTCGCCGCCCTTGTCGAAGCTGTCGCTGGAGAATTTGTTGTCAATGGTTTCGCCGTGACGAGCGAGAATGTTTGTTTTATCGTATTGCAAATCCCACAAATAATTATTCAGTGAGTCCTTTTTGGCTGCGCAAGATGCGGCTGGTTCAGAATCCTTAGCGGAAGGAGCGGCCATTGCTGGTGCTGCTAAGCATTGTGGAATAATAGTCGCGCCCGCGAGCAACAACATTGCTGCATTACGGTAGAACGGTGTCTTCTTCATATGTGTCCTTCAATTTTGATTATTTTTTGATTATGTTTTTTAGATTATTTTTTAGTGAGATGCTGCATTTTATGTGCGTCTATGCATTATATGCTTCACTGCATTAAGTTTCAGCGCCTCACACGAACTGATTATTACACACTTTTTATTTGTGCGATAGTTGGCAAAAATAATTTTTCAATTTACAAACAAGTGTTTAAATAATGTTGGAATACCAACATTATTTAGTTACGTCGTTTTTGGGTTTACGGCGTGTTGCGGTATAATTGTGGCCGTAATTTCTCACTTTTATACGTGATAATTTTGTAAAAATATGCACATAATGTATTTTGTAACCACTTCTTGTGTGATAATCAAAAAAATTTTACGTGCTAAAGCATAAAATACTGCAGATATATTTGTCGCAAATCTTTTATCCACATTGATTTTTTTTATTACGCGAAGGTCACGCATCACACATATAGTTGAGGTTATGCCTACATTCACACGCGAAGAAATTGAGCATTTGGGCGTTTTGTCCCAGATTGCTTTAAGCGACGAAGAAATCAGTCGCTTGCAAGGCGAATTAAACGTCATTGCAGAATCTATTAATAAAGTGCAGGAAGTTGCTGGCGAAGATGTGCCGCCTACTGCAAATCCAGTACCTCTGGAAGCTTATTTGCGCCCTGATGTGCCTGCTACGCCATTGACTCAAGAAGAAGCGCTTTCTGGCGCTCCTAAGAGTGAGTCTGGCATGTTTGTAGCGCCTCGCATTTTGGGGGAGGAATAAAACATGACTAATACTCAAGATTTAGTAAAGCTCTCTGCTGCCGAAATGGCAAAAGCTGTAAAAGCTAAAGAAGTTTCCAGCCGCGAGCTTGTTGAAGCTCACTTGGCAGTAATTGAATCAGCTGAACCAGAAATCAAGGCGTTCTTGCATGTTTCTTCAGATATTGCTCTCGAGCAAGCAGATGCTTTCGATGCCAAGAATGCCAAGGGTGAAACAGAAGGATTGCCTGAGCTTGCTGGTGTGCCAATTGCAATCAAGGACATGATTGTTACTAAGGGCATTCCTACTACCGCAGCTTCCAAGATTCTTGAAGGATGGGTGCCGCCTTACGACGCTACTGTTATTGAAAAGCTCAAGGCAGCTGGCATGCCAATTCTTGGCAAGACTAATTTGGATGAGTTCGCTCAAGGCTCTTCAACTGAGCATTCTGCTTACCAAACCACTTGCAATCCTTGGGATACTGAGCGCGTTCCAGGCGGCTCTGGCGGCGGTTCTGCGGCTGCTGTTGCTGCATTCGAAGCTCCTATTGCTTTGGGTACGGATACTGGTGGCTCTATTCGTCAACCAGGTGCTTTAACTGGTACGGTTGGTGCAAAGCCGACTTACGGTGGTGTTAGCCGCTTTGGCGCAATCGCTATGGCAAGCTCTTTGGATCAGATTGGTCCTGTTTCTCGTACCGTTCTTGACTCCGCACTTTTGCAGGAGATTATCGGCGGTAATGATAGGCGCGATTCTACTTCTATTCCAGCTCCTGTTCCTCCAATGGCTCAGGCTGCTCGTGAGGGTGCTCGCCGTGATTTGAAGGGCTTGAAGGTTGGTTTAGTTAAGGAGCTTAGTGGCGACGGATTCCAGCCAGGCGTTGAAGCGCGCTTTAATGAAGCTGTGCAGTTGCTTAAGGATATGGGTGCAGAGGTAACGGAAGTTTCCTGCCCTCACTTCCCTTACTCTTTGGCTGCATACTACATTATTATGCCTTCAGAAGTTAGCTCCAACTTGGCTCGTTACGATGGTATGCGCTACGGTTTGCGCGTAATGCCACCTGCTGATAAGCCTCAGACGGCTGCGAACATGATGGCTGCAACTCGTGAAGCTGGATTCGGCGATGAAGTAAAGCGTCGTATTATTCTCGGTACTTACGCACTTTCTGCAGGTTATTACGATGCTTGGTACGGTTCTGCTCAAAAGGTTCGTACGCTTATTATTCGCGATTTCGAAGAAGCGTTTAAGAAGGTAGATGTTCTCGTTTCCCCAACAAGCCCTACAACGGCGTTTAAGTTTGGTGAAAAGATGGACGATCCACTTGCTATGTACATGAACGATATTGCTACGATTCCTGCAAACATGGCTGGCGTTCCAGCTTTGAGCCTCCCAGCTGGCTTAAGTGATGATGGTTTGCCTGTTGGTATTCAGATTATTGCTCCGCAATGCCATGATGAAAAGATGTACAAGCCTGCAGCAGCGTTGGAAGCAGCGCTCGAAGAGCAGTGGGGCGGCCCAATCTGGAAGTCGCTTAAAGCTGGCTGGCTCGATTCATTGGCTAAGTAAAGTGAAGTAAAGCTTAAGTAAGAAGGATTCTCATGGCTGAAAAACTTATGAAATATGCCGATGCTGTGGAGCAGTTTGATCCAGTATTCGGTTTGGAAACTCACGTTGAGCTTTGCACTCGTACGAAGCTGTTCTGCCCAGCAGAAGTATCTTTTGGTGGCGAGCCAAATACTCAGCTAACTCCTGTAAGCCTTGGTTTGCCAGGCTCTTTGCCAGTTGTAAACAAGACTGCAGTTGATTACGCAATTAAGCTCGGTTTGGCGTTACATTGCGAAATCGCTGAGTGGAGCCAGTTCGCTCGTAAAAACTACTTCTACCCAGATATGCCTCGTGACTACCAGATTTCCCAGTACGATAAGCCTACTAACGGCAACGGCTACTTGGATGTTGAGCTTGAAGATGGCACAGTGTTCCGCGTGCCGATTGAGCGTGCTCACATTGAGGATGACGCTGGTAAGAATACTCACGTTGGTGGTGCTGACGGTCGTATTGAAGGCGCAAATCATTCTTTGGTTGATTACAATCGCGCAGGTGTGCCTTTAATTGAGATTGTAACTAAGCCAATCGAAGGTGCAGGTAGCCGCGCTCCAGAAATTGCTGGTGCTTATATGCGTGCTATTCGCGATATTGTTCGCGCTCTCAACATCTCCCACGCTCGTATGGAGCAGGGCAATATGCGTGCTGACGTGAACGTTTCGCTTCGCAGAAAGCCAACCGATCCATTTGGTACGCGCTCTGAAACTAAGAATGTGAACACATTCCGCGGAATCGAAAAGACGCTGCAATATGAGATTCGTCGTCAGGCTGCTATTTTGAGCGAAGGCGGCGAGATTTTGCAGGAAACTCGTCACTGGGATGAGGCAACTCAGACTACTGCTGGCGGTCGCGTGAAGTCGGATGCTGACGATTATCGCTACTTCCCAGATCCTGATTTGGTTATGCTTCACATCACTAAAGAGCATATTGAGCGCATGAAGGCAGAAATGCCGGAAATGCCTCGCGAGCGCCGTAACCGTTTGCAAAGCGAATGGGGTATTAGTGATCTTGAAATGCGCGATATTTTGAACGCAGATGCTCTTGATTTGGTTGAAGAAACCGTTAAGGCTGGTGCAACTGCAGCAGGCGCTAAGAAGTGGTGGCTTGGTGAGCTTGCTCGCGAAGCAAACACTCGTGGCGTGACTTTGGAAGAATTGCCTATTACTCCGCAAGATGTGGCTGAAGTTGAAAAGCTAATTGCAGACGGCAATCTTAACGATAAGCTCGCTAAGCAAACTGTTGCTTGCGTTTTGGCTGGTGAGGGTAAGCCTGATGAAGTTGTTAAGAAGCACGGATTCAAGGTTATGAACGATGACGGCGCTTTGGAAGCCGCTGTTGACGCTGCTCTTGCAGCCGATCCTGAAGTTGCTGAAAAGCTTAAGGCAGGCAATATGAAGCCGATGGGCGCGATTATTGGTGCTGTTATGCGTGCAACTAAAGGTCAGGCAGACGCTAAGGCTGTTACTAAGATCGTTATGGCAAAAATCAAAGGCTGAAAATTAAATAGTAAAAATTAAAAATTAAAGCAAATGCGTTGTGAATACGCTAAATGTAGGTGCTGCGCACTTGCTGCATTCAACTTAGCTTGTGTGCTGCAGGTGCGCAAAACTTACTATTGAGCGAAACTTTTGAGCGCTTTTTTAATTTGTGGATTATCATAATTATTCGAATGGGCTTAATTCTCAATGGCTGATACAGGTAGGTGAGTATGCAACAAACCAATGATGGTGTAAACAACTCTCGCGAATTACCAAAGTCTATAGCAATTCCTCCAATTCGCGGCGAGATGGCACATTTGCGCCCTGCAACATGCGCGGACCTGCAGAGCATGGACGATTTGTGTGCATTTGATAATGCGGCGGTTATTACTGGTAAAGATTTGCAGGCTGAACGGTCAATGGTTCATGCGTGGGTTGAGCGTTCAGTTCAGTGGTCTAACGGCGGTTTTTCTGTTGAAAAAGCTGCTGACTTGTGTCGTTTTGCGGGGGATGCTCAATCTCGTCCTACTATTGCGTGGGCTATTGTTCCGGACGTTTTAGACGATGTTAAGAATACCTCGGGTGCCATTATTGGCATGATTTTTCTTATTGATATTGACGGATGGTCTCGTTCAGCGCGCATCCAGGTTGTGCTTGGCAAAGATTATCGCGGCCGCGGATATTCGCGAGATGCTATGCCTCGAGTTATGACGTACGGTTTTGCGTCTGAGCCGGCGGGTCTTGGTTTGCATCGTATTTGGGTTGGTGTTCCTTCTACTAATACTCGTTCGCTTTCTGTGTATCAATCTCTTGGTTTTGCGCAAACTGGTACTGCGCGTGACGCTTTGTGGGATGCTCAGCATCAAAAGTATCAGGATTTCGTTGTTATGGATACGATTGCCGATGAGTATGATGCTATTCGTTCTCTTGATGCGTTTGGACTACATGTGATTGAGGAAAATCCTGGTGTTGCTGAAGCTCTTAGTGCTCATGAACATTCTGTAGCTATACCGGTACGTAATGATAATCTTGATGAAGCGTGGCCTTATAATGCGAATACTTCTGAAGGAAGCTCTTCAAAACGAGCTTGGTGGCGTATTATTGGCCGCGGCCGCAAACGTAATTCTAATACGGAAGGGAAGCAATGAGCGCCGAAGATCTCGACAATTATGAAACTGATGCTGAACTTGCGTTGTATAGGGAATATCGTGACGTTATTAAGCTTTTTACGTATGTTGTAGAAACAGAACGTAGATTTTATTTGGCTAATAAGGTTGATTTTAATGTTCGTTCTGCTGGTCAGGATGTATATTTTGACGTGCAACTTACTGACGCGTGGGTGTGGGATGTGTATCGTCCTTCGCGCTTCGTTAAGAACGTTCGCATAGTAACTTTTAAGGATGTTAATGTTGAAGAAGTGCAGAAAACTGATATTGACATTCCTGAATCTATCGCGTGATGCGCGTATGCTCAATAAAGATATATAGAAATTTTACTTAACGCTTAAAAGTGCTTTTGTAAAAATTGATGTATTAAAATATGGAGGACAAGTGACGAATACACAATCCCCAAAGGAATCTGTGGTAATTATTGGCGGTGGTCCGGCAGGGTTGACGGCAGCCTGGGAACTCGTTAAGGATGGCGGCTCTAAGCGCTATGACGTAACAGTACTCGAATCCACGCGTGAATTTGGCGGTATTTCGCGTACTGTGAGGTACAACGGTAATCGTATGGATATTGGCGGTCACCGTTTCTTCTCGAAGGATGATCGAATTATGCAGTGGTGGCGTGATATGCTGCCGTTACAGGGCGCTCCTTCGTACGATGATAAGAAGCTTGGTCGTCACCATGACTTGGAAGCCGGTGGCCCAGATCCTGAAGTTGAAGATGAAGTTATGCTGAAGCGTCACCGTGTTTCGCGTATATTCTGGAATCATCATTTCTTCGATTACCCAATTTCGCTTTCTGCTGCAACTTTGCGCTCTATGGGCTTCATTTTGACCATGAAGGTTGGTTTTAGCTACCTTTGGTCGATGATTCATAAGCTTCCAGAAACTAATCTTGAAAACTTCTACATTAATCGTTTTGGTAAGAAGCTTTATTCCATGTTCTTCGAGGGTTATACTGAGAAGCTTTGGGGTAGGCATCCGAGCCAGATTTCTGCAGATTGGGGTGCTCAGCGCGTTAAGGGCTTAAGCATTGTAGAGGTTCTTAAGAACGCATTTTCTAAGCTTATGCCGAAGAAAAATGGCAAGAAGAAGGAAGTAGAAACCTCATTAATTGAGGAATTCTGGTATCCAAAGCTTGGTCCTGGCCAGTTGTGGGAAACTGTTGAGCGTCGCTGCCGCGAAAATGGCGCAACCGTTTTAACCGATGCAAAAGTTGTTGCAATTAAGCAAGATGGTGGCAAGATTTCGAGCGTTGTTGTTGAAAATGCTGACGGTGAACGTTCTGAATTGCATGCTGACCAGTTTGTGTCTTCTATGCCGATTAAAGATTTAGTTGCGGCTATTGAGCAGGGTGCTCAAGGCGATGCAAAAGCTGAAGTTCCTGCTGAGATGCAGCGAGTTGCAAATGGCTTGCCGTACCGCGACTTTGTGACGGTTGGTTTGTTGGTTAAGCGTATGCGTTTGCGCAATACAACAACTATTCCAACTCTTGGTAATCCTCCAATTGTTCCAGATTGCTGGATTTACGTGCAGGACCCTGGTTACAAGGTTGGACGTTTGCAAATCTTCAATAACTGGAGTCCGTACCTTGTTAAAGATGTTGATAACACTGTTTGGATTGGCCTCGAATACTTCTGCGAAGAAGGCGATGACTTCTGGAATATGAGCGATGATGAAGCTCGTAAGATGGCCATCGATGAATTGACCCGCATGCAGGTTATTAACGGCGAAGATGATGTGCTTGATTCGCATCGCGAACGTGTCCCAAAGGCTTATCCAGCATACTTCGATACTTACGCGCAAATGCCTGAGTTGATTGAGTATTTGGATGGTTTTGGCAATTTGTATTGCGTTGGTCGAAATGGTCAGCATCGCTACAATAATCAGGATCATTCGATGGCGACTGCAATTGAAGCTGTAGAGGATATTCGTACCGGTGCGACTTCGAAGGCTAACGTTTGGTCTGTAAATACCGAAAAGTCTTATCACGAAAAGAAGTAGTAAACTACTTTAGTTTTTAAGCATATAAGAAGCGCTGATAATGGTGAACGCAAGTTCATTTTATTGGCGCTTTTTATTTTGCTATAGTCAAAGTTGCTATAACCTGTTTATTTATAGTTCATTTTACTTCTCAATACTTGCTATCATTCATTCGCGAGGATATTCGTGCGATATCGTCTTTACTTGAATGTAAAGAAAATGTTGGAATTGACTCGAAAAGTGTTAGTTGTTGTACAAGCGCGTAACGAAAATGTTGAAATCTAGCGGAAAATCGGCAGTAACTGTACGCGCGCGTAACGAAAATAACGTAGTTGCGTCAAAAAGCGTTAGTTACTATACGTGCGTGTAAAGGTAATGCCGGACTGAAGTTAATTGAATGATGGTGCAATTAAGTTGGAATATAAGCTATACGATTATTGAGCTTAAAATTTTATCGGATATTGTAATAAAATAACTGAATGTTATGGCGCGTCGCGTTGTGTGCGTCGTAGAGCTGTAGTAGCATACATACTGTTTGTTGTTATCCAATTGTTATGTTTAACAACAGGTTCGTGACGGATTTTCCGTAATCTTCCATGTAAAAGCCTACCGGTGGTATATTCCGCGTGAGCTAAGGAAAGGTAAAATTGTGGCAACAGGCCAGAATCTTGAAGAAATGAAGCTTTCAGAATTGAAGGATCTTGCGAAGCAAATGGGCTTGCGTGGCACTTCAACCATGCGTAAGCCTGAATTGTTAGCTACGCTGACAGCAGCACGAAATGGGGGAGAAGCGCCTGCTGGTGTAAGTGTTCGCATTCCTAGTAATACTATGAGTGCTAATAAAAATGCTGATATGAATGCAGCTAATGATGGTGTTTCGTCTTCGGATGCCGATAAAGACTTAGCAGCATTGGAAAGTTTGGTTCCTAATGCTACTTCTGATCGTCGTTCTCGTGACGATTTTGAATTTGGAGCTAAGAATTATCGCCGTGAAGGCGGCAGGAATGGTTCATTCCAACGTCGTCGTTCTTCCGATGAGCGCGAAAATAATCGCGATCATCGTCAGGAAGGCGTTGATTCGCGTGATTTAGATCAGATTTTGGCGACTTTGCCTGTTGAAGATCAGCGTTCTGATTCAGATTCTCGACGTCAGCGTGGTATTTCTCGCGATTTTGATCGCGAAGATCAGAACAATCGTAACGATCGTTTCCAGCGTCGTATGCGTGGTCGCGTGCGCGATTATGACGAAAATCGTTCAGATTATGCAGATCGCGATGAGCGTGATGAGCGTGAAAATCGTGACGAGCGTCGCTCTGAGCGAAGTGATCGGCAGGAGCGTGCTGAGCGCAATTTGCGCAGTGATCGCAGCGATCGCAGCGATCGCGACACCCGCGATACTCGCGACGTCCGTGAAAGCCGTGACGAGCGCGATTTAAGAGAGCCGCGTGAGCAGCGTCGTGAGGAGCCTCAGGAAGAGTTGGTTCCTGTTGCCGGCATTGTTGACGTTTTGGAATCTTACGCGTTTGTGCGCACTTCTGGCTACTTGCCAGGTCCAAACGACGTGTATGTGTCGATGAGTCAAATTAAGAAGTATGGTTTGCGTAAGGGCGATGCTGTACAGGGCTCTATTCGCGCTCCTCGCGATAATGATCGTCGAAGCCAGCGTCAAAAGTTTGTTCCATTGCAAACTGTTAATAGCATTAATGGAATGAGCGTTGAAGAAGCTCAGAATCGTCCGCAATTTGCTAAGCTTACGCCGCTGTATCCTAACGAGCGCTTAAAGCAGGAAACTACTGCTAATCGTATGCTTGGACGCGTTATTGACTTGGTTGCTCCAATTGGTAAGGGTCAGCGTGGCTTGATTGTGTCCCCTCCGAAGGCTGGTAAAACTATTACACTTCAGAATATTGCAAACGCAATTACCACGAATAATCCTGAAGTGCATCTTATGGTTGTTCTTGTTGACGAACGTCCGGAAGAAGTTACCGACATGGAACGTACGGTTCAGGGCGAAGTTATTTCCTCCACTTTTGACCGTCCTGCTTCCGACCATACTACGGTTGCCGAGCTTGCTATTGAGCGCGCTAAGCGTTTGGTGGAACTTGGCCAAGATGTTGTAGTGTTGCTTGATTCTATGACTCGTTTGGCTCGCGCTTACAACATTGCAGCTCCTGCTTCTGGACGTATTCTTTCCGGCGGTGTGGATGCTCAGGCATTGTATCCGCCAAAGAAGTTCTTTGGTGCTGCTCGAAATATTGAAGATGGCGGTTCTTTGACGATTATATCTTCTGCTCTTGTTGAAACTGGCTCTAAGATGGATGAGGTTATTTTCGAGGAGTTCAAGGGCACTGGCAATATGGAGTTGCGTTTGAGCCGTGATTTGGCAGATAAGCGACTGTTCCCGGCGGTTGATATTAACGCTTCTGGCACTCGTCGTGAAGAATTGATTACTCCTGCTGCAGATTTGCCTGTTATTTACCGTTTGCGCCGACTATTTGGCGGCTTGGAAGCAGAACAGGCTTATCAGACTTTGATTCCGCGACTTAAGAAGACTGCTTCTAATCGCGATTTCTTAGCTGCTATTATTCAGCAGTCTAATGGTTCTTCAAACACTTCTGCACCAATTGCTGCGTAAGTGATGTGAGTATTGCTTTTTCAGTCGGCGAGCTAACAAAGTAACGGAAAATGTGAATTAACCGTTACTTTGTTAGTTTTTCGGCTGAAAAATTAACGCAAGCTAGGTGAAAAATTAGTGCAAATAAGTGAGTTTGCGCACAATCTTAAGAATCTACTCTGGGATTGTGCGCTTTTGTTTATTGAGCTGGATTGTTTTACGCATTATTAGCAGCTTGCTGGGCGAGCGCAAATTTTCTCATGCGCGCTACTGCTTCTTTAAGTTCTTCTGTTTTTCCAGCGTATGAAAGTCGCACGAATCCGCTTCCTTCTTTACCAAATGCTTCTCCTGGAACAACTGCGACTTTTTCTTCTTCTAATAGCTTTTTGCTAAATTCTTCCGACGTTAAACCTGTTGGCCTAACGTCTACGAAAACGTAGAATGCTCCCTGAGGCTCAATAAGATGTACTGCCTCGCAATTGTCTAAAGCTTCTATGACTAACTTTCGTTTTTCGCGGTATTCTTCGCGCATGTTTCGAACGTGATCTTGTGGTCCGGTAAGTGCAGCTACTCCTCCGTATTGCGCCGTAGAATTTACGGATGAATGCATCATTTCTGCGATTTTACTAGTTTGTTCAATAACTTGGCTTGGTGCGAGTATGTAGCCGATTCGCCATCCTGTCATCGCGTATGTTTTTGACAAACTTTCTACGACGATAGTTTTATCTTTCATTCCTGGAGCTGCTGCAATAGAAGGTGCTACTGCGTTTCCTTCTGGCTCTGATTCTGGATCGCTTGCGAATACAAATGGATGGTATACTTCGTCGGAAATTACCCATAAATTAAATTCTTGACACAATTTTGCAACTTCTGCAAGTTCTTCAGCTGTAGTTACTGCGCCGGTTGGGTTGCATGGTGAGTTGATTATGATTGCGCGTGTGCGTGGTGTGATTGCTTTGCGTATATCTTCTGCATTGACGTGCATTCCGTGTTCTGGTTTTAGTGCGACTGTTACGGGAACTGCGTCGCACATTAGCACTTCGGCATCGTAAGAAGTGAAGTATGGTGATGGAATAATCACTTCATCTCCAGGGTCTACTACGGCTTTAATAGCCAAGTATAAGCCGATTGTAGCGCCGTCAATTGCTTGAATCTCCGTATCTGCGTTGTAATTTAAGCCTTTTACGCGTTTAGTGTATGCGGCTGCCGCATTGCGGAATTCTGGAATTCCTAAAACGTCGGTGTATTTTGTTTTTCCTGCTTTTAACGAAGCGCATGCTGCTTCAACGATGTGTGGTGATGCTGTTTCGCCCGGTTCTCCTAGGCACAGAGAGATGGCATCTGGTATTTGTTCTACGCGGTCGAATACGTCGCGTATGCCTGAACGAGGTATTGCGATTGCGTGTTTTGCTACGTTTAACATATTATTCTCCTCTGCAATCGGTTTGGGTGGTTTTATTTGGTTTTAAGTTTGATTGTTTGATTGAAACTGTTGATCTTGCATTTTTGAAGATGGCTATAGGTCTCGTTTATACGCTAATTCTTGCTATTGCGCAATATTCTATAATGTTTTTTAGTAAAACCTTTATTTTTTTATATAATTTTGTTCTTTTTCTGTAAAAAATACGGTAACATAATAATGACTGCAAGGCGGCGCTAGTATAGATCGATTGCAAATTCTCAATCAGCGTCGATGGGAGAATGGAGTCCGTATGACGGCGAGTCCTCATAAACCTGAAGATAGTATGGCGATGGATTCTACTGATGGAGTTATCGTAGACATTCTTGAGCATGATGGTCGTGCAACTTTAACGCGTTTGGCGAAAGCTTCTGGCTTGTCTGTTTCTGCTGTTCAATCTCGTGTGCAAAAGCTGGAACGTAAGGGTGTTATTACCGGCTATCGAGCGTTGATTGATTATGAGCGCCGCGGTTTGCCAGTTAGTGCTTTTGTGTCTGTTACTCCGCTCGATTTTGGTCAGGAAGCAATAATTCCTACAAAGTTGCGCGATATTGCTGGTATTGAGGCTTGCTACTCAATTACTGGCAGCCCAAGTTTTATGCTTGTAGTGCGTGTTGCTACGCCAAGTAAGTTGGAAGAACTTATTAATACGATTCATCGCATTGTGCCAGTTAGCACGGAAACTACTATGGTTTTGCAAACCTACTTTGACTGATTCATAGTATGTGTGATTTTACTGAAACTACGATTGATGAAAGCGATTCTTCGTTTGATTCGCGTTTAGAAGATGCTGCTAATAAAATTTTTGAGCTGCGTAGATCAATTGATAATATTGATGGCGCTGTTATTGCTCTTTTGGCTGAGCGTTTTAAGAATACGCATCGAATTGGGGAGCTTAAAGCGGAAGCTGGTTTTGCGCCTGCAGATTCTAAGCGTGAAAAAGATCAGGTAAAGCGTTTATTAGATCTTGCGGATTTAGCAGGGTTGGATTCGTCAATTGCGTTGCAATATCACGAATTTGTTGTTACGGAAGCTAAAAAGCGGCATCAGCAGATGCAATCTTAAGTAAAACTTAGCTAATTGCGACTTAAATTAAATTTATTGTAACTTAAGCTAGTAAATCGCGCTCGTGCCGTATGTTCGTATATTCGCATACCTGTATATTCATATATTTATGCATTTTATAAGCGCATATATGTAATATATGTAACACTTTTGTGTATTTGTGTAGCAATGTGAATTGTAAAGGCAGATAATATAAGTATGACTATTGCAACTGTTGAACGTTATGCGCGTATGCTTGATGCGGCAAGTAGAGGTGGCTATGCGTACCCTGCTATCAATGTTACGAGCACCCAAACGCTGAATGCTGCGCTTCAAGGTTTTGCTGAAGCTGAATCTGACGGCATTATTCAAGTTTCTGTAGGCGGTTCGGCTTATTTTTCTGGGCAGTCTGTAAATAATCGCGTTGTAGGCTCTCTTGCTTTTGCAGCTTTTGCGCACGAGGTTGCAGCGCAATACCCTAATATTACGATTGCTTTGCATACTGATCATTGCGCGGAGCAGTATTTAGATGATTGGATTCGCCCGCTGCTAGCTAAAGAGGCGGATCAGGTTAAGCATGGCCATGAGCCGCTTTTCCAATCTCATATGTGGGATGGTTCAACGGTTCCTCTAAGTCACAATTTGGACGTAGCTGAAGAATTGCTTGACGCTTCGCAAAAAGCGCGCACAATTCTTGAGATTGAAATTGGTGCGGTTGGCGGAGAAGAAGATGGTCATCGTGCCGATATTGATGCGCGATTGTATTCCACTCCTGAAGATGCGTTGCGCGTTGTTGAAAAGCTTGGTTTGGGTGAGCGTGGCCGTTATATGGCAGCGTTTACTTTTGGCAATGTTCATGGTTCATATAAGCCGGGTGTAGTTAAGTTGCGTCCGCAATTACTGCAAGAAATTCAGCAAACTGTGTATTGCCGTTATCAAAATAATTGTGATACTCGCACTTTTGGTGCTTCTAAAAAGCCTTTCTTGCTTGTGTTCCACGGAGGCTCTGGGTCTACTCCTGAAGAAATTGCTGAAGCTGTGCGTTATGGCGTAATCAAAATGAATATTGATACAGATACGCAGTATGCTTTTACGCGTGCTATTGCAGGACACATGTTTAGTAATTATGATGCTGTGCTGAAAATAGATGGCGAAGTTGGCGAAAAGAAGCTGTACGATCCTCGCTCTTGGGGTCGTGAGGCAGAAAAGGCTATGGCACAGCGCGTTGTTGAGGCTTGCGTACAGTTAGGCTCTGCCGGTAAAGCATTGAAATAATAAGTTTTAGCATTTAATTAGCTTCTGATTTGCTTAATCGGTAGGGGCGTAGCGCTAGTCTGGACAGGTAGGAATTGTGCTTATTTGGGCAGTGTTAGCCCAAAAAATGGAGGTACACCATGCCTGGAATCGTGCTTATCGGTGCTCAATGGGGTGACGAAGGTAAAGGCAAAGCAACAGATTTAATTGGTTCAAAAGTGGATATTGTTGCTCGTTTTAACGGTGGCAACAATGCTGGTCATACTGTTGTTGTTGGAGATAAATCATACGCTCTGCACTTGCTGCCAAGCGGTATTATTAGCCCTAATGTAACTCCTGTAATTGGCAATGGTGTTGTTATTGACCCTGAAGTTCTTTTTGAAGAAATTGACGCTTTGGAGTCTCGCGGTGTGGATTGCTCGCGTTTGCTTGTAAGTGAAGCTGCACATATTATTACTCCGTATCATCGTGTTATTGATAAGGTTACTGAGCGTTTTCTTGGCAAGCATAAGATTGGTACAACAGGCCGCGGTATTGGCCCTACTTATGCGGATAAAATCAATCGTGTTGGTATTCGCGTACACGACTTGTTTAATGCTGAACATTTGCGTGACAAAGTTGAAGCAAGCTTGCATCAGAAGAACCAAATGCTTGTAAAGCTTTATAATCAGCATCCTATTGATATTGATGCTGTAACTGCTCAACTTGTGGAGCTTGGTAAGCGCCTAAAGCCTTATGTTGCAGATACTTCTTTTGTATTGAATAAGGCTATGGATGACGGTAAAACGGTGTTGTTTGAAGGCGGACAAGCTACAATGCTTGATGTTGATCACGGCACTTATCCGTTCGTAACTTCTTCAAATCCTACTGCTGGCGGTGCTTGCACTGGTACTGGCGTTGGTCCTACGCGTATTACTCGCGTTGTTGGCGTTGCGAAAGCGTATATTACGCGCGTTGGCGAAGGCCCATTCCCAACTGAGCTTTTGGATGAGCAAGGTGATTGGTTGCGCGAGCAGGGTCACGAGTACGGTGTTACAACGGGTCGTCCTCGTCGCTGCGGATGGTTTGATTCTGTAGTAAGCCGTTATGCTACGCGAGTAAATGGTTTGACGGATATTGTTCTCACTAAGCTCGATGTTTTGACTGGCTTGAAGGAAGTTCCAGTTTGCGTTGCGTATGACGTGACTTTGACTGATGGCACTGTTAAGCGAGTAGAAGAGATGCCGGTAGATCAGGCGCTATTTGCTTCTGCAAAGCCGGTATACGAGATGCTTCCGGGCTGGAGTGAGGATATTTCTCAAATTCACAAGTTCGAAGATTTGCCTCAAAATACGCAAAGCTACGTCAAGCGTTTAGAGGAGCTTTCGAATTGCCGTATTTCTGCTATTGGCACTGGTCCTCAGCGCGATCACATTATTAGTGTTCACTCGTTGATTGACTAAATTTTATTCTGCTAATGCTTAATTTAACAAAACGGCACTTCTCAACTGAGAGTGTCGTTTTGGTTTATAACAATAGTAGTTGCGATAAAACTAGGAGGAGTGAGGATGAAAAAAATAAATAATGCTAATAACGCTAATAAAAAATTGTATTATCTAGTTTTTATTGGCGGCACTTGTGGAGCGTTTGTTCGCTCAATTATTTCTTCCGCATCACGCATAATTTACCCTAGCGATGGGCATTCGCTTATATTCGGCCAGCTTACTTTGGGCACGTTTTTGTCGAATATGATTGCTTGCTTTATTTTCGCTTTCGTTACTGCAGTGTCTGTTAATGCGTTGCCTAAAGCGAAGCAAACTTTTTATAAATACGCTTTAGGAACTGGTTTTTGCGGCGGATTGTCAACTATGTCTACTTTCGCGTTCGAAGGTGCTGTATCTTTTGTTACTCCGCGCGCAATGCTTGCTGTTTTGGGAATGGTGGTTTCGTTAATATTAGCCATTCTAATAACTTTCGTTGGCAGCTGGCTTGGAGGCGCAATCGCGCGTCGTATTAAAAGAAGAAGCGTGAAATCTTCTGCTAATCTTGACGGTAAGGATGTGAAGTGATGTCTTATTTATACTCTTTGATGATATTTGTTTTGCCTTGCTTTTTTGGCGGTTTAGGTGCTGTTTTAAGATGCTTCATGACTAAAAAAATATCTGAGTCTCACGAAAGTGATGTTCCTGTTGCAACATTGTTTATTAATTGCGTTGCTTCGTTTGCTTTAGGAGTTGTGTCGAATATTTTTGTTGCTGTTGGAATTATGTTCGGCGTGCCTTTTGTTTTCGCTATGGTTTTGGGATTCTTGGGTGGATTTTCGACTTTTTCTACTGCTATTTTTGAAGGCGTGCATCTTATTCAAAATAAGCGCATGAAAGATGGTGTTTTTCTGCTCGTTGCTGAATTGGTTGCGCCTTTCTTGGCCGCTTCGGTTGGCTACGTTAGTTCACAAATTTTGTTATTGCCTCTGCTTTAGTATTGTTGAGAATCTTAGGCAAAATTTAACCATTTTATATATAAATAATTTATATCTAAATAATTTGCATATAAATAATTTGCGCAGAATCGAGTGGTAGTGAACCTGAAGAATGTAATGAGCTTTGTTAAAGAACGATTTTCTAGGATTGGTGAAACTTTTCTGCAGCTTCGTTGGAAAGTAATATTAGCAGGCGTATTTGTTGGCGTGGTTTCTGGTTCTCTTGTTGCTCTCTACAGGCTTGGCATTGAATGTGGTACGGATTTTGCGCGTTGGGTGTATTTGCAGGTTTGGCACAATGCGTGGTGGATTGTAGCGTGCCTGGTTGCTGCCGTTATTTTTGGGCTTGTTATCGGTTGGATGAGTATTAAAGAAAGCATGGCTTCTGGAAGTGGTATTCCGCAAGTTGTTGGCTATGTTAATCGCGGATTGAATATGCGTTGGCATACTATTTTGCCGGTTCGATTCGTTGCTGGTTTGCTTGGCTCTTTGTTTGGATTGTCTCTTGGGCGTGAGGGTCCGTCGATTCAGATTGGTGCTTGCGGAGCGCAAATGTTGTCAAGAATATTCCGTAAAGGTAAACGCGACGATATTCAAGAGCATTATGTTGTGACCGCTGGGGCTGCGGCTGGTCTTTCTGCAGCATTTTCTGCGCCACTTTCTGGTGTTATGTTCGCTTTGGAAGAGGTTCAGCATGGAATATCGTCTACGGTTTTGATGGGCGCTGCTGTTGCTTCTCTTTTTGCTGATTTTGTTTCTCAAACTTGTTTTGGATTGCGTCCTGTGCTTGATTTTGGGCAGATTCCGGATTTGCCTATGACTTTGCATTTTTGGCTGATTCCTCTTGGCATTTTTGCCGGTTTTGTAGGTTCTTTAATGAACCGTTCGCTTCTTGGTTTGCAAACTTTGTACGGCTATTTGCCTAAGTGGATGCCTGTTATTGTTGCTTGCTTAATTGCAATACCTGTTGGATTGTTCCTTCCGGAAGTTCTTGGCGGAGGTTCTAATCTTGTGCGCCTTTCGGAATATGGTAAAACGAGTATAGCGGTGTTGTGCTTGTTGTTTGTTGCGAAGATGCTTTTTACGTCTACAAGCTTTGGCTGCGGCGCTCCAGGCGGTATTTTTATGCCGATTCTTGCGGTTGGTGCTCTTGCCGGCGGTGTTGCTGCAAGAAGTATTACTGGTTTTTCTGCATTTGCTGTTGATTCGAAGTTTGTTCCCGTGTTTGCTGTATGCGTGATGGCTGGTACGTTGTCTGCGTCGGTAAAAGCTCCGTTGACTTCAATTTTGTTGACTGTGGAAATGTCTGGAACAATGATTCATACTTTGCCGGTTGCTGCGTCCGCATTTATTGCGCTGCTAGTTTCGGATGTTTTGAAAACTAAGCCAATTTATGGCGAGTTGCTTGAACGTTATATGCAAACTCATGGGGATCTTGTATTAGATTCTTTTCAGAATAAAAAATAATTTGCGCATTTTCTAAATTCTGTATGTAGTCGAGTTTGTGTATAAGTTTTTGGCTTATTTTCAACGTTTTTAAGCTTTTATCCACAATTGCGTTTAAGTGTTGCCAACTTATTGCTTAATGCGCTTCAATAGGCGCATGGGTATCAATTTAATTACTACTACAAATGCAAATATTGCTGCAAACGCGAATGTGTCTGCAAAAACAAATGTGCGTACAGGAGCAAATGCGCGTACAGGAACAAATGTGCCCGCAAATGCAAACGTAACTTCAACGCCTTCTTCAAGCGCGCTTTCAGGGAATAGTGTGGGTGAATATTCTGCTGATTTGAATTATTCGCAGAGATATGTTTATCCTCCGCAATCGAGATCGTATTCGAATGTTGATTTGGATGATTGTACAATTGTTGCGTCTTTGCCGTCTCAATCTAACGATATTGCAATTCAAGAATCTACAAAATCTTTTTGCGAGCGCTCGCAGGTTGATAGCAAATTATTCGAGCCTCTGCCGCCAAATATATTAGTTGGTACGTCTGCTACTGATGGTGTTGGGCTAAGTACATTATTATCTCTTCTTGCGTATCGAATAAGCGAAAAAGGTCAGCATGTGGCTCTTGTTGATGCTGATTTAACTCACGGTGGTTTGGATGTTCTTCTTGGTTTAGAGTCCGATGAAGGTCGTCGCTTGCAGGAAGTTGATGCGCCTCTTGGCCGTTGCGATGGGTACGTGCTTTGTAACGAATTAGTGCATTGGGATAATGTTGATGTTTTAGCATTTTCGCCGTGGCGTGGTAAACAGCCTGATCCATGGGTGGTTGAGGCTGCAATTCGTGGTTTGGCTGATGCTTGCGATGTTGTTATCGTAGATATTGGTGCCGGCGACTCAGCGTTTAAGGCTTATAGTAACATTCCGCAGCTTGCTAATTCTGCAACATTGACGGCCGTTGAATTATCTGTGCTAGATTTAGCGCGTTTTCGTGCGTTTGTGCAAAAGCTTAATTCGACTCTGAATGTTGAAATTCTAAACAATAAATTCGCTACGGTAGGAATAGCGCCGCGCGGTTTGCTCGCAAAATCTTATATTTTAAGTATTGATGAAGCTGAAGAATATTTAACTACTTCAATTTTTGGCGTGCTACCTTACGACGCTCATTTATACGCGGATATTATAGGGGGCTACGGTATTTGCAATATTCCTTCTGGCATGAAATCAACTATTCAAAAGTTAGATTGTTGGCTTTTGGGGGATGTTATGCAGTGTGCGAAAGAAGAATCGGCTAAATGTCGCAAGTATAAACATTCTGCGTTTTCAAGGGGTAAATATGGTCGTAAATAATTTAATTAATCTCGATTTTGGTATTTTGCAAGAATTTGCGAACGACTCGCGCGTTACGGATCTTGTTGTTAGCGAGGAAGGGCGTGTTTGGGTGGATGCTGGTAAAGGCTTGCAGGAGTGCGTTCCTAGAGTTCCGCTTAAAAATCCGTCTCTGCTTCGAGAGTATGCTGTTTGGCTTTGCGCTCAGTTGGGTAAAAGATTAGATGATGCGTGCCCGATTGCTGATGCTTCTACTAATTCAGGAATCCGTATTCACGCTGTTTTAGCTCCTATTGTTGCGCAAGGTGCAGCGTTATCAATTCGTTTTCCGGCGCTAAAACGTTATGATTTACTAGCTTTGAGTAATAAGGGGATGATGTCGAAAGAATTGGCGCACATTTTAAGCGTTCTTGTAAAGCTTAAGGCGAATATGCTTATTACTGGTAGCACAGGCTCCGGTAAAACAACGCTTATGAAAGCTTTGCTAGCTGCTGCGAATCCGCAAGATCGCATTGTTTCTGTTGAAGAAACTCGCGAATTGGGTGAATTAACTGCAAATCATGTGTCATTAGGTGTGCGCGAAGCCAACGTTGAAGGTGTTGGTGCGATTGGCTTATCCCAATTGGTAAAAGCAACGTTAAGAATGCGCCCAGATCGTATTATTTTAGGCGAGTGCAGAGGTGAAGAAATTGCTGATTTGCTGCGAGTTTTTACTTCGGGGCATAAGGGTGGAATGACTACTTTGCACGCGGACGAAGTTGGTAAAGTTCCTGCGCGACTTATGTCTTTAGGGTTGCTAGCTGGATTATCTCCTGCGGCTTTATGTTCTTTAGCTGCTGGCGCTTTTGACGTAGTTATTCACGTAGAGCGCGAGTTTGACGGTAGACGAATGGTTAAAGAATTAGGCGTTTTAGAGTATTTGCCGGGAGGAGGTTTGCAAGGCGTTTCTGTTCTACGTTTGGAGCGTTTAAGAGACGACAGTATTCGAATGGAATCTTTTCCTGAATGGGCTAAATTTGCTCGTCAATGGCAACTTTCTGAGGATTTGCGCGCATTTTCGCGATCTATTTAGCAAATTGATTTTGTGAATCGCGTTTAACTCGGGGGTAAGTGTGGATTGGTATTTGGATTTGAGCATAAATATTGGATTTGAGCATAAATATTAGTGTGAATATGATTTGAGGTACGAATATGGACATTGAGGAAGCGCTTGCGGGTTTAGTTGCATCTTTGCGGGCTGGCTCAACTTTTGAGCGTGTAATACAAAACGACGCTGAAATTAAGCAAAATAATGTTTCAGGCGTTGTGAATGTAAAGCTTATTTACAATTGGCTTTATGCGAGGTGCTTGCCTAAAAATCGCGTTATATCTGCAAAGCGGCGCAAAAATGTTGAAAAATATATGCGAATTGTTTCTGAAAATCTTATGGCTGCGTACGAATTGAGCAATACTTTGGGATGCACTATGGCAACTTGTGTAGAAGCGACCGCGGCTTCGTATCATGCTAAAAAACGTGCGGAAGATTTGCGTGCGGACGTGTCCGCAATGCCGGAAGCTACTATAAAATTGCTTACTGCTTTACCTGTTTTAGCTCTTTTTGCAGGTGAATTGATGGGCGGTAATCCTATTTTTATGCTTCTTACAACAACTCATGGGTTTATTTTATTAACAGTTGGAGCAATATTTTACGTTTTAGGTTTTGTGTGGGTGAAATCTATGCTAAGCACTTCTCGGCGCGTTGTAGAAAGTGCGGTTTCAAGAAGATGAAGTTTTAATCTGGCAAGGATTTGGTTTAGTAAGGATTTGGTTTAGTACTGCTTTACGTTAGTAAGGCTTTAGTTTTGCAAAGTTTTATTTTAGCAAAATTTTAGGTGGGTGAAGTATGCAATACGAAATGCAGCTTTGGCTTATTGTGCCGGTGTTTTTAGTAATGGCATGGCAGTTTTGCAATTTGCGATTTAGCGTGCGCGAATTTGTTGAGCGCAGGACTTTATTTTTTGACTCGCAACTATTGAAGTATGAATGGCGTAATTCCAGTTCGAAAGATTTGGATCCTTTACTAGGCTTGCACATGATTATTGTTGCTTTGAAAAGTGGTGTTGCTATTCCTAGAGCCTTGTTTTCAGTAGGCTCAGTTTTACCTGGAGGCCATGGATTGTGGCTTTGTGACGTGTCGAAAGCTTTGATGCTTGGTGACACCTGGCGTGAAGCTTGGTCTCCTGCGTATGTGAATGGTTCTTTTGTTAAAAAAAGTGCGTGTAATAAAAATGTTTCGGACTTTGCGCATGAAGAAACAGATTCTTCAACAATATTGGCAAGCTGGCTTAAGTCTGCTTTGCGTGAATCGTGGTGCGCCGGGTCTTCTCCTGTGCCTGTGTTGGAGGCTCTTTCTAAGCATTATGAACAAACTATGGCGAATGTTGCCAAGCAGGAAACGTCTAAATTGTCTGTGCGTTTGCTTCTTCCAGTTGGATTATGTTTTTTGCCGTCTTTTATATGTTTGGGGATTCTTCCAACGGTTGCTTCGTTTATGCATTAATGTTTGTTTATTAGCTATTAGTAGCGTTCATTAGCTTTTATCCACAATGAAGATTTTTTATTGGATATTACGGATTAAATTGGGAAAATATTTTTATCCGAAAATTTCGGATATTTTGAAGGGAAAGGTACAAGATTATGGTTGGGATAATGCAAAAACTTGTAGCTCGATACTCTGTGTCGATTATGCAAGTTGATGAAAAACTAGCGGTAATAGAAGAACAATTGAAACAAAAAAATAATAAGTGTTTTAGAAGTATTAAGCAAAACGATGATGGCGCAGTAACTGCAGAATACGCTGTGGTTATTATTGCCGCAACCGGTTTTGCTGCGCTGCTAGTTGCGATATTAAAATCGGACGACATTCGCAAAGCGTTAACTGAATTAGTGAAAAAAGCTATGAAAATGAGCTAGTTGTAACGTTTGTATGTGAATGAAGTGAGCTTATTATGCTGAAAAACATTGTGCGTAAGCGCTTTTTGCGCGCTTTTAATGCTTTTAATGCGCGTGATTTTGGTGCTGTAACTGCTGAATTTGCTGTAGTTTTGCCTTGTGCAATACTGCTTGTTTTAGTGCTTTTGGGCGTTGGTAGGGCTGTAGTGTGCACTATGAATTGTCATGATGCTGCTTCTCAAGTTGCATACTATATGGTTACTCATCACGACGATAAAGCTGCTGCAAGTATTGTTCAGAAAGTTGCAGGGCCTGGAGCTTCTGTACAAGTAAGTCGAGGAGGGAATATGGCTAATATTGTTGTGAAATGTCCTCTTATTCCAGATCCTATGCACATATTGCCTGCGATGATAGAAAGTCGTGTTAGTCAGGTTTTGGCATGAGAAGGAATAAATGTTATGCGGCTTGCAAAATGTTTTTCGAAAGTAAGCGAATTAATAGTATTAATAGTATTAATAGTATTAATAGTATTAATAGAATTAATAGTGCGGACTGCGGTTCAGGCACGGTGCTCGGCATTATGCTTGTAATCGCAGTCTGCGCAATGCTTGTTCTTTCCGCAATTTTTGGGCATGTGCTAAGTGCTAAGCATCAGGCAAACGCGGTTGCTACGGCAGCCGCATTGTCCGGTGCTTCAGCATTGCAGCGCATGGAACCTAACGCTTGTGAGTTTGCAACACGTACGGTTACTTCAAGCCGAGCTACTTTGAAATCTTGTGTATCAACTGCGGACGAAGTAAGTGTGAGCGTTACGGTTCCGCTTAATATTCCTTTCGCTTCTAGCTTAGAAGCTTCAGCGCGCGCAGGGTTAGAAAATTGCGATAAATAATAGTGAGATTAGGAACAGACGGTGGCGTTTGCTGCTAATCTAAAATAAAATACATTGGGGAAATAGTTAGGTCGCGGTAGGTTAGAAAACATGGCACTTGCACTGTATCGTAGGTATCGTCCAGACACGTTTGATGGTGTTATTGGGCAAGATCAGGTTACCGTGCCTTTGTCTAGAGCGTTAGACCAAGGCAAAATTACGCACGCTTATTTATTCTCAGGTCCGCGAGGTTGTGGTAAAACTAGTTCGGCGCGTATTTTAGCGCGTTGCATTAATTGTGAAAAAGGTCCTACTTCGCATCCGTGCGGAGAATGTCAGAGCTGTAAGGATTTGGCAACTGGAGGCTCTGGCTCAATAGACGTTGTAGAAATTGATGCGGCAAGCCATAACGGTGTTGATGATGCTCGAGAACTTCGCGAACGTGCTGGTTTCGCTCCTGCTCGCGACCGCTATAAAATATTTATTCTCGACGAAGCGCATATGGTAACGCCTCAAGGTTTTAACGCACTGCTTAAAATTGTTGAGGAGCCTCCTGAGCATGTTATGTTTATTTTCGCTACGACTGAGCCGGATAAAGTAATTGGAACAATTCGTTCGCGTACTCACCATTACCCATTCCGCCTTGTTCCTCCGGAAGTTATGGGACCGTATCTTGAAGATATTTGCAAAAAAGAAGGTATTTTACCGGATCCTGGTGTTCTTCGCTTAGCTATGAGGGCGGGCGCTGGCTCGATGCGAGATACTCTTTCCGTGCTGGATCAGCTTATGGTTGGTGCTGTAGATGGGTCTATTTCGCTAGATTCTGCTGTTGCTTTGCTTGGTTTTACTCCTAGCGCGTTAATTGCGGAAGCTATTGATGCGATTATTGAGCATAATGGCGCAGCTGCGTACGATGTAGTTCGACGAGTTGTTGTTGGCGGGTACGATACTCGCAAGTTTGTTGAAGATTTGCTTGGGCGCGTTCGCGATTTGCTGCTTATGGTATCCGCTGGAACCAAGGCTGCTTCGGATTTGCTTAATGATATTGCTCCAGAAGATTTGCAAACGCTTCAAAGCCAGGCTTCCAAACTTACTTTGCAAGATTTAGCTCGAATGGCTCAAACTATTAACGATTCTCTAAGCGGAATGGCAAATGCTGTTTCTCCACGAATGAATTTGGAGATTTTAGTTGCGCGATTGCTTGCGGATGGCGAATTTGCGGGGAAGCTAGTAAGCCAAGTTGCTGTGAATCAGCCTGCTATAACTAAAGTTGTAAATCAACCTGTAAATCAACCTGTAAATCAAGTTGCAAATCAAGCGACGCCTAAATCCCATTTTATTGGTTCAAGCAGTTCTAATGCTGTAAATTCGAGTGTTGCAAATTCGAGTGTTGCAAATTCGAGTGCTGCAAATTCGAGCGCTGCAAATTCGAGCGATAATGTTTCTCGCAATACTGTTTTGCGTGACACTAGCCAAATGTGGGATGAAGTAGTTTCAAAATTGCCGGAAGACGTTCGTGAATATGTAACGCAAGAATATGTTCCTAAAGTTGAATTATCGGAATTACAAGCCAATAAGCAACGTTTAGTTTTGACTTTCAATGAGCCAATGAGCCAGCACGCATTTGCGCTCGCAGTGTGCACTACTTCACCTTACGAAGGGCAAAAGGTGCCGAAAGTTGTTATGAATGTTGTGCGCGATGTATTTGGCTCAACTGTAACTATTGCGCCGGCCCCGGTTGCTGCAAACGGTGAAAAAGTGGAATCTGTTGCTCGAATGGATCCTAAGAGTCTTGCGAAAGTTAAGCGAGATATTTTATTGCGCAAAACTGGTATATCTGCTGGTTTTGGCGGGAAGTTTGCTTCTGGAAGTGGTGGAACTGCAGAAAGTCAGTCTGCTAAAAGTCGGACTACTGAAAGCAAGATTGCTGAAAGTCAGCCTTCAGAAAGTATAAAAGAAAAGGATTCCTCGGATTTTCGTAACTCTGATGGCTCCGCAGCATCAGTAGTAGCAGATAATACTGCGGAAGATTTGCCAGCTTTGCCTGATGTTGATGTTGACTCTTCTGATGACGATGCTTGGGCGGATATGTCGTCGATTCCTATTGCGGATGTTATTAGTATGCAGAATTCAGGTTCTTCTGCGAATGTGCCTGAAGGTATGCCTACTGCTGCTTCTGCTGCTGCCACTGCACATAGAGCTGAATCTACTTTTAATGCAGCTTCGCCGAATCCTCAGAATAATCAGGATTCTTCTAAGCCGCATATTAGTGCTGGTTCTCCGGATAATCTGTCGTCTGCGGCTGATCCGTCGTCTCCATCTGTTCCAACAAGCGGAGCGAGCGCCGACGAATGTTCAATGGACGATGTTTCTTTGGAATCGGCAACATCCGTGAGTGACGACGAGCTTAAACAAATGTTTGAAGTAAAAACAGTAGAAGAATTTTCTGCAAGCGACCCTAAAAATCCAAAAAACGCAATTTCTGCAACAAAGAAAAAGCAAGAGGAGTAATAAATCGTGCATAACGCATCGTCGTATGATGGCGCAATTGGCCGCTTAATTGACGCATTTTCAAAGCTGCCGGGCATTGGTCCTAAAGGTGCTCAGCGCATTGCTTTTTACGTACTTTCAGCTCCGGATTCGGAAGCTCAAGCATTAATAGATGCTATTAATGACATGAAAGCAAGCGTTCGTTTTTGCGATATTTGCGGAAATGTTTGCGAACAAAGCCCGTGCGTTGTGTGTGCAGACCCTCGTCGTGATCATAGCAAAATTTGCGTGGTTGAAGAACCTAAAGATATTATGAGCATTGAGCGCACTCACGAATACGCTGGCGTTTACCATGTTCTCGGCGGGGCAATAAATCCTATGGCGAATGTTGGTCCGGGGGATTTAGCTATTACGCAATTGCTTGAGCGGCTTAAAGATCCGCAGGTAAAAGAGATTATTCTTGCGTTAGATCCGAATATTGAAGGTGAAGCAACGGTTACATATTTGGCTCGTTTGCTTGATCCTCTTGGGATTAAGGTAACGCGTTTGGCAAGTGGTTTGCCGGTTGGCGGAGATTTGGAATATGCGGATGAGATTACGCTTGGTCGCGCGTTTACTGGGCGACAAGCTGTTTAATACCGCAACTAATCCTAAATTAATTTATAGTTTGATTGACAGTTATTGTTTGGTGTGGCGCGAGCGACTTAAAATCGGCATTCGCTTTACAGCGTTGTAACGAAAATGTTGAAATCACGCCAAAAAGTGTTAGTCACTGTACGTGCGCGTAACGAAAATATCTAAATCGCGTCAAAAAGCGTTAGTTGCTTTACACTCGCGTAATGAAACTAACGCGCGCAGGCTTAGAACCGGCAGCGACTTTACATCCGCGTAACGAAAATGCCGGAATGTAGCCAACTCAGTAGCAACGTGCGTTGATATGTAATACAAACTATAGCTTGCTGGAAATGTGAATAAATAGAGCACAGTTGGTACGCTAATAGCAAGCCAAAGATTTGGCGTATCCTGTGCGTTTATTTGTGTTTACATGAGCAAGGGGTAAAAATTGGCGCTTATCGTACAGAAATATGGCGGCTCCTCTGTAGCTGATACCGATGCCATACAGCGCGTTGCTAAGCGTATTCTTGCTACAAAAGCGGCTGGTAATGATGTTGCGGTTGTAGTTTCAGCAATGGGTGACACTACTGACGATTTAATAGATCAGGCGATGAGTGTCAACGCGCATCCTCCTGCACGTGAGATGGATATGCTTATGACTGCTGGCGAGCGCATCTCTATGAGCCTCCTAGCTATGGCAATTCACGCTCAAGGCTCGCATGCTTACTCTTTTACCGGTTCGCAAGCTGGTTTTATGACGGATACTCAGTTTGGTGCTGCGCATATTCGTACGGTTAAGCCGGATCGTGTTCGTCGCGCGCTAAGTAAGGGGAGTGTTGCTATTGTTGCCGGTTTTCAGGGTATTAGCGAAATTGGCGACGACACAACTCTTGGCCGCGGCGGTTCGGATACTTCCGCAGTTGCGCTTGCGGTTGCGTTGAATGCGGATGTGTGTGAGATCTATACGGATGTTGATGGTGTTTTCACGGCTGACCCGCGTATTGTTCCTACGGCTAGGCGTATTCCGGTTATTGATTACGATTCGATGCTTGAAATGTCGGCTTGCGGTTCGCGAGTGCTTGCGCTGCGTTGTGTTGAGTACGCTCAGCGTTTTGGCATGCCGCTTCATGTTCGTAGCTCTTTTTCGCGTAGGAATGGAACGCTTATTGTTCCGCGTAATGTCGATCCGCATACTTTACCTAATTTGAGCTAATTAAATATTAAATATAAAAGTTGTATATAAATTTTATAAAGCAAAAGCAGCAAAAGCGGCAAACTCAGCAAACTCAGCAAACATATTAAAGGCGGTAACAATGGTAAATCAGGATATTCGTTCTACTATGGGTGATTTATTCCCGGATTTAGGCGTTGAAACTCCGATTATTTCGGGTGTAGCGCATGATCGCAGCGAATCTATGATCACGGTTCGTGGTATTCCGGACGTTCCGGGCATGGCTGCGAAAGTGTTCACTACGCTTGCAAAAGCTGATGCGAATATCGACATGATTGCTCAAGCTAGCGCGTCTACCGGCACTGCGGATATTTCTATTTCTGCTCCTGGGGCGTCAACTGAAGCAATTCGCAAGGTTCTTGAGGCTGCTCACGACGAATTAAAATTCACTTCTATGGATATTGATCCTACGGTTGGTAAAGTTGCGGTTGTTGGCGTTGGTATGAAAACTCATTCCGGCCTAGCTGCTACTTTCTTCACTGCTTTAAGTGAGCACGGAATTAATACTCTTATGATTTCTACTTCGGAAATCCGCATTGCTGCTTTGGTTCCGGTTGATCAGCTTGATGAAGCTGTTTGCGCGCTGCACACGGCTTACGGTTTGGATGCGAATCAAATCGAAGCTGTTGTTTACGGCGGAAGTGGACGTTAAAACTCGAAACTGTTGGATTTTGTAGGGGGTTGTAATGACAATTATCAACGAAACTGGCGTGAATGTTGCAGTTCTTGGGGCTACCGGCCAAGTTGGTATGGTAATGCGCCGCGTGCTTGATGAGCGCGATTTTCCTATTCGCGATTTGCGTTTTATTGCTTCTGCTCATTCTGCGGGGACTGTTTTGCAGTATCGTGGCAAAGATGTTGTTGTGGAGGATGTTGAGAAGGCGGATTTGCGCGGAATTGATATTGCTATTTTTTCTGCCGGCGGTGGCACTTCAAAAATTTGGGCGCCGAAATTTGCTGAGGCCGGCGCAATTGTAGTTGACAATTCTTCTCAATGGCGTATGCATGATGACGTGCCGCTGGTTGTTGCGGAAGTTAATCCTGAAGATTTGAACGAAATTCCTCGCGGAATTGTTGCTAACCCTAATTGCACAACAATGGCTTGCATGCCTGTGTTGAAGCCGCTTTCTGACGCTTTTGGTTTGAAGCGCTTAATAGTATCCTCTTATCAGGCGGTTTCTGGAGCTGGTCGTGCTGGAGCTTTGCAGCTTATGAATGAGGCGCAGGCTGCGTTAAATCAGGGCGCGGATAAATTAGTTTTCGATGGTTCTGCAATTGATTTTCCGGAGCCAACGAAAGTTGTTCGTACTATTGCTTTTAATGTTGTTCCTTTTATTGGCGCAATTGTTGACGATGGTTCGGAAGAAACTGATGAGGAGCAAAAGTTGCGCAATGAAAGTCGTAAGATTTTGCACTTGCCAAATCTTTCCGCAACTTGTACTTGTGTTCGCGTAGGCGTTTTTACTGGTCATGGAATGAGCGTAAACGCTGAATTTGAGCGTGACGTAACTCCGAATATGGCTCGTGAAGTGTTGAGTGGTGCGGCTGGCGTTGAGCTTAACGATATTCCTACTCCTCAGCTTGCTGCTGGCAAATCTGCAAGTTATGTTGGTAGAATTCGTCAAGATCGGGCTGTAGAAGGCATGCGCGGATTGGCGTTGTTTATTACTAACGACAACTTGCGTAAGGGTGCTGCGCTTAATGCTGTTCAGTTGGCGGAAATTATTGCAAAAAAGCGTAATTTTGGGTGCTCGCATTTATAAAAATCTTTGCGTAAACTGGAAGTATGTCAGTAGCATCGGAAGAAATTGAGCGGCAGCTTAATCGTATTATTGAACTCGGGTACCCGGACGTTGCGGATATGAGTGCTGATGCTTTTCGCGCGCTTGCGTTTCCGTTATTGCGCGCGCTTGAGCGCAGTGATTTGGGGAACAATATTATATTGGTTCCTACACGTGAGCTGGTTTCGCCTGAGTCGCTTATTGCTAGAACTAGTATTAATCGTATGGCTGGTTTTACTACTATGCCTCCGAGGGATATTGCTAGTTTTCTTCCGCAGGATGGTTTCGAACCTCCTGAAGGGCCATTTTATGTTGTGATTGATCCTAATGCTGGGACTTCGTATTTGAATCGTGAGCCGGATGTTGCGCATAAGCTTATTGATTCGGATGAGCGTCTTCCTCTTACGTTGGAGGAGGGGCTTGCTTTGGTTACTCAGCATCCGGATTGGTTGGAAAGCGGGAATGGGTTTAATTTGCTTGGCTCCAAGAGTGCGGATGGTCGTGTTCCTAGTATTTGGATGAGCCAGGGTGCTCCTCGCTTGGGGGCGGTGTGGCCGAATTCTCGCCACACTTGGCTTGGTAATGCTTATTGCCTAGCTCGTTGCGGAGTGTCTCTCCTCTAATACAATTTTTACGATTTGTTTGGTGTGGCGCGAGTTTTGGGGGATTTCTCTCCTCGCACGCGCGACGACCTGCTTGAGCGCAGCATTGTGCGCGCGAAAGCAACTCGGAGCGTGAGCTTGCTCAAACGGAAAGTCCAGTGGACTTTCCGTGCAAGCTCAGTAGCGAGCGCGCTTTGCGCGTGAGCGTTCCTTCGGGCGCTCTGTTCTTAAACCTTCTTGACGATACGCTCGCGTTTTACTACGCTCGCTTGCGAAACTCGCGTTGGAAGTCCACTGGACTTCCAACTTTAGCGAGTTTCCGCATTGAAGTGCCTCCGCGCGCTACGCTTTAAGCGCTCCGGCAAGTCAATGCGCCCAGTCCTCTTTTAGTGCTCGTAGAGAAATCCCCCAAACTCTGCGTGCTAACCATT
>CAMYED010000004.1 GCA_947254595.1 uncultured Gardnerella sp. | reverse complement strand
TCGTAGCCAAGGACCATCCGTAGCACTTTGCGCAAACGCCGCGCTTGGATTCGCAGGTAAGCACAGAACGCGCCTTAACTTCCTCAACGCCATGCGCAACCAAATCACGCAAAACGTCCATAGAAAGCGCATCTCCGCACTTTGCCAAAACTGTAGCGCCGTCAGCAGGATCAACAACATCCGCAGCAAGCAAGCGCGAGTATGGACCACCGTCAGCAGCCTTAACAAGCGTCAAATTGCCGTTTTCGTCGCGATCAGCAATCTTCATCATAAGACCGCGCTTAGTGCCGCAATCTTCTTCGCGCACGATTACTTCCTGCGAAACGTCCACAAGACGACGAGTCAAGTAGCCAGATTCTGCCGTACGAAGTGCGGTATCTGCCAAGCCCTTACGAGCGCCGTGCTGGGAGATGAAGTACTCCAACACAGACAAGCCGTCGCGGTAGTTTGACTTAACAGGTCGAGGAATAATCTCGCCCTTAGGGTTTGCCACGAGGCCTCGCATACCAGCAATCTGGCGAATCTGCATCCAGTTACCACGTGCGCCTGACTGAACCATGATGTTCACGTTGTTGTCGTCGTGGAAGTTTTCGCGCATTGCGTCTGCAACCTTGTCGGTGCACTCAGTCCAAAGGTTAATCAACTCTTGACGACGTTCTTCATCGGTAAGAAGACCCATGTCGTACTGGGAGTTGATTTTTGCGGCCTGATCCTCGTAGTCTTGCGCAATCTGCTCGCGATTTGGAGGAAGCACAATATCGGAGAATGCCATTGTTACGCCGGACCATGGTGCGCGCGTAAAGCCGAGATCCTTCAAAGCGTCAAGGCTTGCTGCAACTTGCGCCGTAGAATAGCGGGTTGCAATATCATCGACAATCTTAGAAAGTACGCCCTTCGGCACCTGCTCGTTTACGAACGGATAATCAACCGGCAAAGTTCCGTTGAACAAAATACGTCCGCAAGAAGTTGCGAAAAGTACTGTTCCGTCCTTAAAACGCTCCTCGCGCACAACGTCTGGGCTGCCTGGCTCTGGGTCAACGACCTTAAGTTCGGAAGGCTCCCAATTCCTTGGCAATACGAAGTCTGCAGGAACGCGAATAAGCACTTTTGCCTGCATGTCGATTTCGTGCTTGTCGAGCGCCATTTCAGCTTCGGCTAGCGAGGAGAAGATTCGGCCTTGACCCTTGGCTCCGTCAATTACGGTAGACAAGTAGTAAAGACCCAAAATCATATCCTGAGATGGCATTGTAACGGTGTGGCCGTCTGCTGGCTTCAAAATATTGTCGGAAGCCATCATCAAGGTGCGCGCTTCTGCTTGAGCTTCTGCAGAAAGTGGTAAATGCACTGCCATCTGGTCACCATCGAAGTCTGCGTTGAATGCTGCGCAGGCAAGTGGTGGCAGGTGGATTGCTTTACCTTCAACCAAAATTGGCTCGAATGCCTGAATACCCAAGCGGTGAAGTGTAGGTGCGCGGTTAAGAAGCACAGGATGCTCGGAAATAACTTCCTCGAGCACGCCCCAAACTTCGGAGTCGCCGCGGTCCACCAAACGCTTTGCGCTCTTCATATTCTGAGCGAAGCCCTGATCCACCAAACGCTTAATAACGAACGGCTTGAAAAGCTCCAATGCCATTGGCTTTGGCAAACCGCACTGATGCATGCGAAGGCTTGGGCCAACGACGATTACGGAACGTCCGGAATAATCAACACGCTTACCAAGCAAGTTCTGGCGGAATCGGCCTTGCTTACCCTTAAGCATGTCGGAAAGCGACTTTAATGGTCGGTTGGATGCGCCGGTTACTGGGCGTCCGCGGCGACCGTTGTCGAATAGCGAGTCTACTGCTTCCTGAAGCATGCGCTTTTCGTTATTTAGCATGATTTCAGGAGCGCCAAGCTCAATAAGTCGCTTCAAACGGTTGTTACGGTTGATTACGCGGCGGTAAAGGTCGTTCAAATCGGAAGTTGCGAAGCGACCACCGTCGAGCTGAACCATTGGTCGCAAGTCTGGCGGGATTACTGGAATCACGTCCAAAACCATTGCTTCCGGCTTGTTTCCGGTAGTTAGGAACGCGTTCACAACTTTCAAACGCTTTAATGCGCGCGCTTTACGCTGGCCCGTGCCGCTGTCGATTTCTGCGCGAAGTTCTTCCGCTGCAGACTTCAAATCGAAGTCTTGCAGGCGCTTTTTGATTGCTTCTGCGCCCATGCTTCCTTCGAAGTAGTCGCCGTAGCGATCTTCCATTTCGCGCCAAAGGTCAACGTCGCCTTCCATGTCTCCTGCGCGTAAGCCTTTGAAGCGGTCGAAGACTGCGTTCAAACGCTGAATCTGCTCATCGTAGCGTGTACGAATTGCGGACATTTCGCGCTCTGCGCTGGCACGCAGCTTGGATTTTGCGGCACCCTTGTTTTCGCCGGATTCTTCCAGCTCGTGCAAGTCTTCTTCAACTTTCTTTGCGCGCGCTTCGATTTCGTTGTCGCGACGCTTGCGAAGGTTGCCAATTTCGGTGTCGAATTCGTCTTGCAGATCTGGAAGATCTTGGTGACGCTGTTCTTCGTCAACTTTCGTAACCATGTAGGCTGCGAAGTAGATTACTTTTTCGAGATCTTTTGGAGCAATGTCAAGCAGGTAGCCCAAACGGCTTGGCACACCTTTGAAGAACCAAATGTGCGTTACCGGGGCTGCAAGCTCAATATGTCCCATGCGTTCGCGGCGAACGCGGCTGCGCGTAACTTCTACGCCGCATCGCTCGCACACGATTCCCTTAAAGCGCACGCGCTTATACTTGCCGCACGCGCACTCCCAGTCGCGAGTTGGACCGAAGATCTGCTCACCGAACAGACCGTCTTTCTCTGGCTTTAGGGTACGGTAATTAATGGTTTCTGGCTTCTTTACTTCGCCGTGGCTCCAGCTACGGATATCTTCGGCGGTGGCCAGTCCAATCCTCAGTTTGTCAAATGCGTTGACGTCCAGCACTCTTATCGTCCTGTCTCATGAAATTGTTTTCTATGTTTCTTAATTTCTAAGTGTGTTCGTTACCGAATTTTCTAAAGTATTTTCGTTACCGAATTTTCTAAAGTATTTTCGTTACCGAATCACTGGTATTCAGGTTCAACAGCAATCTGATCTTCCTTGGCGGACGAATCTGGTCGAGCGCCAATGTTGAATCCAAGATCGTCGGAAGATGAAACTGGGTCGTCTTCTTCATCCTTCATGTCGATTGCAACGCCTTCAGCGTTCAGCACCTCAACATTAAGGGAAAGCGACTGCATTTCCTTAAGCAACACCTTGAAGGATTCAGGAATACCAGCTGGTGGCAGGTTATCGCCCTTGACGATAGCACCGTACACGCGCACACGACCGTCGACGTCATCAGACTTCGTGGTCATCATTTCGTGCAATGTGTAAGCAGCACCGTAAGCCTCGAGCGCCCACACTTCCATTTCGCCGAAGCGCTGGCCGCCGAACTGAGCCTTACCACCCAACGGCTGCTGGGTAATCATGGAGTAAGGACCAGTGGAACGCGCGTGAATCTTATCATCAACCAAGTGATGCAGCTTCAAAATGTACATGTAGCCGACGGAAATTGGCTTCGGGAATGGTTCACCAGTGCGGCCATCGAACAAAGTTGCCTTACCGTCAGGACCGACTAGCTTGTCGCCGTCGCGGTTGGCGAGGGTGGTAGAAAGCAAGCCCTTCAACGTTTCTGGACGCACGCCGTCGAATACTGGAGTTGCAACTGGAGTGCACGGATCGCCATGCTCAGCACCCTGCGGCACGTACTTCTTCCAAGCTGCTTCCAAATCTGGATCCAAGTTAATATCCCAGCCTGCGTGAGCAATCCAACCCAAGTGAAGCTCGAGCACCTGGCCCAAGTTCATTCGAGAAGGCACGCCCAACGGGTTAAGCATGATGTCAACTGGAGTACCATCAGCCAAGAATGGCATATCTTCTTCTGGCAAAATGCGGGAAATAACACCCTTGTTGCCGTGGCGACCGGAAAGCTTATCGCCTTGCGTAATCTTACGATGCTGAGCAATGTAAACGCGAATCATTTGGTTCACGCCGTTTGGAAGCTCGTCGCCGTCGTCTTCAGCGTCTTCGCGAGTGATTTCCTTAACTGCAATCACAGTACCGGTTTCGCCGTGTGGCACGCGCAAAGAAGTATCGCGCACTTCGCGGCTCTTTTCGCCGAAGATTGCACGCAGCAAACGCTCTTCTGGAGTAAGCTCGGTTTCGCCCTTTGGCGTTACCTTACCAACCAAAATATCGCCGGCTTCAACCTCAGCGCCGATTCGAATAATGCCGCGCTCGTCAAGATTTGCAATCGCGTCTTCGCCAACGTTTGGAAGATCGCGAGTAATCTCTTCGGAACCAAGCTTGGTTTCGCGAGCGTCGATTTCGTATTCTTCAATGTGAATAGAAGAAAGCGTATCGTCTTGCACAAGACGCTGGGAAATAATCACAGCATCCTCGTAGTTGTAACCATTCCAAGGCATGAATGCAACGAGCAAATTCTTACCCAATGCAAGTTCGCCCTTTTCGGTTGCAGGACCGTCTGCCAAAACAGTACCAGCTTCAACGCGCTCGCCGTCTTTAATAAGCGGCACTTGGTTGTAGCAAGTAGTTTGGTTAGAACGCTGGAACTTGGAAAGCTTGTAGCTTGACTGGGTTCCGTCGTCGTTCATAACGCGAATAATATCTGCAGAAACGTAGGTTACTACGCCCGGCTTTTCTGCCAAGATTACGTCGCCAGAATCAACTGCTGCACGCCATTCAGAGCCGGTACCAACAAGTGGTCGCTCGGACTTAATAAGCGGCACAGCCTGACGCTGCATGTTCGTACCCATCAATGCACGGTGGCCTTCGTCGTGCTCCAAGAATGGAATCAAGGAAGCGCCGAGGGAAACCATCTGGCGTGGGGAAACATCCATGTAATCTACAGTGCTTACAGGCACATCGACTGCTTCTTCTTCGTCCACGCGAGCAAGTGCCTGAGTGCCAACGAAGTTGCCGTTTTCGTCGAGTTCCTGGTTTGCCTGAGCAATAACGTGCTCGGCTTCGCGGTCTGCGGTCATGTATTCGACTTCGTTAGTTACGTGACCGTTAATAACCTTGCGGTATGGGGTTTCGATGAAGCCAAACGGGTTGATTCGTCCGAAGGTTGCGAGCGAACCGATAAGACCGATGTTTGGACCTTCTGGGGATTCGATTGGGCACATACGTCCGAAGTGGGATGGGTGCACGTCTCGAACTTCCATAGAAGCACGGTCGCGAGAAAGACCACCAGGGCCGAGTGCGGAAAGACGACGCTTGTTCGTAACGCCTGCCAATGGATTGTTTTGATCCATAAACTGGCTGAGCTGGGAAGTTCCGAAGAATTCCTTAATAGTTGCGTTTACTGGGCGAATGTTGATTAAGGATTGCGGAGTGATTGCTTCCGCATCCTGAGTTGTCATACGTTCGCGCACAACGCGCTCCATGCGGCTTAAGCCGGTACGAAGCTGATTCTGTACAAGCTCGCCAACCTGACGAATACGACGGTTGCCGAAATGATCAATATCGTCAACGTCAACGCGCAACTGCACGTCTTGACCGTCGCGCTTTCCTGGGAAGGTTTTTTCGCCTGCGTGTAAGGTTACCAAATATTTGATAGTGGCGATAATGTCTTCACGGTTTAAGCTGCGATCGCCGTAGTCGGCTTCGAGGCCGAGCTTGCGGTTGATCTTGTAGCGGCCAACGCGCGCCAAATCGTAGCGCTTTGTGTTGAAGTAGAAGGAGTCAAGAAGATTGCGGCCAGCTTCTGGGGTTGCAGTGTCTGCTGGGCGAATCTTGCGATACAAGTCGGTAAGAGCATCCTCTTGCGTGTCGATTGGCTCTTTTGCGAGCGCATCCAGCACAAGTGGGTACCCTTGGAAGGCGTCGGCAATTTCGTCTTTTGTCATGCCGATTGCCATAAGGAATACGATTGCGGACTGCTTACGCTTGCGGTCAACGCGCACGCCTAAAACGTCGCGCTTGTCGATTTCAAATTCCAACCATGCGCCGCGGCTTGGAATAATTTTTGCGCCGAAAACGTCCTTGTCGGAAGTGCGATCGGAAGTGCGATCGAAGTACACGCCTGGGGAGCGCACGAGCTGCGAAACGATAACGCGCTCTGTACCGCCGATAATGAAGGTGCCGTGCGGTGTTTGCAGCGGGAAGTCACCCATGAAAACGGTTTGGCTTTTAATTTCGCCGGTTTCGCCGTTTTCAAACTCAGCGTTCACGTAAAGTGGAGCGGAGTAGGTGTAATCCTTTTCCTTGCACTCGAGAACGGTGTGACGTGGTTCTTCAAAGTATGGGTCGGAGAATGTGAGGCTCATTGTCTCAGCAAAATTCTCGATTGGGGAAATCTCCTGGAAGACTTCGTCAAGACCGGAAACGTGAGGTACGGTGTGAGTTCCGTTTGCCTCGTCTTCAGCGACGCGCTTCTTCCAGCGTTCAGAGCCGATCAACCAATCAAAGCTGTCGGTTTGTACGCCGAGGAGGTATGGCACATCAATAGGCTCACAAATGGAGCCAAAATTCACACGATCTGACGCTTTGTGCAGTTTAATATCATGCTCGTCAGCGCGTGCGATGACTTTCGTGGTGCTCGTCATAGCTTGTTCAGCAGCCAATGGACGTTCCTTTATCACTCGCTAGTTAATTAATTAATCCTTGAAAACTGAAGAAAATCGCGGCAAACTAAGTGCTTTTAATAAGTGCTTTCAAATTAAGTGCTTTAAGCAGATTTTATTCGCGAGCGCCTTCTTCGGTTCCATAAGCATGCCCGCTATATGACACACCTTACACAGTCTGTCCATTTTAGCGAAAAGTGCGGACTTTTCGCCACCCTAGCCCCCCAATAAAAAACGACAACAAATTCCGGAAAAAACTACGGCAAATGTTGTCAAAATCTGCCAAAACGACAACAAACGCCGGAAATTCTCCCGGCAAATGTTCCCCAAATCCGCAAAAACAACAACAAACGCCGGAAATTCTCCCGGCAAATGTTCCCAAAACCCGCAAAAACAACAACAAACGCCGGAAATTCTCCCGGCAAATGTTTCCAAAACCCGCAAAACAAACAACAAACGCCGGAAATTCTCCCGGCAAATGTTTACTTACACACCACCCAAGTCCCCAAACACGAGGAAAGTTGCGCGCGTGAATCTTACTGCACGTTAATCAGCACCGGCTCGCTGTGAAGCCCTGGCACGCGCTTGTGCACAAGCTGCAAAACGTAAGTGCCGCGATCCACTTTCGGCAAATCATCGTCGTCAACGCAGCCTTTTCCAACATTAGTGCTGGTATTCCACGTAATTTTCTTTTCAAAATGATCGCCCTTAGCCATAAGCAGCGGATTTAATGGCACTTCGCAAACGTCGGAACGCCAAATCGCGTTATTATTTGCGTTATTATTTGCGTTATTCCCGGCGTCTTTTTCAGCGTCTTTACCAACGTTATTATTTGCGTCTTTTTCAGCGTCTTTACCAGCGTCTTTACCAGCGTCTTGCTTACTTTTCGCTGCAGATTCGCCCGTATTAACCGACAAAACTACATTCATATCAGACGCGTCAATAAGGCAAGAAGTGTTGCCCTCGTAAACGAAACGCTCAGTCAACTCAACGCTTCCGCCCATCGGAACAGTTTGAGACTTAGTTGAAAGCTCAAGACGAACGTCATGCGAAGTGCAGCGCGGAGTTAAACCAACCGGGCGCGGATCCGGAACAACCTTTCGCGCAATATTAACCTCATGCCCTGCAATAGCACCACCAATAGCGGCAAGACCTTTAAGCAAACTCACAACGCAAAATACTGCAACCGCAAGAATAACAATCAAAGCCGTTGCGACGATTACGCGGCGGCGGCGATACATTCTGCGCTTTAATTGGCTCGGCGTGCGATTTTGGCTCGGCGTGCGATTTTGATTCGTTGTACGATTTTGGTTCGTTGTACGATTTTGGTTCGGCGTGCGCTTTTGATTAGCTTTGCGATTTTGATTAGCTTTACGATTTTGATTCGCTTTGCGCTTCTGATTAGCTTCACGAGCGAAATCGCCCACTTTGCGCATGAAAATGTTCACATTGCTAGCGGAATTGCTTATTTTGCGCATGAAATCGCTTATTTTGCGCGCGGAATTGCGCGTCGGCTTACTAGCCTTTACTGCGCTCAATTTTTGGCGCAGCTTGCGTAGAATCCCGTCTGGCATGAACATAACTACCTATTGTAATACAAGTGTCGATGAGATATTTTAATCGCAGATTTGCGTTACGAATTTGTGTTACGAATTTACGTTACGTGTTTGCGTTACGTGTTCGCGTTATTCGCGCGCAACGCCCGCAACTTACTTTCCGCCCGAAAAACCGAGCTGCCTCCACGCTTCATACACCGCAATCGACGCGCAATTCGTAAGATTCAAACTGCGAAGCGACGGGCGCATCGGAAGACGCACCTGCTCAGCAACATGCGGTCCAGCCATAATATCCATCGGATCCGGAATATCTCCTGGTTCCGGACCAAAAAGCAGAATATCATTCGGTTTATACTCGATTTCAGTGTAAAGTTTCGTAGCATTTGCCGTAAACGCAATAATTCTTGAATCCGGCATCGACTCAACCAAATTCTCAAAATTCGGGTGCAAAACAACGTGCGCCATGTCGTGATAATCCAATCCGGCGCGACGCAACTTAGTATCGTGCAAATTAAAACCGAGTGGCTCAACAAGATGCAAAATAGTTCCAGTTACAGCGCAAAGACGAATCGCAGAGCCGGTATTGCCCGGAATACGAGGAGAATAAAAGCAAAGATGAGGCGTGTGCGTTTCGGCGCGCGCGGCATCGTCGGCGGTAAGCATTGCGTCCATAACGCTAATCGGATTGCCGTGAGCGTCGGTTACAAGCTCGTCCGGGCCATAGTTCGACTTGCGGTAGCCGTATTCGTACATTTGCTCCACGCGACTTGCGGCGGCGGCTTCGTGCGCTACTGCTTCGTGCGCTACGGCTTCGTGCTCGGCGGCATCGTGCGCTTCGTGCGCGGCGGATTCGTGCGCGGCGGATTCGTGCGCTTCTGCAGCGGCTTCCTGCGCTTGATTGCTCTTATCCATATTTTCCTCGTAACTTAAGTTTTGCGTAACAACTGCGCTTATTACTGCGCTTATTACTGCGCTAGCAATTGCGCTAATAACTTCGCTGATTACTTCGATAGCAACGTACTTAGTTTACTCACAACCTGCACATTACCGAAAGCAACATTTTCGTTACACTCGCGCACAGAAAATGCCGTTCCTAAAGCGCAGAGCGATATTTTCGTTACACGCGCGCACAGAAAATAACGCACCCACGTAAGATGCCGGCAATTACTACACACGAATGTAAAGCTAATAACACAATCCACGCTGTACGCGTTAGTTTCATTACACGCACGCACAGAAAATGTTGCTTCTGCGTAAAATTCCGGCAATTACTACACACGCATGTAAAGCGAATAACGATTCTACAGCAGAACGCGTTAGTTTCTGTACGCGCACGTAAAGCCACTGCCGTTCCTGCGTAAGCTTCCGGCAATTACTACACACGCATGTAAAGCTAATATCGCTTCTGCAGTCGCGTGCGCTAGTTCTTAAAGCTGTGAACCGGCGCCGGAATACGCCCGCCGCGCGTTACGAAAGCTTCGCAGCTGGTTTGATTCACCGGCATAATCGGCGCGTATCCCATTAGCCCGCCGAAGTTCGCCATCTCCCCAACGCCCTTTCCAACTACCGGAATAATGCGCACGGCCGTAGTTTTCTGGTTAATCATGCCGATTGCGGATTCGTCGGCAATCATGCCGGAAATCGTTGCGGCGGAAGTTTCGCCCGGAATCGCAATCATGTCGAGGCCCACAGAGCAAACGCAGGTCATTGCCTCAAGCTTTTCAATCGTCAAGCAGCCGGATTTTGCGGCGGCAATCATATTCGCGTCTTCCGAAACAGGTATGAACGCGCCGGAAAGTCCGCCAACGTAGCTGCTGGCCATAATTCCACCCTTCTTCACCTGATCGTTCAGCATTGCGAGCGCAGCAGTCGTGCCAGGAGCTCCAACCTGCTCCAAGCCAATCTTCTCAAGCACTTCTCCAACGGAATCGCCAACTGCAGGCGTTGGCGCAAGCGACAAATCAATAATTCCAAAAGGCACTCCAAGTCTGCGCGAAGCCTCCTGCGCAACCAGCTGCCCAACTCGCGTAATCTTAAAAGCAGTGCGCTTAATAGTTTCGCAAAGGAACGCAAAATCTTTGCCGCGAGCCGCGTCCAGCGCGCACGACACTACGCCTGGACCGGAAACGCCCACGTTAATCACAGCATCACCTTCAGTAACGCCGTGGAAGCCGCCCGCCATGAACGGATTGTCGTCCGGAGCGTTGCAAAAAGCTACGAATTTTACGCATCCGTAAGAATCGTTTGCGGCAGTCGCTTCGGCAATTTTTTTAATCGTACGCCCTAAAAGCTCAACGCAGTCCATGTCTATTCCGGTACGCGTCGAGCCAACGTTCACGGACGAGCACACGATTTCCGTTTCGCTCAGCGCTTGCGGAAGTGACTCAATAAGCATGCGGTCGGCTGTGGTCATGGACTTTGCTGGTAGCGCGGAATATCCGCCGATTAAGTCAACTCCAACCGCGTGCGCTGCCCTGTCTAGCGCGTGCGCAATTTGCACAAAATCTTCCGGCTTTTTGCAAGCGGAGGCACCAACTAGCGAAATAGGAGTTACGGTAATGCGTTTGTTGACGATTGGGATTCCGTAGTCGCGCGAAATGTCGTTGCCGGTTTTTACGAGGTTATTGGCAAGACGCGTGATTTTCTCCTCGACTTTGCGGCACACGTCCTCAAGGTTTTCGCAAGCGCAGTCAAGCAGGTTGATGCCCATTGTAATTGTACGAACGTCGAGCTGTTCTTGCTCAATCATCGAATTAGTTTCGCTTACTTCCATCAGGTTGAGCATTGCGCACTTCCTTACGTTTACTTAAATTGCTGACGATATTGCTACGGATTTGCTACGGATTTGCTACGGATTTGCTACGAGACTACGGATATTGCTACGAATATGCTACGAATTTACGGAAAATTTGCGGCAAATTTTATATTCTGTGCATTGCCGTAAAAATATTGCTGCGCTGGCAGCGAATACGCACGCCGATTTCGTTACCAAGAGCTTCCAATCCGCTAGCAAACTCGCCAAATTCGCAGTCAACGTTCGCAACGTCAACAATCATCATCATATTGAAGAATCCGTCAACAATAGTCTGAGAAATATTCAAAATATTGACATTATGCTCGGCGGCATGCGAAGTAACTTTTGCAATAATGCCGACTGTATCGCAGCCAACAACGGTAATAATCGCTTTAGAAACATCACCTTGCGACTGCGCGTTAGCCGAAACCGAATCTTCCGGAGTTTGCGCAATTGTAGTATTGGCGACCATACTTTCCCTCCTGATGTTGTTTGCCGCGGTGTGCGGGTTGCTTTTGTTTTACAGGCGTACTGTGTTTTACAGGCTTGCTTTACAGGCGTACTTTATTCATACGGTTACGCGTAAATATTATGCTGCTTCATATCTTCCGGAAGCGCGTTACGAAGCGACACAAGCGAACCAGAACGGAACACGGAACGAATACCAGCCGCAAGAAGCGGAGCAATCGAAAGCACCGTCATATTATCAAGACGCTTCTCCTCCGGAACAGGAACGGTATCCGTAACAATAATCTCGCGCACATCCGCATTCTTCAAACGCTCAACAGCCGGGCCAGAAAGCAGCGCATGCGTTGCAACCAAAGTAACAGACTTCGCACCAGCCCCACGCAAAGTGCGCACAGCCTCGCAAATAGTGCCGGCAGTATCAATCATATCGTCAACAACAATGCAGTCACGGCCTTGAATCTCACCAATAATACCGTGAGCTTCAGCGTGATTCGGACGCGTAATATCGCGAGTTTTGTGAATAAAAGCAAGCGGCAAATTGCCAAGTTTCGCAGCCCACTGTTCAGAAACTTTAATGCGCCCAGCATCCGGAGAAACAATAGTTGCGTTGTCTAGTTTCATAGAGTTGCGCACGTAGTCAATAAGCACAGGCATTGCGGTTAAATGATCAACCGGACCATCAAAAAAGCCCTGCTCCTGAGTTGCGTGCATGTCAACCGTCAGAATACGAGTCGCTCCAGCAGCGCGGAACAAATCAAACATAAGTCGCGCAGTAATAGGCTCACGGCCCTGATGCTTTTTATCCTGGCGCGAATACCCAAAGAATGGCGCAACAACGTTAATACTGCGAGCAGACGCGCGGCGCAAAGAATCAACCATAAGCAACTGTTCCATAATCCAGTTATTAATGGGATTCGTATGCGCCTGAAGAACAAAAACATCGGAACCGCGAACCGGCTGCGTAAAGCGCACGTACATTTCGCCATTCGCAAAATCGTAGGCAGTTGTCTCAAGCACGTCAATACCAAGATATTGCGCAGTTTCTTTGGCAAGTTCCGGATACGCACGACCCGTAACCAGCATCATCTGCTTTTTTGAATCGCCTTCAAGAATTGTTGACATAATTGCCTTCCCGTTTGCAAACTTGCACGTACAGTAACATAGTCGATTTCTATTTTAGCAGTTGCCGCGCCGTGAGAGACACAGCGGTGATTTACGCAGATAGTTACGCAAATAGTTACGCAAATAAATCACCTGCACAAAAATCACTTAGCAAAAATCACTTAGCAAAATACTTACGAACATCTTCAACAGTGCCGTAAGAAGCCTGCGCGCCAAAACCGGTTGCAGCGTAAGCAGAAACGTAGGAAGCTAACGCCGCCGCATCCGGCAGCGACATCGACGCAGCCAAACCCGCCAAAACCGTGCCCATAAACGCGTCGCCGCAACCCGTAGTATCAACAGCCTTAACACGCTGCGCCGCAATACGGCAAACAGGATCCGCCTCGTCATACTGTAAAACAACAGAACCGTCGCCGCCCAAAGTCACAACAGCCTCATCAAAACCAAAATCGTGCATAACTTCAGCCGCATGATTCCAGTCAAAACCATCCCAATTGCCATCTTCCGGCTCGTCAATATTAAGAAGCTGCGCCATCTCATGCTCATTCACAAGCAAAATATCAGCAGCCTCAATCAACTCCTTCGGCAAAGTAGGAACAAACGGAGAATTATTAAGAAGCACCTTCACTCCGGCAGCATGAGCCATTTTCGCCGCAGCCGTAACAGTTTCCATCGGGCTTTCCAAGCAAAGCCCAAGCACGCGCGCACTAGTCAACGCGCTTTTAACAGACTCAATATACTCAACCGTAACGTGCGCGTTAGAACCAGGCGCGTAAACAATAGTATTCTCGCCGCCCTGAGCATCAACCGTAATAACAGTTGCGCCGCTAGGAGTGTTACTAACATGCAAAACTTGCGTAGTATCAACGCCGGCATTATTCAAAGAATTAAGCAAAAAGTCAGCATTTTCGTCGCTACCAACAGCGCCAAACATGCGCACATGCGCCCCAATTTTTGCGGCAGAAACAGCCTGATTTCCCGACTTTCCGCCAGGAAGCACCTTAAGCTCGCTTCCATTAACCGTTTCGCCAGGCTTCGGAAGACGGTCGGCAACAATAGTGTAGTCGGCGTTCATTGAACCAACCACCGCTATTGCAGAATTGGCGCGGTCGGCGGCTTTCACATTTTCTAATACATCCAGCGAGTTCAAAGTATCGTGGTAGCTCATCAAAATTCCTTTCTTTTTTTAGTTTTTATTCTACATTTTATGTTTGGCATTATGCGCGCTTCCTCGATTTGGCGCGAGTTTTGCGCTCCGACCTGCCGCGGGTTTGCGCGCACGTAACGAAACTAACGCAATCGCGTCAAAAAGCGGCAGTAACTGTACGCGCACGTACAGAAACTAACGCGCACGACAGAAAAAGCAACATTCGCTACACACGCGTGTACAGAAAATGCCGGAAACTAGCGTAAGAACGGCAGCAACTTTACAGCCATGTAACGAAAATAACGCCAACATACTTAAATCCGTTAGTCGCTTTACGCGCGTGTAACGAAAATAACGCCAGCAGACTTAAATCCGTTAGTCGCTTTACGCGCGTGTAACGAAAATGCCGAAATCCACGCAACTAAATGACGACGCAAGTAAGATGTAGTATGAACGTATGTATCATCAATACGCTGACATGACTTGTGAAAATAAAATTAAACGTAGGAACATAAAATGAGCGAAAATGCGAAAGCAACAAACTACCCGGATTTAGTAGTAGTCGGAGCCGGACTATTCGGCTTAACCGTAGCGCAGCAAGCGGCGGAACTCGCGGGCGCAAGCGTTAAAATTATTGACGTGCGAGATCATATCGGCGGCAACGCTTACTCGTATTTTGACGAACGCACCGGAATCGAAATCCACAAGTACGGCGCGCACCTTTTCCACACTAGCAACAAGCGCGTGTGGGATTACGTGAACCGTTTTACGTCGTTTACTAACTACGTGCATCGCGTATACGCAACGCACGACGGCGAAGTGTACCCGCTACCAATCAACTTGGGTACGATTAACCAGTTCTTCCACGCGCACTACACGCCGGAAGAAGCGAAGGCGCTGATTGCAAGTCAAGCAGGTGAGCTGGCCGGAAAAGATCCGCAAAATCTAAACGATAAAGGCATAAGCTTAATTGGGCGGCCGCTTTACGAAGCGTTTATTAAAAACTACACGGCAAAGCAGTGGCAAACCGACCCATCCGAGCTGCCGGCTGGAATTATTAAGCGACTGCCGGTGCGATTTAACTACAACAACCGCTACTTTAAGGACACTTGGGAAGGGTTGCCTACGGACGGCTACACCGCTTGGATGCAGCGCATGATTGACGACCCGCGTATTCACGTTTCGCTTGGCGTGGACTTCTTCGACGAGTCGCAGCCATTTAATAAGCGCGCGCTGGCGGAGGCTGGAGTGCCAGTGGTTTATACGGGGCCGGTTGATAGGTATTTTGACTACGCGCTCGGCGAACTAAAGTGGCGAACCGTAGACTTTAAGGAAGTGCGTTACGAAGAAAGCGACCACTTTGGCTGCCCTGTTATGAACTATTCGGATGCGGACGTTCCGTTTACGCGCGCAATTGAGTTTAAGAACTTTAATCCGGAGCGTGAGGAGGTTTCTGCGGAAGCTGGCGAGGTTGACGAAGCTGGCAAGGCTGCGTTTGAGCCGGGCAAAACGGTTAAAGCCGGCGAAACCGTTGTTTGGCAGGAGTATTCGCGCGCCGCAACTCGCGAAGATGAACCTTACTATCCTGTGAATACTGAGGCAGACAAAGCCTTATACGCACGCTACGCAGAGCTGGCGGCGGCAGAACCTCGCACAGTTTTCGGCGGAAGGCTCGGCACCTACAGCTACTACGATATGCACAACGTAATCGACATGGCTTTGCGCGCTTACGAAACGCAAGTGGCGCCACTGCTTAAGTAATCTCAACTTTCGCCGCCGCAAACATTTGCCGTGGTTCTTACATGCTGTGGCGCGAGTTTTGGGGGATTTCTCTCCTCGAACGCCCCGTCCTTCGGGCGCTCTGGCTGCTAAAAGAGTTTAGTGTGTTCGCCTTTCTTCAAGAATGTAGCTTCTCAGTCCTCTTTTAGTTCTCGTAGAGAAATCCCCCAAACTCTGCGTGTCAATCGTTAATAACCGTGCTTTATCGCAGAGATTTTTCGATTTTTCTTCTTCGCTCGGCGAATCAGCAGCCTACGGCTCTGCCTTCGGCTCTGACGTTCACCTCGCTCAGTGCGAAAAATCTCAAATCTCTACCACGCTAATATTCATACACTAAAGTATCGCAATTAAGCTGTGGGTGGTTTGGTGGTTGAGTGGGATTATTCTTGGTGTATAACGTGCAGTAGCACTAATGCTAGTGTTCTCTAAACAACAAGTAATCAATCTCTGCAGAGCAGTACCGCAAAGCTACAGGAACATTTGCCGGAGATTTGATCGTGGTTCATCGCGGCGGCGCGCGCGAGTTTGCAATATCCGCGATTCGTGGTACTCTAGTTAAGTTGTCTGCTTAGCAAGCATTTAGCTGCTGGGTAAACAGTTTGGAGAATTCGCCTAGTGGTCTATGGCGCACGCTTGGAAAGCGTGTTGGTGTAACAGCCTCACGAGTTCGAATCTCGTATTCTCCGCGAGTAGGGTTTCTAGCCAATCGCTAGAAGCCCTTTTTTCGTGCCGCTTACCAAAATACGTTACGTATTTCACGCCTACATTCCGTTTACGCGCACCTACGTTCCGTATCGCGCAATTACCAATACGTTACGTATCGCGCGCGTGCAATAATTGCTGCACGGTTGGTTGCTTATTTTGGGGATACGAGGTGAGTCTGATATGTCTAAGCTTACGTTGCAAACTGGTTCGACGACTTTCGACACTTCAAAAGCGGCGGCAAAAGCAATTGCCGATACGCCGAATCGCCCTAACCCAGCATTCAACCACTCAACAAACGCAATACTTATAGGCATTTTTCTCACACTTCTTGGCGGCGCATTTTGGGGCGCAAACGCAACAGTGTCGAAAATACTGATGTCAACGTATCACGTATCTCCGCTGCAAATTGCGTGCGTTCGCCAAATTGCAGCCGGCATATTATTCAGCATCACCGCCGCAGCTTGCACACCGCGCAAACTTACAGGAGCAATCAAATCCGGACGCACATGGATCTCGATGGCTGTTACTGGAATAGTTTGCGTGCTACTTACGCAAGTTTCGTACTTGTGCACAATCGACTGGACTAATTCCGGCACTGCAACCGTGCTTCAAAGCCTTAATCTTCTATTCGTGCTGGTTTACGCTTGTTTGCACACTCGCCGAGTGCCAACTATTCGCGAAACAATTGGTGTTGTACTCGCTTTTGCCGGCACCGCTTTAATGGCTACGGGCGGTAATCTTTCTTCGCTATCTTTGCCGATTATGGGCTTACTTTGGGGCTTAGCGGACGCGGCTTCTACCGCTGCGCTCGCGATTATGCCGGTGAAGTTGATTGCTAAATGGGGTAATCTTACGGTAAACGGCATTACGTTTATTATTTCGGGGCTGATTATGCTTCCGTTTGTGCGACCTTGGGCAACTATGCCGCCGCTTGATTGGCGCGCGCTTTTGCTGTTTACTTTTACGGTTGTTGCCGGCACTTTTGGCGCGTACTGGCTGTTTCTTGAGGGCATTATGCGCGTAGGTTCTGTGCGCGGCACGCTTCTTGGCGCGAGCGAGCCGGTTACTGCGGCGATTACGGCGGTGATGTTTACTGGCGCTGTTTTTTCGTGGGCGGATTTCGTTGGCTTCGGGCTGATTTTCATTATGATGATTCTGCTGTGCAAGCGCACCGACTAACTTACGCGCAACCTTATTTACTATGCAGCAGTGTAACGAAACTAACGCGAGCGAGCTTAGAGCCGACATTAGCTTTACAGGTATGTAACGAAACTAACGCCTACGCACGTGAATTCGTTATTCGCTTTACGCGCATGTAACGAAAATGCCGGAAGCTATCGTAAGAACGGCAGCGGCTTTACGCGCGTGTAAAGGGAATATCGCAATCGCGTCAAAAAACGGCAGCGGCTTTACGCACACGTAACGAAAATGCCGCCTGTGGACTTTAATCCGACATTCGCTTTACGCGCACGTAACGAAACTAACGCGCACGCTTATTCCGTCGAAAACCTACCGCCGAAAGCATACCGACCTACCGACCTACCGCCGTAAGCCTACCGACCTACCGACCTACCGCCGTAAGCCTACCGACCTACCGACCTACCGCCGAAAGCATACCGGCCTACCGATCTACCGACTTACCGCGGAAAATCTACTTTCGGATTAAATCGTATTGCTTTTAGCATTTGGCAGATCATTTTGCGCCGCAACTTTCGCGCAACGTGCCCGCGTCGCATTTGTCGAATAACGTTTGCGCAGAATAGCAGGTATTTCGCCTTGCCTTCATGGTGCAAACGGTACGACGCCTGGTTGCGCACGCCGTAAGCGAATTTCCACGCGTTTTTTTCGTCTATCATTGTAAAGTTTACGCCTTTGTTTGCGCCCATATCGTGCACTATTACGCTGTCTAGCACTTGCACTCCTGGGCATACGCGCGTAATTCGCAGCGTATATTCGGCGTCGTCGAACCAAATAAAGTATTCCTTAAACGGCAGTCCGTGCTTTTCTAGCACCCATCTTGGCACTAGTACGGACACGAATGAGCAGGAAGTTACCATTACTAAGTTTTTGAATCCGCGCGCAATAAGCCTTCCCCAATCCCATGTTGGCACGGGGTTGTTCATTTCGCAGATTGAGCCGTCAACGAATTTTACCATTGAGCAAGCGTAAGGCACGTCCGGGCCAAGCTCCCCAACCGCAGCGTTAAAGCCTTCGAGTAGTTTTTCTAGCGCGTCTGGCTGCGGGTATCCGTCGTCGTCGAATATCCATACGAAGTCGGCGCCCAGCTCGTATCCTTTTTTCATTCCGGCGCTAAATCCGCCTGCGCCGCCAACGTTTTCTGGAAGCGTTACAACAGTAAGTTTTACACTTCCGTCCGTGTAGGAGTTGGCGAAGTCGCGCGCGTATTCGTCTAAATATTTTTGCGTGCCGTCTGTTGAGGCGTTGTTTACGATAATAAGCTGATTTGGGGTTCGCGTTTGCGCGCGCAGCGAGGCCAGTACCTTTTTTAGTTTTTCGAGGCGATTAAAGGTGACTACAACGGCCGCGACGTTAGGGTTTTTGCTGCTTTCGCCGCGATTTTGCGTTCCGGTTGTTTCGGCCATCACTTGCTCCATTCTTCGAATAGTCTGGTAAATAGTGCGTCTGCAGATTCAAGTTTTGCAAATTCGTTAAGTTTTTTGGTTTCTTCTTCCCAAAGTTGCGCGCGCAGCGTTTCGCCGTCGCCCCGCAGCGTTTCGCCGTCGCCCCGCAGCGCCTCGCCTCCCCGCAGCGCCTCGCCTTCGCTTCTAATATCCGCTAAAGCTTTTACGGATGCTCGCACGAATTTTGAGGTCATTCTTGGCAGTAACGCGCGCTTAGGAATAATGGTTTTTTGCGATCCAACGTCGGTTGAGATCACTGGCACTCCGTTTGCTAGCGCTTCGATTGTTGTTAGGGTTATTCCTTCGTTTACAGAGCTTATTAATAACACATCTGAGTCTTCGTAGGTTTTTTGCGCTGGGATTTGCATTGAGCGTCTCTCAATAATGTCGCTTAATCCGTAGCGTCGTATGAGTTCTGTTACGAAGGTGTCTAGTTCGCCTTCTCCGTGCAGTATGAAGTGGAAGCTGCCGGGATATTTTTTGTTTAGAGCGCGCGCTGCGAGCACGAAGGCTTCTGGACGTTTTTGCCTTGCCATTCTTCCTACGAATGCAACGTTTATTACGTTTTTGTTGCGTCGTTCGGCTACGGTTTTTCGTTGCATTTTGGCGGTTAGGCCTATTAGTGGCGCGTCTATGATTTTGTTGGTGTTGATTCCGTGCACGTCGTGCAGCCAATGCACTAGTTGCGGCGATATAACGTGGTGTAGGTCAATCCACTTGTCGTGTGTTACGGCTTCGTGCGGGTATCCGCCAAAATTCACGTATTCGACTATGTGTAGGGAGTCAACGATGTGTGTTTGTGGGTAGTATTTTTTTACCCACCAAATGTGGTCGTAAAGCCATTGGCAATGGTGTATTGATATTGCGCGAATGTCGAATTGTTCAAATAGCGAGCGCAATAGTGGCACGTCTGCCCAAAATTCTTGTACTGGTGGCGTTAGTGGCAGTATTAGTGCGTTGTTGCAAAAATCTTTGGTGATCCATGGTTGGTGGCCGTCACAGTCTATTATTACGATTGGCAGGAATCCGGCTTTTTTGGCTAGTTTTATTGTTTCTACGGCCCATCGTTCTGCGCCGCCGGCTTGTAGCCAGTGAAGTCCAATAATTACTGCTTTTTGAGCGTTTTCTACGCGTTGTTCTGGGGAAACGTGTAGTACTTTTGCGGCTATGCCTCGGTTTCGTTCTTCTTTATTGGCGATGCTTTCGAATGTTTTTTTGTTCCATGGATTGTATGCTTCGGTTTTTTTGTTTGAGGCTTTTTCGCGTTTTTTGCGTATTGCTTCGCGGAGAATGTCGAATGTTGTTGGGGCGTGTAGTTCACATTCTTTGTAAACGCGTTGTTTTAGGGTGTCTGTTGCCCAGTGTGACATTACGTCGTCGTCGGTTGCTGTGTCCGGGGTGAGTAGGAGGTGTCTTACGCCTTCGTCTGCAATTTTTTTGCCGTTGTCCCAAAATTCTTTGGGGTATTCACCTTTTGTTTTAACTGTTGAGGTTGCGCTGAAGCTTGCAATTGGCGTAAGTCCTGCGTCTTTTGAGCATATTCCGTTAAAAACTGATGTGTCTGTAAGACGCGGATACTGCCAGGATTCGCCCATGTAGATTTTGTACTGTAGAGTGCGCCCTGGTTGTAGGAGTGAATGATAGTTTATAGCGCCGGTAATAAGCCTTCGTTGGCGTTCGCTTACCGAATCTATATATTTTTCACCGTCTGCGTCAATACTAAAAAATTTTATCATCAATTGCCCTTGTGTGCTTTAATTTTTTCGGTATATAAAGCTCTTTTTATTATTTTTTATTTTTAGATTTTCATTTTTACTAGCTTAACTAGCTTACTGTTACTAGCTTAACTAGCTTATTATTAAGTTATCAAGTCTATTAACATTGCGATTCCCAACATTGCGATTCCCAGCATTGCGCTTTTAACACTGCGAATGTTTTATTAAGCGCATTGTCATTGCTTTGTCGTTTAGTAAAGCGTATTCGCGATTCTGCTCGTCTCTTACTGCGAACATGCAGGAGTTTGCGTCGTTTGTAAACGCAACCATATCCGTATAGTCCGGGTCTGCAATGTTTCTTGTTCTAAGTGAGGCAACTAGCTTAAATTCGCCGTTATTTAGTATATTAAGCGGCACTTCAAGTTCTACTTTTTGCCTGCCTTGGCCGGAAAGCTCAATTTTGTCGCCGCCTGTGTCGTAGGCAATTCCGCCGCGTTTTACGTCGTGCATTGCAACTGCTATAAAGTATTTACCTGGCTCGTTGTACTCGTATTCTACGGCAAAGCGGAAGTTTTCACTGCAATTTAGTAGCTGCTTGCTAAGAGGCACAATACGCATGTAAGGAACGCGCTTGTTTAAGCCAACCGCGTACGATTCTTCACCGTCTTTGCCAGCTTCTTTTCCGCTGTTTTGGCAAGAAAGATTTTCCAAAGTGTAACGGTTTGCAACGTCGTCTTTGTCTCCGCTAACAATAACTTCGCCGTCTTTAATAAGCACGGCTTTATTGCAGTAACGTTTTACGGCGTTCATGTCGTGAGTGACGAGAATAACGGTTTTGTTTGCGTCTTTTTTAACTTTTGCAAAATACGCGTCGCATTTACGCTGGAAAGCTTCGTCTCCAACTGCTAGAACTTCGTCGAGAACTAGAATATCTCCTTGGGCTTGAATTGCTACAGAAAAAGCTAAGCGCACTTGCATTCCGGAGGAATAATTTTTAAGCTTTTGATCCATAAATTCTTCAAGTTCCGCAAATTGAACAATATCGTCGTACATATTTTCAATTTGCGCGCGAGTAAATCCTAGAAGCGCTCCGTTTAGGAACACGTTTTCTCGTCCGGTAAGTTCCGGATTAAATCCTACTCCAAGTTCAATAAACGGCACTAGCTTACCGTTTACGCGAATTTTGCCGGAATCTGGCACGTAAATTCCGGAAATAAGTTTTAGAAGTGTTGATTTTCCACTGCCGTTTCTTCCGACTATTCCAAAAAAGTCGCCTTTTCTAACTTCGAAGTTAATATCGCGTAAAACGTGCTGCTCTTTGTAGCCTTTAATGCCGCGAGTCCAGTTTATAAAGGCTTGTTTAAGGCCGCTAGCCTGCTCGGTTGGTAGCTTAAAATATTTTCCAACGTGCTCAACGGAAAGCACTACTTCGCGAGTTTCCGCTTTCGTTCCGGCTTCTGTTCCGTCTTTTGTTCCGGCTTCTGTTTTTTTAGTAGAATTTGCCGATTTAATTACGCTCATTACATCACCTCAGCAAACTTACGATTGTGCTTACGAAATACGAAAACACCCAGCACGCACAAAATTACGGTTAATACAACAGGAACCATCATCAGCAAAGGGGATCCTACTAAATTCCACACGGTAGGCTGAGTAAGAGGAGCTACGAGATTGTGTCGCAAATCTTGAATACATTGCGCAATAGGATTTAGCAACTGCACTTTTGCAATAAACGTTCCCCATTTGCCTAAAGATTTATTGCCTACAACCATGCTAAGCGGGTAAATAATTGGCATTGCGTAGAACAATACTTGTTGAGCTACATCCCAAAGGTGCGCAATATCTCGAAAATACACGTACATTGTAGAAAGAAGAAGCGTTACTCCCAACGCTAACGCGTACAATTGCACGCAATTAATTGGCACTAAAAGCAGCCACCACGTAAATTTAACGCCTGAGAATATTGCAAAAACAATTACAACAACAAGGTTTATAGCAAAACTAATTAAGGCTCCAACTGTTGCCGAAACAACAACAATGTAGTTAGGAAAATGGATTTTACGAAGCAAGTCTCCGCGATCCACTACTGCTCTTAAGCCGATTGAAGTGGCCTCACCGAAAAACTGCCATGCGCTAATTCCCAAAAGCAGTACAACAGGGTAAGTTGGAGTGCCGTCGGACATTCTCAAAAACTTTGCAAATACCGCATACATTACGCAAAACAGCATTAGTGGGCGCAAAACTGACCACGCAACTCCCAAGAACGATCCTTGGTAGCGCAACTTAAAATCAGTTTTCACCAGCTCTTTTAATACCACCCACGAATAGTGGTAGCGCGCACGCAACTTATTTACAATGTTTTCCACAAAATATATATTTTATCAGTTACTTGTTCCATTTGCGTGTACTACTTAAATTTTGCGCGTAATAATTCAGTTTTGATTCAGTTTTACTTCAGTCTTGTGCACTGGAAATACGCTATTCGAAATTTTTTCTAACAATACTGCAACTCGGCTCGAAAGTGGCTTTACAGCAAAATCTAAAATTATTGCAACAGCTGAAACAACCGCGTACACGCAAACTAAAGTAATTGCGTAAAGCAGCACTATTAGCGCGCTTGAAGAAGTTACAGGCAACATCCACGCTACAAAAGTCCACAATGCAATGAAAATAAACATGTGCTCGTGAATAAGGTAAACGCCAAACGTTGCTTTAGAAACGCGCAAAATCACACTTCTTGCTACGCCTTGGATTTTATTCATGCTAATTCTGTGAACGAAAATAAAAATGCACATTGCAATCATCATCGGCAATATTGTAATGCCGCCGTGAACCTGCTGATCCCAAGTAAGCGCTCGCGCAAACTTGTTTCCGGAAGAAGCAAAATAATTAAAAGCGAGCATAAGAATAGTTGAGATTAGAACGTAAGAAAGAAGTTTAAGAGTTTTAAGCTTTTTTACTTCACTTGCGTAAAGAGCAATAAAAGATCCGGCTAAATAACCAAAAATTGCGTAAATAATATCGTTCCACGTATAGTTTTTGCCAAAATATAGCGGAAGAAACGAAATTGACGCAAGAAGCACGAGTAAAGCTGCGTGAGTGTTTTTAGTCATGCCTTTTATAAGAACGTTTATAAACGGCATAAATAGGAGCATTATTAGGTAAGCGCTCATAAACCAGTAGCTTCGGTAAGTAAAAGGCGTTATATTCCACAAAATAGTGTAGTAAAGCTGTTTTCCGTGAATTAGATTATTCAGATTTTCCGGAAGAAGCCCCAGTCTGCCGACAATAAACATTAGTGCAAAAATAATTATGCAGTAAAAGAACATTTGAGCCCAAGCTGCAAAAAAGCGTTTATAGCGGAAGGTTTTTTTGCAAAGAAAGTAGCCGGAAATAATGAAGAATAGCGACACTCCAACCTGGCCGTACTGCACTACTAAGAATTTAAGCGCGGAACGGAGGCCTGGAGCCGGCAAAAGTTCCATGTTAAAGCTGTGTGCGTGAATGTTTAGATGTATTACCATGTGACAGGCAACAATCATAAGCATTGCAATAATTCGCAAAACTTCAACTTGAAGATCTTTTGCTGGCTTTGAGGCTACAGATTCTACAGATTCTACAGATTGCGCTGTCTGCGCCTGTTTTGTTTTTTCGACTACCATATTTTCTTCATTTTCTTCTTAGAATTATCCAAATTGTAACTTCCGCTACAAGTAAATTTTCTACAAGTAAATTTTACTTACATAAGCGGCGAGAACCAGGATTCAACACTTCTGTACACGCTTGGGCGAGTCCCTAGAAGATCCGAATATCGCCCGTTAGAAATTAGATTCAAAGAGCATAATCCGAGGCTGGAAATTGTAAGAATAACGAGTATTTTTCTAAGTAGCTTAAGATTTGCGCACTCGCCGTTATTTTTGGAAGTTTCGCAGTTGCAGCCAGAATCTGCAGCGCAGCCAGAATCGGCAACGCAGCTTTCATTATTACAAGCTTTAGCACTACTACAAGCTTTAGCACTATTCGATATTTTGTCGGCAAGACTTGCAATTACAATAATCGCGCACAGCGCAAGCAACCAGCCAAAATCACTAAAGTATCTGCTAGAAATACCAACGACTTCAGCATCCAAAACAATCAAAAGAACAGCAAGAGAAATGCTCAACCTAAACCATCCAGTAAGATTATTCTGCTTCATATTCTTTCGAACAATCGGGTAAAGCACTACTGCTGCGCAAATTGGAGAGTACGCGAGCAATCCGCCAAAGAACGGTTCCATAATTATTTGTCCATGGAACATAGACGGAAGAACCGACTGCTCAATAAACGGAAATACCGGCGTAATCGTAATTGGCTGGAACAGGTACATCCACGCTCCCCAAGGTATTCTTGCCCAAGAGTAGGATCGATGGACCATGTCGAAGCCGGTAAGATTATACGTTGCGCCAAAATCGAATGGCGAGCCAAAACGCGCGTAATTGTACCAACAGGTTATTAAACCAACAATAAGCATAGGCAATATTACGCATAAAGTATTTACTACGCTTTTGCGTTTAATTGCGAAAAATAGACGGTATTTTACTATTTCGTCCTTAAAAATTACGAAAGCAAACAAAGAAGACAGAATAAATTGCGGTCTACAGCCTAAGTTCATTGCAATGCATAAAGCTCCCAAAATTAGAAGCGACTTTCGTAAATAAGGCTTTTTAGAATCGCTACTTTCTGCACTTTCTGCACTTTCTGCACTTTCAGGAAGTTTCGGAAGTTTTCTTGCTTGAAGGAACAATCCCAATCCAGTAAACGTGAAGAAAAGCGATGAAAGCATAGGAAGCGAATATATTTTCGGCAAATACGCTTGTATTAAAATTCCGCTAGACATTAACACTACGATTTGCGAAAGCATCAAAAAACCAAGAGAGCGCTTCGGGAAGAATCGGCGAAGAAGCTGAATCAGAAGGTAAATAGACGCGAGCGCAAACGCAACCGCAAAGAAAGCAACGGCATAATCAGTTCGCAAATCGTGGCCAGTAATAGCCTTAAAAGGCACAAAAAGAAGCAGGGCAGGAATTGCGCCAAAATACGTAAAGTAGTGGTTTCCATGGAAAGCGTAATCCCAGTAGGTTGGCTGACCGGTTTTTAACGACATTGCGTAACGCATGCCAGCATCGTAAGGATTGCTCATTTTCGGCAACCAATCCGGAACCGGCAAATCTAAATACAAGTGCCCGCTAAGAATACTATTTGCCAAATGATTGTACTGATTTGCGTCACAAATAAACCCGCCGTTATTGCAAGTTCCAGCAGTAAACATGCGTTGAGTGCCAGTAATTTTGGTTATTCCAATAATTATTAAGCACTGCACAATCAAAAACACGGCCAATAAAATCTGCTGACGACGCAAACTCAAATTCAGAGCTTCTTTATAAATGCGCGAGCCCGGAGCAAAAAAGTAAAGAATATAAGCTACTACAATCAGCACAGAAAAACGAACAAAAGAAAAGTGGAATGGTCTACTCTTATTCAACGAAACACTTTTAAGCGCAAAAGAATCGCCTTTTTGAAGATTAGTGCTAAGCCTTAAAGCAGAAACGGTTCCAACCGCGTGCAAACGCATATATTTAGTGTCGCTCAAATTCGAAGTAACCGGCTGAGAAGCAACTTGAATATAGGAAGCTCGGTTGCCGCCGTCCAAAACATAAGCTGCAAAATCTACGCTTTTATTCTCATTCGACTGCAAATCAATATGAATATTTTCAACGCGAATCGGCTTTCCAAAATGCAATTGAATATACTGATTTTCTTCACTTTTAGCAACATACGAATTGTTTTTAGCTTCAATTCCGCTGCCGGTTGAGATGCTTTGAACTTGCGTAGGCTGAAAACCGGATGATTCAATTGCCGGAAAATTAAACCACAAAAGCTCCAAAAGTAAAACAATAATAAGCGGAAGAACAAAAGATATGCGCTTTAGCGCAGACCCAACGCAAGCGATTGCGTTAAAGAAAAAACTTATGCAAGAAGTAGCACAAGAAGTAGCGCTGCTTGCCGAAGTCGTATTGCTGTTACTATTTTTCGTATCGCTCATATTCACTCTCATTGCACTCGATTTTTAGCTTTCGCACGTTTTCTAACTTTCTTAGTTTTCGCTAGATTTTTAGCTTTCGCTAGATTTTCTAGTTGTTCTAGCTTTCGCTCGATTTTCTAAAAGATTCAGCATAGGGATTTGAGCGAATACAGCCTTCAATAGCATCAACTATTTGCTGATTTTGCAAGGATTCGCGATCAACATGCCTGTAGTGCGTAACAATATCTGCCGGAAGCTGGTAAATATTGCCGTAAGCTCGCTCCAAAATTTTTTCCGCCTGACGCGGCACAAAAACGGAAAAATCTTCGAAAATTTCCGCTTTTACAGGAAATATTTCATCAAAACTTGAGCAGTACAGATTTTCCGCCTCAACGTTATCAATTCCGTAAACAACGCTTTTAGCATCGCTTTTACTTACTACAATCCCCTCCGCTACAGCCTTTTGCTGGTAGCTTCTAAACACGATTTCAATCTCATCCGTATTCGGCTTGCCCTCCTGCAAATAGCCGCCATCAATCCACTCCTTAAAATACGGCTTAGAACGCAGCTCCTCCTGCAACTGCTTACGCAACTGAACAAAACGATTCTTTTGCTCAAAAGTGTAATCAGGAGCGTAATCGTAGAAGAAAATGTCGAGGAAGCAAGGATTCGCCTCGTTCTGGTAGCGGAATCGAAGCTGCCTGCAGCAAACGTACGGATCGTAAACAAGCACAGCCTTGTAGCGCGAGCGCAAATCTGAATCTTCTCGAAGAATAGTTAAAAGCCTGCTAATATCCTCGCGCATCATACCCAAATCAACATCATCGTCCCAAGGTATGAACCCAGAGTGACGAACGCAACCAATAAGCGTTCCAAAATCTACCCAATACGGCAAATCATGCTTTTTTGCAATCTCAGAAAACTCGCTAAGAAGACCAGCACAGCCACGCTGCACCAATCGCATTGCACCACTCGCCTTAGGAAGACTAGAAAATAAGCGTTTTCTAGCGCTTAAATAGTCTTCGTCTTCGTGCTGATAATTCGCCCAATCCATTATTGAAGATTGTTCGCGATTCGTTAATATTTCGTCGCGCAAAGTTTTAGTCATATTAATCTGAGCATCCCTAAGCGCCGCACACTGCTCGTTTAAGCTAGACTGCAGAATATTCACCTGATTTTGCAGCGAATAAACCTGCGCACGCAAATCCGCAACAGCACGCTTCGACGACGGAAGATGCCCTTTAAGCCAATGTAAAAATGAAAACATATCTTCCACTCCCCTAGCTTCTTTCAGCCTTGCTTAATTTTGCTTACTTTTATTACTTTTATTATTCTGATCACTTTTGCTGCGTCGCAAAAAATCAAATAAATTCACCTGCTCAATAAACCGCTTACGCTCATTTTTAGCAAGAATATCGAGAATAATCCCAGATATAAAGAACAAAAGTCCCGCAATAATAAGCATTACAGCGCCAATAAGCGTAGGAAAATGCGTAACTAAATGCGTGTGCCAAAATTCAATAAACGGCAAACTACAAGCAGCAAGACCACTTAAAGTAATAAGAACGCCAAGAGTTCCAAAGAAAGGCATTGGCTTATATTCGCGAATCATGTGGAAAATAGTAGAAAGAACGCGAATACCGTCGCCAACAGTATCTAACTTACTAACAGAACCCTCCGGACGATCCCTATACTGAATTGGCATTTCAAAAAGCTTTACATTGTTGTTAAGAGAATGAATAGTCATCTCCGTTTCAACTTCAAAACCGTGCGAAAGAACCGGATACGTTTTTACAAAAGCAAAAGAAAACGCTCTGTAGCCGGTCATAATATCAGTTACTTTTGCGTGGAAAAGAGTGTTAATTGCTCCACGCACAAGCCGGTTTCCAAAATTGTGGAACGGACGCTTATTCTCCTTAAAATACGTAGAACTTAAACGATCCCCAATAACCATATCGTAGCCGTCAAGAATTTTCCCAACCATATCCGGAGCGGCATCCGCCGGGTAAGTGTCGTCGCCGTCAGCCATAACGTACACGTCCGCATCAATGTCTTGAAACATTGCGCGAATCACATTCCCTTTTCCCTGACGCGGCTCTTTACGAACAACAGCCCCAGCTTCTTTAGCGATTTTAGAAGTATCGTCCGTAGAATTATTGTCGTAAACGTATATTGTTGCTTCCGGAAGTGCAGCTTTGAAATCTCGCACAACTTTTCCAATAGTAATTGCTTCGTTGTAGCAAGGCAGCAATACTGCGACGGAAGTCATAATATATATCCCTTCATTGCGTAAAAGCGTAACGTAACGGCGTAACGTAAGTACATTTAGCCAGCGCCGTCCTATTGTTGCTATTTTACTCATTCTTATGGATTGGTGATTTTCAAAAAGTACAGTGTTCAAAATAAAATAATAATCAATATTTTTGAACACAAGCGTATTAAGCAAAGTTTATTTAGCAAAGCGTATTTAGCAATCTAAAATAAGCGCACAAACGGAGAAGAAGCATGTTGGAAAAATCAACAAATCCCGCTATAACCCATAACGAATTTAACATAATCGCAGCCTTAAAAAATCAGCCAGGCCTCAGCCAGCGCGCTTTAGCCGAAAAAACCAATCTTTCCCTCGGTTCAGTAAACACAGCCCTAAAAAACGCATCCGCAAAAAAGCTTATTTCACAAAACAAAATTACTCAAAAAGGCATAGACACACTCGAACCATACCGCGTAAAAAACGCTGTTATTATGGCAGCCGGACTTTCATCCCGCTTTTCACCAATCTCCTACGAGCTACCTAAAGGTCTAATTACCGTTCGCGGAGAAGTTTTAATCGAAAGACAAATTCGCCAACTACAATCCGCCGGAATTAACGACATTAGCATTATCGTCGGCTACAAGCAGGAAAAATTCTTCTACCTAGAGGACAAATTTAACGTAAAAATTATTCCAAACAAGGAATATCGCGAGCGCAACAACAACAGCTCGATTATGACAGTAGCAAATATTTTAAGCAACACTTACATTTGCTCCTCCGACAACTACTTTGACGAAAACCCATTCGAAACTTACGTTTGGAAAGCCTACTATTCTGCGCAATACCAGCAGGGCAACACTAAAGAATGGTGCATGAGCGTTGGGCCACACGACCGCATTACCTCCGTAAAAATTGGAGGAAGTAACGCATGGTACATGATTGGGCACGCGTATTTTGACACTGAATTTTCAACAAAGTTTTTGAACATTTTGCGCGCAGAATACAATCTGCCGCAAACCGCAGGAAAACTTTGGGAGAATATTTTTATTGAACATTTAGACGAACTAAATATGCAAATGCGCCGGTACGATCCGCCAATTATTCACGAATTTGATTCTTTAGACGAGCTTCGCGAATTTGACCCACTATTTTTAGAAAACGTAGACAGCAAAGTTTTCGACAGAATTGTTGCAGTGCTAGGCTGCAAAAAATCGGATATTCGAAACGTTTACCCGCTTAAAAACGGCTTAACTAATCTTTCCTGCCATTTTTCCGTTGGTGAAAAAGAATACGTTTACAGGCATCCAGGCGTTGGCACGAATGTTCTTATTAACCGAAAAGCCGAAAACGAAGCTTTGCTAGTTGCGCAAAAGCTCGGTTTAGACAGAACGCTAGTTGCGTGCGATCCAGAAAACGGCTGGAAAATTTCACACTACCTAAAAGACTGTCGAATTGCAGATTTTCATAAACAAAACGACTTACACGAAGGAATGAGAATTATTCGCAAACTGCACGAAAGCGGGAAAAAAGTAAATCGCAAATTTGATTTTTACGAAGAATCCAAACGGTACATGCGCGACTTAGAAGCAAGGAATATTGTTTTGCCGGAAGGCGCGGACGATCTTCTAAATAAAGTTAATTGCTTACACAAAATAGTTAGCGAGGAGTGCGAGCAGGCGCAGAGTTCAAATGAGGCAGGAAACGCAGGCAGTACGGAAAACGCAGGCAGTACGGAAAACGCAGGCAGTACAGAAAACGCAGGCAATACAGGAAACGCAGGCAGTACAGGAAACGCAAACTGCTTATGCCACAACGACTTACTTGGCGCGAACGTTCTAGTAGACTCCAACTCAAACTACCATCTTATAGATTGGGAATACGCAGGAATGTCCGACTACGCGCAAGATTTAGGCACAATGTGCGTATCCGACGCAATGAGCGAACAAGAATTTAACGCAGCACTAGCCGAATATTTTGAACGCAAACCAACAAAAAGCGAGCATCGTCACTGCGCAGCATACGTTGGATTCGCAGGATGGTGCTGGTATTTGTGGGCGCTTCTAAAAGAAGCAGAAGGAGACCCAGTTAGCGACTGCAGATATTTGTACTACCGCTACGCAAAACAATATACAGAACGCGCTTTAAGCGAATACCGAAAGGCTTAATCGCATGAAATACTCAATACTAAGCGGCCTATTTTGGGGAATTGACACTGCACTTTTAGCTTTGCTAGTTGCGCTTTCAGTAAGCGGATTAATGCCGGCCTCAACACTTTACGTTGGAGTTGTTGGAGCATGCATTCACGACATTTTATGTGCAATAATACTCTGGTTTTACATGCTATATCGCTCAAAATTGCACGAAACTATAGCCGTTTTCAAACGCAAAAAAGTGATTATACCAATTGTATTAAGCTCGCTACTTGGCGGACCAATCGGCATGACAGGTTACGCTATTGCAGCAAATAATATTGGCGCCGGTTACGCTGCAGCAATATCCGCACTATACCCGGCTTTTGGCGTAATACTTTCGTCTATTTTGCTGCGGGAACGATTAAGCGCGCTTAAATACTGCGCTTTTGCCGTAACGCTTATTGCAGTTGGAGCACTCGGATACTGTTCTTGCGCTCAAACTTCAAACGGAGCGGATTTTAGCGAATCTGCTTCTTACGGAATCGCTTCTTACGGAAGTATTGCGATAGGCTTATTTGCCGCCATTTTAAGCGTAATCGGCTGGGGAAGCGAAGCGGTTGCGTGCGCTTGGGCAACCAGAAAACAAAGCGTAGACGACGAAGTGATGCTAAATATTCGCGAAACTGTTTCCGCACTAGCTTACGCTGTAGCAATTGTTCCATTATGCACAATACTGCCGGTTTTCCGCGTAAATATTATTAAATCTTACGGCCTAATCGCATTAGCTTTATTAATATCACTACTCGGCACAGCATCGTACTTATGCTACTACCGCGGAATTGCGAAAGTTGGCGCAACACGCGCAATGGCAGGAAATATTACGTACGCTGTGTGGAGCATGATTGCGGCTGCAATACTTTCGAAAACAATGCCGCCGATTATTGCGTGGGGATGCTGCGTTGTAATAATCGCAGGAACGGTAATCGTTGCGCATAATGAAAGCAAATAAGCGTACGCTCATTTGACAATTTAATGCGCATTGCTATCCAGTTGACTCATTTCAACATTGGCTTTACAGCGCTGTAATGAAAATGTTGAAATAACACCAAAAAGTGTTAGTTACTGTACGTGCGCGTAACGAAAATGCCGAAATCGTGCGGAAAATCGGCAGTTACTTTACGCACTCGTAACGAAAATAACGTAATCACGTCAAAAAATGTTAGTTACTGTACGTGCGCGTAACGAAAATGCCGGAATGTAGTCAACTAAATAGCCACAGCAAGTAAAAATTGTAAAATAAACTACAAGATTTCGAGCAGCACTACGGCGGAGGCGATTGCTGTATTATTTTGCGCAGATCCGTCGTGAGTTAGTGAGATATGCCAGCGGATTGAAGTTTCGCTGCTTTCTTGCGCGCACAAAATAGAGTCCAAAAGCTTAGCGTTTAATTCGGAGGATATCTGCACGCGCGGGCATCCGTGAGCGTCGTCGAGAATTTCAATACTAGACCATGGCGTGTTGTCGAGAGTGTAGGGGTAGTCGCGATTGTTGATTGAAAGCGCTTCACACCATGCTTTAATCGCGGCTTCTTTTCCAGCCCATCGTGCCGCAATATGCAATGCTTCGTCGTCATGCTTTATTTCTGCGCGAAGCGAGCATTGGCGCAGTTCGCGCGCTGAAAAAAGCTTGCGCCAACCGTTGCTGATTTGCATTTGCTCGGCAAATTGCGCAACGTTCACTATATCGTGACCAATCCCTGCAATCATAAACACCTCTGCAACGCTAAATCGTTATATTTATTATTTAGAATACTTCCGCAGAATCCCCGCACAGACTTCCGCAAAATCCCACGCAAAATCCCACGCAAAATCCTCCAAAATAACGCCTAAATAACGCCCAAATAACGCCCAAATAACGCGAAAGTTTGGGGACTTACACATTACGCAAGTCCCCAAACTCTTAAGGGAGGGTGGGTAAGTATTCGCTTTATTTACTCGAACTTCCAACGCTGAGCAGCAGTGCTGTTAGGAGTGTAGGTTTGAACTCTCTGACCGTTTACTGCGCGAGCGCCTGGAATATCTATAGCCTTTCCGGAGCACATGCTAATAAAGGTGTATGTGTTGTCCGGATACTTCCACAATGCCCAGTTTTGCGCGCTAGAACCGTTGTAAGCGTACTGCTGAAGTTTAATGCCGTTTCTGAATGAAGCTCCAGGAACATCGAGTACTTTCTTGGAATTATGGTTGAAGATGGAATAAAGTCCGTTTCCAACCTGCAAGAACTTGAAGAGCTGAGCTTTAGACTTGTTGCCCTTGTAGATTTGCAGCGGAGCGTGATCTCCAAGGCCTCCCCAACGAATATCCATTGCCATGCTGTTGTTTAGCGCGGATTTAATGGAGAAATCCGAGTTGTTTAGGAATGAAGTGGAGGATGGCACGAAAAGCTGCGACTTATTTGCGTTTGGACGGTACAGTTTAATACTTGTTCCGTTAGATGGATTTGCGCCTGTAATGTCGAGCACCCAGTTGCCGAGGGCAGACTGAATGAAGTAGCCGCTTCCAGAATCGCGTAGCAACCAGCGTTGTGCGAGGCTTCCGTTAGGCGTGTACTGCCATACCGTTCCGCCGTTAGAAGGCGATGCGTAGCGAACGTCTAATACTTTTCCGGAATTTTTGTTGCGAATAAAGTAGGTGCCGTCTTTTTGGCGTTCAAAGTTGAACTTTTGTGCGCCTGAATTATTCCACGAGTAGAGCTGTAGTTTTGCTCCGTTTGATTTGCTTGCTCCAGGAATGTCGATGCTTAATGTGCTTCTAAGCATCGAGTTGATGAAGTATTCGCCGCCTGGAATGTTGATGGATGGTAAGTCTCGCACGTCGTAGCTGTAGTAGTCACTTGCGCTCTTTTTGTTGTAGGAGGATGTGCGCGAGCTAGACTTTGAGTCAGACTTTGAGCTAGATTCTTTGCTTGAGCCGGATCCGTTGCTGTATCCGTTGCTAGTTCCGTCGTTACCTTCCGATTCAGAATTTGAATCCACTGCCGAATTTCCGGCTTCGGAAACTCCGTTAATATCGCTTCCGTCGTACATTCCGAACGCGTTCATATCTACGCGTCCTTCAATTCCGTCGATGCTTCCGTTGGAAGTGTACTGCCATCCGCGCAATGCTGTTGAGTATGGGAATCCCGTACGAGTGCCGTAGCTTCCAACCCAGCTTGTGCGCTCGTGAATATAGGCTGAATTAAGCGGCCCTCTTAAATAATTCGTGTAAGAGTAAACGCCGAGCTTGTTGTATCCTGCAGAAACTAGCTGATTCCACCATGAAGCAACAATATCCTGGTAAACGTATGGCGAAGTAGGAGGAGTGTGTCCTCGCCAACTCCACTTTTCCAAATCGTAGTAAACAGGGTAGGTTAAGTCTTCAGGGCTTACTCCTGCGCCTTGCAAAAGGCTAACAACATCTGCACCTTCAGCAGCTCCATCTTCAGCTTTTTCTGCGTAAGAGTAAATGTAAATTCCGAACGGAATACCAAGACGCTTACATTCGCGAATATTGCGTAATGCTTGCTTATCGTAGCCATTGTCCCAACCGTAGCTGATTCGAATAATTGCACCGTCTATGCCGGAGGCTTTAACTGCGTCCCAGTCAATTGTGTGCTGATGTTCTGAAACGTCGATAACGCCTTTAGCGTTTTTAGCGAACACGTCTCCGTTGCCATCTACGAATGCTTGCGTGCCGTCAATTGTGTCCCAATGCGCGCCGTATTCGTTGCTTGAAAGCGAGGTTTGACGCACTACGCCAGAAGCGTGAGGTTGAATGATTGGCTTTGCAGCGCTCCGTTTTGTTGCGCTGATTCTTGCATCTTTAGAAGGCATTGAAGCTTGTTGTGGCGCTACAACGTTCAGAGTAAAAGCGGTAGCAACCGAAACTAATCCGACTAATACACGCACGATAATCTGTCCCACGAGTCCTCCAGACATGTTTTTTACGTGTTTATTCATATATATGTTAGCAAGATACTGCAATATCGTGTAAAAATTTTAGAAAAAAGTTGATTTTTACTGTAAAAAATACGGATTAGCGAAAGTTTTAAGTGGAGCGGACGACGGGAATCGGACCCGCGTAATCAGTTTGGAAGACTGAGACTCTACCATTGAGCTACGTCCGCAATTGCCGCGAATTTTACGAAGCGCTTTTTAAGGCGATTCGTAACTGTGCGCGAATGTTCGCGCGAAACAGCGACTTGATTAAGTATACAGATGATTGTGACATAGAGCAAGTTGCAGCCAAGTTTCTGCCGAATTGCAGCCGAATTGCAGTCAAGTTGCAGCCGAATTGCAGCCGAATTGCAGTCAAGCGTTCCGGCAAGTCATGCACTCAGTATGAAAAATCTCAAATCTCTACCACACGAATATTCGTGCGGCATTTGCTTTACAGCGCTGTAACGAAAATGTTGAAATCACACCAAAAAGTGTTGGTTACTGTACGCGCGCGTAACGAAAATGCCGAAATCGTGCGGAAAATCGGCAGCGACTTTACGCACGCGTAACGAAAATAACGTAATCACGTCAAAAAACGTTATTTACTGTACGCGCGCGTAAAGGGAATGTCGGAATGCAGTCAACTGAATAGCAACGCGCATTGAGATATGATAAAAACTATTGCAAATTACGCAGCTTTCTCACGGAATTTTCATTCGCGGAATTTATTACGTTGGCATAAGATTTGTTATACAATTTTAATGTTTATACTCTTTTAGGAAAGAGGATTTACGCAATTTGCATAACCGAAGCCGACAATTGCCCGCTCGCATTTAATAAAGCGCGCCAAGCATAGTAGATCGCAAACGGGAGCAAGAAATGGAAGAAAATAATCAGTCCGGTTACGGTCAACCAAGCTACGGTCAACCAAGCTACGGTCAACCAAGCTACGGCCAACCAAGCTACGGACAGCAGAACCAATCTCAGTCCGGTTACGGACAATCAAGTTACG
>CAMYED010000003.1 GCA_947254595.1 uncultured Gardnerella sp. | reverse complement strand
TATTTCGCGCTTGAAGCTTTTTTATTCTGCCGAGCTTTCTCAAAACTGAAAGTGCGGTGCACTTTCAGTGAAAGCTCGGTCTGCCTGCGTCTCGATTGACGCAGGCAGGGCAGATTGGTGTGCTTCCAACGCAAGCGAGGCCAAAGCGCGCTCGAGCGTTTGTGGACTTGAGTGGGGCGTGTGTAGCGAGCGCGTTACTTGTGCAGAATGCCATCTGCATTAATAACGTATAAACTGCAGCGCGTTAGTTTCGTTACATTGTTGTACAGGCAATGTCGAATCTTGGTGAGCGCGCGTTATTTTCGTTACGCTGCTGTAAAACTAATGCCGTACGCATATTCGTGTGGTAGAGATTTGAGATTTTTCGCACTGAGCGAGGTGAACGTCAGAGCCGAAGGCAGAGCCGCAGGCTGCTGATTCGCCGAGCGAAGAAGAAAAATCGAAAAATCTCTGCGATAAGGCACGGTTATTAATGATTAAACACGCAGAGTTTGGGGGATTTCTCTACGAGAACTAAAAGAGGACTGAGGAAGCAACATTCCTAAAAATAGGCGAACACACTAAAATTCTCTAACAGCCAGAGCGACGAAGGACGGGGCGTTCGAGGAGAGAAATCCCCCAAAACTCGCGCTACGCCAAACAAAAACTCGCAGGAAACAAAAGCAGGTCGCGCGCGTTAGTTTCGTTACATCGCTGTAAAGCCAATGCCGTTTCTGTGATTGCGCGCGTTAGTTTCGTTACGCTGCTGTAAGGCTAATGCCGTTTCTACGTTCGTGTGCGTTAGTTTCGTTACGCGCGTGTAAAGCCAATGCTGTTTCTGCGATTGCGTGCGTTAGTTTCGTTACGTTGCTGTAAAACTAATGCCGTACGCATATTCGTGTGGTAGAGATTTGAGATTTTTTGCACTGAGCGAGGTGAACGTCAGAGCCGAAGGCAGAGCCGTAGGCTGCTGATTCGCCGAGTGAAGAAGAAAAATCGAAAAATCTCTGCGATAAGGCACGGTTATTAATGATTATGCACGCAGAGTTTGGGGGATTTCTCTACGAGAACTAAAAGAGGACTGATGGAGCAACGTTCTTAGAGAACGAAGTAGACATGAGAACCTTTAGCAACCAGAGCGACTGAAGGACGGGGCGTTCGAGGAGAGAAATCCCCCAAAACTCGCGCCACAGCAAACAAAAACTCGCAGGAAACAAAAGCAGGTCGCGCGCGTTAGTTTCTTTACGCGCGCGTACAGCAACTAACGAATTATCGCATACCGCGTTAAGTTATTAGTTTGTTTTCGGCTGAGTTGCTTTGATTACTTCAGTATTAGGTTTACGTCGTCGGGGTAACCGAGTGCGTAAGCGCGCAATAATCGCGAGGTGATTAAGTTTACGATTGCGTTTTTGAATGCTTGTTGCGCGCGAATTGCAGCGTATTTTCCGCTACCGTACTCGCCGCTTTCGCTACCGCCAGCAGCGTTTTTTGAGCCAGCAGCGTTTTTTGAGCCTGCAGCGTTTTTTGCGTTTGTGTTCGTGTTCTTATGTATGATGCTTGCGCTTTCGCCAGCATAATCAACTCCGCCAGCATAATCAACTTCGCCAGCATTGCGTTGTTTTGCGCTAGCAGCATTTTCTTTCGCAGGCGCAATTGATATTATTTGCTGGAATGCTGCGAGTTCTTCTCGCGCGCAATCCATGTAAGCAATGGCTTCAATTGGCAAATCCTTTCCGCTTGCCGCATCTTGCATTTTTCCGCTAGAAAGCGCTTTTGTAGGGATTTCGTACACTTTTTTGCGTAAGTCTGCTCCTTCTTGGGCGGCGTGCATAAAACTTTGTGCATTCGTTGAGGCCATGTCGCTGTACTCTAACGGTAATCCTGGAATTTTTTTTGCGGCTAGAGTTTGCAGAATAAACGCGAGTTTGTCTTCTGCGGCTGCGGCTTTAGCAAGGGGATTGTGAGTCCACTGAAAATGCGTGTAATTGTTTAAGACTTCGCGCATTTGAATGTAAGCGTTGTGTTCGATTTGTTGTGTTATTGAATTTTTGTCGCCAGTTTCTTCAGTTTCGCTTCCAGTTTCGTCGGTTCCTTCGGTTTCTTCGGTTACGATTTCGCTTAAGTTTTTGCCTTGATTTAGTAGCGACCACTTTGCTTTAGCGCTGTAAACAATGCTTTCGCTTAATCTTCCTGGGCATTGTTGCGCAACGGTTTCCCAGTTTTTAGCAGCATCTTTCCAAACTTCGATTGTTACGCGCTCAGTGTCTTTTCCTGCTTCTTTTCCGGCTTCTTTGCCAGTGTTTTTTCCAGTGTTTTTTCCAGTGTTTTCGCCAATTTCTTTATCAATTATGCGTTGATTTTTTTGAGCGATTCTGTACGCTTTTGCGCATGCGTTTTCTGTTGACGCATCATTTGCGGAGGCCGCAGTTCCAGAACCGGCTCCAGCTATATTTGCATTGTGATCTATGTGAATGTTTTGCAGTGTTCCGCACGCGCTTAATGTTGTTGCTAATAATACGCATGTGCCAGCTTTTAATGCGCATAATACGTACGCACCAGCTTTCAGCGCCGAGCATATATTGCGCTTTTTAAGTTTTTGCACGGTTCGTAACAAAACATAAAGTGTCTGCATAATCTACTAAAATAGTCATTGACTGTGACCAATATGCGCTTGATTATTTGAGCAATTACTTGAGCAATTACTTGAGCAATTACTTAAGCTTTTGTTTTGAGCGATTACTTAAGCTTTTATTTAAGCGATTATTTAAGTGATTACTTAAGCGCGTATGCCGTGTAACAGTAACATAATAATAATCATAAATGAATGCGTTATAACGAGAGGACGTGCGCGATGGAATTGGATTTGGCGGGAATGCATCAGCTTGCGGCACAGCAGGGGATTAATGCCGAGGAGCTGGACGAGGCGCTCGCCGAGGCCTTGCGTCTTGCGTATATGAAAACCGCTCATCCTGCAAAGCATGTGCGAGTTGAACTGGACGAACGTGCAGGTTCGTTCACTGTGTGGGCTAGGGATGAAATTCCTGGTAAGCCTACTGAAGATAACCCGTATCCAGCGTCAACGCTTGGGGAGGAGTACGACGATACTCCTCGCGATTTTGGTCGTCTTGCTGCGGCAACGGCTCGTCAGGTTATTAGCCAGATTTTCCGTAAGGCTGAAGACGATCGCGTATTTGGTGCTTTTTCTGGTCAAAAAGGTAAGTTGATTAACGGTATTATCCAGCAGGATGCTAAGGATACTACTAATATTCACGTTGCTGTTGGCGATGTTGAAGCGATTTTGCCTCGTCGTGAGCAGGTTCCGGGTGAGCGTTACCGTCATGGCGAGCGTATTCGCGTATATGTTGTAAATGTTGCGCGTGGTTTGCGTGGTCCGGAAATTGTTGTTTCACGTTCACATCCTGAGTTGGTTCGTCGCTTGTTTGAGCGTGAGGTTCCGGAGCTTGTTTCTGGAGCTGTTTCTATTATGGCGATTGCGCGTGAGGCTGGCGCTCGCACTAAGATTGCTGTGCGCGCTAATACTGAGGGCGTTAATCCAAAGGGTGCTTTGATTGGTCCTGGTGGTTCTCGCGTGCGTGCGGTGATGGAAAACTTGGGTCAGGAGAAGATTGATATTGTCGATTGGTCGGACGATCCAGCCAAGTTTGTTGCTGCAGCTCTTTCTCCTGCTACTGTTACGCAAGTGCAGGTTGTAAGCGAAAAAAGTCAGACTGCGGTTGCTTTTATTCACGATGCTCAGCTTTCTCTTGCTATTGGTAAGGAAGGTCAGAACGCTCGTTTGGCTGCAAAGTTGACTGGTTGGAAGATTGGTATTGAGTCTCAAGAGGAGCATGCTAAGAAGGTTGCTGCGGCGCAAGCTAATAATATGCAATCTTCTGAAGATTCTTCACATTCTGAATCTGCTGCTGAATAATTTGAAGCATGCGAATCTAATATCTTCGTAGCATTTAGCGACACTCGCACCAATCCAACGTTTCGAGTATGCTAAAAGCTGAAATCTGGGCTGAATGTGGTTGCTATAGCTCGGTTGGAGACGAGGTAAAAGATCATGGTCGCACGATGATATATCGCACGATAATACATAAAAAACTCGCAATAATGTAACGTGGCCGTGCGCTTTAGCGCTGCCACAGACAGAGGAGAACACTGAGTGGTTAAAAAGCGCGTGTATGAACTGGCCAAAGAGTTTGGTGTAGACAGTAAAACCGTGTTGGAGCGTTTGAAAAGCATGGGCGAATTTGTTAAGTCCGCTTCTTCAACAGTTGAGGCTCCAGTAGTGCGTCGTTTGCAGACGGCGTTGGCAGCTGACGCAAATCAGTCGGCAAAATCTTCGAGTGCAGCTAAGTCTGCAGCTCCAAAAGATAAAGTGCAGGCGCAGCCTAAGCCTCAGGCGCATCCGGCGCAGGCTCAGTCTCAGTCGCAATACCAGCCGCAGTCTCAGCCGCAGTCTCAACCGCAGTCTCAGCCTTCTGCTGCGCAAGTTAAGCCTGCAGCTCCGCATAAGCCAGCTTCCGACGCTTCTGTAGAGCAGTCTGAGCATCATGAATCTTCTCATTTAGTGCCTAAGCCTGGTGCGGGGCATCCTCGTCCAAATCATACTTCTCGCGCAGATGGTTCTGGTTCTGCTAAGCGAGGCGAGCGCGGTGAGCGCGGTGAGCGTCGCAACGAGCGTAACGAGCGCAATGAGCGCAACGATCGCAACGAGCGCAACGATCGCAACGATCGCAACGAATCTCGTCAAAAGTCTCAGGGCCAGTCTCAGGGTCAGTCTCAGGGTCAGTCTCAGGGCCAGCAGTCGCAGGGCCGTGGTGGCGATCATTCGCAAATGCCTCCTCGTCCTCGTCCGCATCAAAATGCTCAGGGTGCAGGCGCTGCTATTCCGCGTCCTGGTAATAATCCGTTTAGCCGTAAGCAGGGCATGCGTGCTCCTACCCCTGGGGATATTCCTCGTCCTCATCCAATGTCTCGTCCAGGCGCAGAAAATGGCCGTGGAGGTCGTCCTGGTCAGGGTGCAGGTGTTGGTGCTGCTAATGGTTCTCGTGGGGAGCGCGGCGGTCGTTCGCGCGGAGGCCGTCAGGGGCAGGGAGCAGGTCGTTCTTCGCAGTGGTCCGGTCAGCGTCGCGGCGGAGCGGGTAGTGCTTCGGGTGCAGCGTCGTCTCGTCCTTCAGCAGAATCTCGTTTTGCAGCTCAGGGTGCTAGTTTCCAGGCTGCAGCTGCAGGTGCTCCAAATGGTGGTCCGTCTCGCGGCGGTGGCCGCGGTAGGGCTGGTGCTGCAGGCGCTTTTGGTCGCCAGGGTGGCAAGTCTTCTAAGGCTCGTAAGAATCGTTTAGCGAAGCGTCGTGAATACGAGGAGCTTAAAGCACCAGTTATTGGCGGTGTGCGTATTCCTTCGGGTAATGGCGCTACGATTCGCTTGCGTCAGGGCGCAACTCTTTCTGATTTGGCAGAAAAGATTGATGTGAATCCAGCGGCTTTGGTAACTGTTCTTTTCCACTTGGGTGAAATGGCAACGGCTACGCAGTCTCTGGATGAGTCAACTTTCCAGATTTTGGGTGAAGAAATCGGCTGGAATATCAATATTGTTTCTGCGGAAGAAGAAGATAAAGAGCTTTTGCAGCAGTTTGATATTGATTTGGATGAAGAAGAGCTGCAGGAAGATGACGATTTGCAGCCTCGTCCGCCTGTTGTAACCGTTATGGGTCACGTTGATCACGGTAAGACTCGCTTGCTCGATACTATTCGTAAGTCGAATGTTATTGCGCGTGAGGCTGGCGGCATTACGCAGCGCATTGGTGCTTACCAAGTTACTGTAAATCTTGAAGGTAAGCCTCGTAAGATTACGTTCCTCGATACCCCAGGTCACGAAGCGTTTACTGCTATGCGTGCTCGCGGTGCTGAGCTTACTGACGTTGCAATTCTTGTTGTTGCAGCAGACGACGGCGTTATGCCTCAGACTGTTGAAGCAATTAACCACGCTCAAGCGGCTCACGTGCCAATTGTTGTGGCTGTGAACAAGATTGATGTTGAAGGTGCTAACCCAGACAAGGTTCGCGGTCAGCTTACGGAGTACGGTTTGGTTGCTGAAGAGTACGGCGGCGACACCATGTTTGTGGATATTTCCGCAAAGCAGGGCACTAACGTCAATAAGCTTCTTGAAGCCGTTTTGCTTACGGCTGATGCTGAGCTTGATCCTAAAGCAAATCCAAATATGGATGCTCGCGGTGCAACTATTGAGGCTCGTCTCGATAAGGGTCGCGGTGCTGTTGCTACTGTTCTTGTTCAGCAGGGTACGCTTCACGTTGGTGATTCTATTGTTGCCGGCACTTCTTACGGTCGCGTTCGCGCTATGCTTGACGAAAACGGCAACCACTTGCAGGATGCTGTTCCTTCAACCCCTGTTCAGGTTCTTGGTTTGACTTCTGTTCCAACCGCTGGTGACTTGTTCTTGGTTACTTCCGACGATCGTTCTGCTCGTCAGATTGCGGAGAAGCGTGCTGCTACTGAGCGTGCGGCTCAGCTTGCGAAGCGCCGTAAGGTTGTGTCTCTTGAAAGCCTTAAGGAACAGTTCGCTAAGTCTGAAGTTGATATGCTGAACATTGTTATTAAGGGTGATTCTTCTGGTTCTGTTGAGGCTTTGGAAGATTCCTTGATGAAGATTGAGGTTTCTGAGGAAGTTGGAATCCAGGTTATTCACCGCGGTGTTGGTGCAATTACTCAGAACGATGTGAACTTGGCAACTGTTGATAAGGCTGTGATTATTGGCTTCAACGTGCGTCCAAACCGTCAGGTTGCTGATTTGGCAGACCGCGAAGGCGTGGAAGTTAAGTACTACTCGGTTATTTACAAGGCAATCGAAGATATTGAAGCTGCTTTGAAGGGTATGCTTAAGCCAGAATTCGAAGAAGTTGTTACTTCGCATTCCGAAATTCGCGAAATCTTCCGTTCTTCCAAGTTCGGCAATATTGCTGGTGTTATGGTTCAAGACGGCGAAGTCAAGCGCGGTACGAAGTGCCGTATTTTGCGCGACGGCGTTGCTACTGTCAACGATCTTGAAATCTCCAGCTTGCGTAGGTTTAAGGATGACGTGCAGTCCGTTAGCGAAGGTTATGAAGCAGGTATTAACCTTGGAAGCTTCAACGACATTGAGCTTGGCGACGTAATCGAAACCTTCGAAATGAAGCAGATTGAGCGCAAGTAATATGGCAGGAACGAATCCTAGGGCTGCACGTATTGCAGCGTTAATTCAGCGTGTAATCGCTTCTAATATGGAATCGCAGTTGCACGATAAGCGTCTTGCTAGCGTAACTATTACGGAAGTGCGTGTTACTAACGATTTGCAGATTGCGAAAGTTTATTGGACTCAGCTTGGTCATGCTGGTAAAGAGCAGGGTGAGCGTCAGCGTGCTGCGCTTGCCCTCCAGCAGGCTAAGGGTCGTTTGCGTTCGCTTGTTGGCGCAAAAGCTGGTTTGCGTTTGACTCCGCAATTGCAATTCGTTTATGACGAAGTACCTTCGGAAGCGCATGAGATTGAGGATATTTTAGTTGCTGCTCGTCGTCGCGATGAGGAGTTGGCTAAGATGCGTGAAAATGCTAAGTATGCTGGCGAATCGGATCCTTATAAGAAGCCACATGAGGATGATTTTGACGGTGACGACGATTTTGACGGTGATGACTTTGAAGATGACGACGACTTTGAAGACGACGAATCTTCTGAATCTGAATCTGAATCTGAATCTTCCGAATTTTAATCCTCATAAATCTGAATTTTGCAAATAATCTGATTCTCTTATGACGCAGTTACTACCAACTTCCGGCCTACTTCTTGTAGATAAGCCGCAGGGCGTTACCAGTCACGACGTAGTTGCCTGCGCTCGTCACCTTTTGCGCACAAAGCGCGTTGGTCACGCGGGCACGCTTGATCCTATGGCAACCGGCTTGCTAATAGTGGGTTTTGGCAACGCAACGCGGCTTCTAAACTATATGCTAGGTCATAACAAAACCTACGAAGCTGTAATTCGCTTAGGTGAGGCTACCTCTACTGATGATGCTGAAGGTAGTATTTTGCCTAAAGATGAGCTTTCAGTGGGGCCGGGTGTTGCTGCAAATTCTCCCGATGATTTGCTTTCGAAGCTTCTTTTTGAGGGTGATTCTTGTAATAGTGAGCTTATAAACCAAGCTTTTGAGCGCATTAAGCAAACTGTTAAAGCAAACTTAACCGGAAGAATTATGCAGGCGCCTACCGCTTTTTCTGCAATCAAAATTAACGGTCAGCGCGCTTACGATTTAGCGCGTGAAGGAAAACCTGTTGAGATTGAGTCGCGAGAAGTAGTTATTCACGATTTTACTCTTGCAAATCCGCGTATTTCTTGCGGTAAAAGCGGAAGAAAAGTATGTGATATTACTGCAACTGTTTCTTGCAGCAGCGGCACGTATATTCGTGCTTTAGCGCGCGATTTAGGTCGTTTGCTAGGGGTTGGTGGGCATCTTATTTCGCTTCGTCGCACGAGTATTGGCGATTTTTCGGTTAATGATTCTCGCGTTCTTAAATTGCGTACGCAAATACGCGAATTTACCGATCGTAATGGTCAGTTGCAAAAACGTGCTAAAGCGATTCCTTCTTGCGATTTTGACGCGGATAATGAGCTTCCTAAACTTTGCTTGAATATGCTGGAAACAGCTTCGCATACGCTTAGAATATTGCCAATTGACGAATCTCAAGCACAGGACTTGCGTTTTGGGCGTTGGATTGAGCTTAAATCTACCGAATCTAGCGAAAATTGCGCTCAATATCCTGCAATAGCCTACGTTCCAAACGAGGATCCTACGCAATCTGACGTTGTTGCAGTAGTCGATGCGGTAAAAAATCAAAAAACTAATCAAATCAAACCAATTGTGGTATTTTCGACAAGCCAGAAGGCTGGTAAACTGGATAAGTATTTGAAATAATTACGTCCAGCAAGCTTGTTGACGTAGGGTCTTTAATGCGGATAGTAAGGATATTATGAAGGTCATTGACATTCGACCAGATGCTAACGGTATGGTTAATTGGCCAACGCTAAGCGCGGAGCGAAAAGCGGTTGTTACGATTGGCTCATTTGACGGTATGCATAAGGGTCATCGCGAGGTTATTCGTCGTACTGTTGAAATTGCGCATAAACATGGCGCTTTTTCTGTGGTTATTATGTTCGACCCGCGCCCGAGTGTAGTGCATGCGAATCCTGATTTGTACGATGATTTTGGGGATATGAATGTTGAGCTTCCTGGGGATCCGGATGCTCTTACTAGCGTACGTCAGCGTTTGCGCGTTATGTCTCAGTTAGATGTTGATCATGTTGTAATCGTGCGTTACAGTCTTGCTTTTGCCGCAAAATCTTACCGTTTCTTCTTAGGCCAGCTTGTTGGGAAGCTCGGTATGAGGGCTTTAGTTTTGGGTTCGGACGCTGCTCTTGGCGCTCGCAGAGCTGGAAATATTCAGGCTATTCGCGAGTTGTCGCAGGCAACTGGCGTTTTTGAGCTTATAGAAGTGGAAGATTTAGGTCCTGGTGATCTTCGCGTGCCAGATCCTATTGTGCGAGAAGCTCCTGAGGGCGCTGGCGAGCCTACGGATCCTTCTGAGGGAATGAATAAGGCTGAATATCGCGCTTGGAGCAAGAGCATGCAGAATAAGAAGGTGCGTGTTTGGAGCTCTACGAATGTGCGTTGGATGCTTGCGAGTGGCCGTGTTAAGGAGGCTCGTGAGATTTTGGCGCAGCCGCATCGAGTTGAAGGCACTGTAGTTCATGGGGATGAGCGTGGACGTGAGCTTGGATTCCCAACTGTAAATCTTGGCGAAAAAATTGAGGGCTATGTGCCGGTTGATGGCGTGTATGCGGGTTGGGTTGTTGATTTAGATTCGGATAATAAGAATGATGTTCGTTCGGCAAAGAATGTTGTTCCGGATATGAGTGTGTTGCGTCGTGATGAGCTTCATTTGGGCGTGCATTCGCCGTGGCGTTGGCCTGCTGCTATTTCAATTGGTACTAAGCCGACTTTTAATTCGGACGACGAGAACGAGCCTGAGCGCACTATTGAGGCGTACGGATTGTTCGACGATTGGAAGGATTTGTACGGGCATCGCGTTTGCATTGAGTTTGCTAGCTTCTTGCGCCCGCAGCAGGCTTTTGATTCTGTTGATGAGCTAAAAGAGACGCTTAAACGCGATGCTGATTTAGTTCGCGAGATTACTTCTGCTGAGTCTGAAGTCTGATTTTGAGGCGTTCGTTCAGTTTTGGTTATGCAGAGTGAAACGTACAATCGTGCACTTGGGGCTATTACTGGTCTTGCTATAGGGGATGCTTTAGGCATGCCTACTCAAAGCATGAGCGCTCAAAGCATACGCCGTTTTTATGGTGTTCCGATTACAAAATTAGTGGACGCTGTAAGCCAGCAGCCAATCGCGCCAAATATGAAAGCGGGTTCCGTAACGGATGATACGGAACAAGCTTTTTTGCTTGCTGAACGAATAATTGCGGATAATGGCAATATAAACAATAATAAGTATGCGCAAAACCTCCTAGATTGGGAGGCGCAAATGCGTGAAAAAGGCTCCCTGGATCTTTTGGGGCCGTCAACTAAGTCGGCTTTAGAAGCGCTTGTAAATGGGGTAAGTCCCGAAGAAACAGGCAAATTTGGTACAACTAATGGCGGTGCAATGCGCGCAACGCCGGTTGGAATCGCTTTTAAGCTAGGCGAGTCGCTTGCTCAAGCAGCTAGAAAATCGTGCTTAATTACTCATAACACAACTCAAGGAATTGAATCTACGACTTTAGTTGCTGCGGCAGTAAGTTTAGGAATTGAAGGTTGTGAAAATCCGCTTAAAGAAGCAATAAAATTCGTAAAATCGCTTCCAAAATATGGTAATTGGAGCGCAAAAGCAAGCGTTATAAGTAGGGTTGAATTTTTCACTAAAAAAGCCGAGGAATTGTGTTGCTTATCTAAAAGTGACGATGATTTTGCTGAAATGTTGCAGAATGATTGCGGCACGAGTGTTGAAGCTAATGAATCTGTTGCTGCAGCTTTCGCAATTGCAACTCGTTTTATTGACGACCCAACTAAAGCTGCGTGTTTTGCAGCTTCTATTGGAGGAGATACGGATACGATTGCTGCAATGTGTTCGGCAATGTTGGGTTCAAAATATGGAGCGCAGGCGTTTGATTCAGGAATACGGGGGCGCGTTTTAGAGAATTTGCGAGTTGAACACTGCTATGACGTAGAAAAGACGGTGTATGATTTGTGTTTAATTAGAGAAGATACTGCGCAATAGCTTTCAGAGGCGATTACAATGGGTGAATCAAACCTAAACTTGAGCAATAAAGCGAGTTTGATTGCGCCTAGAGTAATCTCGCTCGGCCAAATTATCGTGGATTTGACGATGAAGGTTGACGCCGTTCCTGTCTCGGGTGAAGACATATTTGCAAGCTCTTATAGTATGCGCGCTGGTGCAAGTTACAACATGCTATTTGCTGCAAGTCAAATGGGAGCTAATGCGCAGTGGGCTGGTGTTTTGGGCGAAGGCTATTTTGCAAATATTATTTCTAAAGCCTTAAATGAAGCGCATATTTCGCATATTGGTATAAAAAATTCGACGCTTGATTCTGGATTTTGCGTAGCTCTTACGGACGCAAGTGCGGAGCGAACTTTTGTATCTACTAAAGGTGCGGAAACTAGTGGTGACGAGCACGCTTTTGACTTTGTAAATACTAATCCGCAAGATGTTGTGTACCTTAGCGGGTACACGTTTGTTAGCCCTATAAAGCGCGCGCTTTTGCGGTTTATGTTAAGAACATGCAGTTCAGGCGGTTCGTGCGGTTCAATTAGTAGTGCTTTAGAGGGTTCTTTTTATAATAAAAATCGGCGGTTTACTGCGATTTTTGATGCTTCGCCAATGATTGCAAATATTTTAGATGAAGATTTAAGAGCGTTGATTGACTACTCGCCAATTTGGTCGTGTAATGCTAGGGAAGCGGGGATTTTAGCGAGAAGACTTAGCGCTTGGGGAAATGACGAAATCGAAAATGATTGCAGCAAAGATGCTGACGAAAGCAAAGATGCTGATAGCAAAAACTTTAATGGCGAAACAAATAATCAACTTACAAAACGAAAGATTGAACTTTTGCAGCGTGCGTTACAAGCTCCGCTCGTTGTTCGTGCGGGATCTAATGGAGCTTGGGTGTGTGATTTAGGTAAAGAAGCCGAGCATATTAAAGGTTTTCAAGTAAAAGCAGTGGATACAAATGGTGCTGGAGATGCGCATACTGGCGTTCTTGCGGCGTCAATAGGTTACAAAATGACGCTTAAGCAAGCAGTTTTGTATGCGAACGCTGCGGCAGCTCTTGCTGTTACCAAATACGGGCCTGCGACTTGCCCTACAAAAAAGGAGATAGAAGATTTTATTAAAACAAATGTTTATTGATACCAACATTTGTTGAATTTTTTAAGAAATTCAAAACAGAAAGATCTGTAAAGCAGAACATGTAAGGCAGAATCTGTGAAGCAGAATCAACCTAAAAGAAACTAGGTGAAAAATGAGTAAAGCTCAAATAGACGAATCTAAAGATCAACAATCATCAGGCTCGTCAACTCAAAATTCCTTAAGCATTGAGGAACAAGGCATAGACACAATTAGCGAAAGTGAGCGCAAAGGAACGCCAGCAAGCCTATTCTGGCCATGGTTTGCAGCAAATATTTCAGTATTTGCAATGTCGTACGGAGCGTGGGCATTAGGTTTCGCAATATCCTTCTGGCAAGCAACATTAATGACAATAATCGGCGTAATCGTATCATTCTTGCTGGTTGGTGTAATCTCAATAGCTGGAAAACGCGGAAACGCTCCAACAATGGTATTAACTCGCGCAACCTTTGGCGTGCGCGGAGCCAATATTCCAGCAGCATTAAGTTGGATTGCAACGCTCGGCTGGGAGATTTCGCTAGCAATAACCGCCGTTCTCGCAATGGCAACAGCTGCAGAAAAACTCGGCTGGGGTAGTGGCGTGAGCGTTAAAATCGTGAGCACAATCATCGTAGTTGGATTGATTGTAGTAGTTGGAATTTACGGTTACGACTTAATTATGAAGTGCCAGCAAGTTATAACAATCGTAACTGGAATAATCACTCTTGGGTTCTTTGTACTAGGCTGGGGTCATATAAACTTTGCTGCGATTGGCCAAATTCCAAACGGATCCCTTCCAGCAATGCTCGGCTGCTGCTTCTTCGTGATGACAGGTTTTGGCATAGGCTGGGTTAATGTTGCGGCTGATTACTCTCGATATTTGCCTAGAAAATCTTCAAATAGCGGAATCGTTTTTTGGACTACTTTTGGAGCGTCAATTGCAAACGTGTTCCTAATTTTCTATGGACTTTTACTTGCGGCTTCCAATATGCAATTAGCTCACAACGTTGGGAACGACCCAATCGGCGCAATTGCGGCAATTCTGCCAGCTTGGTATTTGATTCCGTACACGATTGTAGCTGTTTTAGGGCTTATGTCTGGCGCAATTATGGACAATTATTCTAATGGTCTTGCGTTGCTATCTTTTGGAATACGTATTCCGCGCGCTGTTGCAGCAATTATTACTGCAGTGCTCACTACTCTCGGTGTTGTTTACGTTACGTTCTTCTCCGACACGTTTATTGGACCATTCCAAGGCTTCTTAACAACTTTGGGAGTGCCGATGGCTGTTTGGGCTGGAATGTTTACTACGGATGTGCTCGTTCGTAAAAAAGATTACTGCACGGAAGACTTGTATAAGCCGGAAGGTCGCTATGGCGCTTGGAATGTTAAAGCTTTTGCGATTCTTTGCGTTGGAACAATTGTTGGCTGGGGTTTGGTTGTAAACTCTGCGGCAAAATGGCTTACATGGCAAGGGTATTTGCTTTGGATTGTTGGTGGAAAGTCGAGCAGCTGGGCGGGCGCAAATCTTGGCGTAATAATTGCGCTGCTAATCGGCTTAATTGGCTCCTTAATCTTCCAGCGTAAAGATATTGCTAAGCAGGAAGCGGATTTGCCGGCAAGCGAAGTAGATTTATCAACCACCGAAATTGCAGAATAAAAATGAAACTGGAATAAAAGAGGGTATTCAAATGATTAAAGAAGACGAATGGTTAGTAGTAATCGACAGGCAGCGCGTTTTTTGCGAAAGTGATTGGTCAACTTGGGCGTGCGCAGATCACACCTACGATTCAACAACCGAAGCTTTTGAAAAACTTGCAAAAGCTTACGGTAGTCGAGTAATTTACACGCGTTACGTAGCGCCTCTTAAGCCGGAAAATGCTTGGGTTGACTATTTTAAGGATTGGCCGCAATTCCTGGTAAAACCTAACGATCCAATGTACGACTTTACGCCAGAAACGGCAGAACTTGCGGAAGGTCACACTGTAGTTACGTGCGAAACTTTCGGAAAGTGGGGTGCGGAACTTAAAGCCGCATTAGGTGAATGTCGAAAAATAACAATTTGCGGAGTTGCAACGGATTGTTGCGTGCTAACAACCGCTTTAGCTGCGGCGGATAATGGCGTGGCTGTGCGCATTGCGGAAGACGCTTGCGCAGGAAGCACGCCGGAAAATCATAAACTAGCTCTTAAAACTATGGAGCTTTTTACGCCGCTTATAACAGTATGTAGCACAAGCGAAATTCTGTGAAGCAAATTCTGTTAAGCAAATTCTGTGAAGCAATACGAATATTCGCTCAGCTAAGTTAAGCTCAGCTAAGTTAAGCTCAGCTAAGCGAATATTCAAAGCCCAAGTGCCTGCAAAGCCTCCCGTACGGTTCGCACTTCAACAATCTGCAATCCTGGAATGTTAATCTTCTTGCGCATTTTGCAAACAACCGCGCGCTTGTATCCTATTCGCGCAGCCTCGCGCAATCGCGGCTCCATTCTAGGAACAGGACGCACCTGCCCGGTGAGACTCATCTCGCCAATTGCGCAAGTTGCAGGCGCTACGGCTTTTCCGCTTGCTGCGCTCGCTAAAGCAGCAACAATCGCAACATCGCATGAAGGCTCTTTTGCAAGCGCTCCGGCAATTGTTGAAACGTACAAGTCTTTTGCGAGCAAATTTACGCGTCCGTGACGGTACAAAACCGCTGTAAGCATTGCAATACGGTTTGCGTCAACCCCAGAAACTGCGCGACGAGGGGTTGGAAGCGCGGATTGCGTTACAAGCGCCTGTATTTCAATTGGCAAGCTGCGGTGACCTTCAAGCGTAAAAGTTACGCAAGTGCCGTCGTTCGTGCTATCTTGCGCATTTTCGCTTTGATTATCGTTTCCTTGCGAAGACAAAAACAGTCCGGAAGGATCCGGCACTTCCTCAATTCCTTCGCCGCTCATGTCGAAACATCCAACTTCGTCAGTCGGTCCAAAACGATTCTTAACCGCTCTAAGCATGCGCAAAGCCGTCTGTGTATCTCCTTCAAACTGGCATACCGCATCAACTAAATGCTCAAGAGTGCGCGGGCCTGCAATAGAACCATCTTTAGTAACGTGTCCAACAAGAAGAACCGGAATATTATTCGTTTTCGCAACGTCAATAAGCGCGCTCGCAACTTCGCGCACCTGCGTAGAGCCGCCGGTAATGCCGTCAACATCTTTGGCGACGATTGTTTGCGCGGAATCTACAATTGCAAGCGTTGGTTGATGCTCCTCAATAAGCTCAAGAACAGTGTCTAAATCTCCTGTTGTTGCAAGAAGCAAGTAGTCGTTTACGGCGTTAATTCTGGACGCGCGCAACTTTACTTGAGCAGCAGATTCCTCGCCCGAAATATACAATACTGGGGGATTGCCGGCTTTTTTCGCATTCTCGGCTACGTGCGCTGCAGTTTCTAAAAGCAGTGTTGATTTGCCAATTCCAGGTTCTCCTGCAATAAGCGTTACGGATCCTGGTACTATACCTCCGCCCAGTACGCGGTCAAATTCGCTAAAGCCTGTGTGAATACGAAGTGCGTCATCGGCTTCGATTGTGCTTATTGGTTGGGCTGCGGTATTTGGTGCGTAAGTTACTGCGGATGTTGCTCGTGCTGTTCGTGCTGCGTTTGCTGTGTTTGCTGCGTTTGCTGCGCTTGTTGCAGCGTTCCCTGTTCTTACCGCTTTAGCTGCTCGCGACGTGCGCGTTGTTTTAGAAAGCCCGCTAACTCGCGCTTCTTTGAACTCGTTTACTGTTCCCCACTCGCCACATTCCGGGCAGCGACCGTACCATTTTGACCCGCTCCAGCCACATTCGGAGCATAAATAGTGTAGAGGAGATTTACTAGCCATATTTAGACGCTATATGCTTTCTGAGACATTCGCGCACTGTGTTTTAGAAAGCTTAAAAAACGCAATGTTGCGGCCTAAAGCGTCATCGTGCTGTGACATAATGCAAGTATGTCTAAAACGAATGCTTCAAATACGAATGCGTCGAATATTAAGTCTTCAAACGCTGCTGGCGCAACGCATAAGAACTTGCTGGTTGTGCTGGCTGCCGCTGCCGTGGTTGTGATTTTGGCACTGATTTCAGCGTTTGTGTGGCCTGGTTGGGCGCTTAATCATGACGCTTCCGCAAATAAGAATCAGGTTGTAATGCCGAAAACGCCGTCAATACAATCTAAGCCTTTGCCAACTTCGTCAACTGCGCTTCTTAAGTCAATGCCGGATAGTGTGCTTGATTTTGCGCGAGTTGATGCGATTCCTAGCGCTAAGTGGACTGAGTCGTCGCCTTTGGAGGAATATTCTGTAAAGTATTCAACCGGCCAGGCGGATGGCGATGTTTCACTTACGGTTGCTCAGTGGTCTAGTCGCGATTCTGCGAATAAGCAGTATGAGGCTTTGCTTGATGGGCTTAAGGGGTCGGATATTGCAAGCGGTAAGATTCAGGTTGCTGGTAAAACGTCCGGAAGCTACGTGTTGCGCGTTGATGAAAACGATAAAACGCAGGCGAGCGCATTGTGGCAGAACGACACTGCTGTTTTTGAAGTTACCGGATCTAAGCAGTCTGTAGAGCGTTTCTACCATAGATTCCCAATGTAAATCACGTTAAAATTAGCAATTCTAGTGACATTGCTCCCCAAAGTCGTTAAAACGGTGTAACATTAGGCAAGTTGCACACTTTAGATATGAATGGAGGCTTCAGATGGGTTCTGTCATCAAGAAGCGCCGCAAGCGGATGAGCAAGAAGAAGCACCGCAAACTGCTGCGTAAGACTCGTCACCAGCGTAAGTAATAGCTGTTTAACTGTAGCTGCTTTGCTATGCGTTGATGCGTGTCTGAACGTTTAGGCACGTAATACTTTTGAAGCGTCGGTTTTTCCCGGCGCTTTTTTTATACAAAAAAATAGAGCCAGCAAAAGCTGACTCTATTTTGCGATTAGTTTCGTTACTTATTTGGATTGGTAAGCGTGCGAGGGCCGTCTGGATCGCCAACAATCACGGTGTCAACCATGTTCAAGAACAAGCCGTGTTCAACCACGCCAACGGTTTCAATCAAATCTTTCGCAAGCTCCTGCGGGTGCTCAATGCGTTCCATGTGCAAATCAACTACGAAGTTGTTTTCGTCGGTGCGCACTTCTTTGCCGTCTGCGTCGAGGCGCAAAACTGGCTTGTAGCCGCGCTTTTCGAACTTGCGAATTACTTGTGCGGAGCCGAATGGAATCACTTCAACAGGGAGTGGGAACTTGCCGATTGTGTCTACGACTTTGCTTGCGTCAACAATCCACACGATTTTATCGGAGTTAATGGCAACGATTTTTTCCCAAAGAAGTGCTGCGCCGCCGCCTTTAATGCCGTTGAAGTTTTTGTCTACTTCGTCGGAGCCGTCGATTGTAACGTCAATGTGGTCTACTTCGTTAATGTCGAGAATCTTAATGCCGTAGCTTTCGGCCTGCTCTTGCGTGCGACGGGAGGTTGTGACTCCTGTAAAGCTTAAGCCTTCTTCCTTAACCCTGCGGCCAAGTTCGTCTACTAAGAAGCGCACGGTGGAACCTGTACCGAGGCCAACCATCATTCCGTTTTTTACGATTTTTGCGGCTTCAATGCCGGCTGCTTTTTTAAGCGCGTCTTGTTGTGCTTTGTCCATTATTCCTGCTTTCTTGTTTTTTATTTATTCCCGAGTTCGTCGATGAACTTCCATCGCATTTGCGGGAGAGGTTTTGCGCTGCTTTTGCGTTTTGCGCTGCTTTTGCGCGCGCCTCATTTTCGTACATCTCCATATTAGTCTGTGCGCAGATTTTTATATTTTGTTTTGCTTCTCAATTGCGCCGCCCTTCAGTCGCACGAATATTCGCGCGGCATTGACTTTACAGCGCTGTAACGAAAATGCCGAAATCACACCAAAAAGTGTTAGTTACTGTACGTGCACGTAACGAAAATGCCGAAATCGTGCGTAGAATCGGTAGTTACTGTACCTGCGTGTAAAGGGAATGTCGGAATGTAGTCACTGAATAGTAACTAGCATTGAGATGTAAAACAAATTTGGGTTTATTCGCCTGCTTGTTCCAGGTAGAAGGCGGTTGGGTCTAGGCGTAAAGTGCCGTCGGGCTCAACGTATCCGCTTACGTTAATGCTGCCTTGAATAAATCGCGCTTTACCGTTGAAGGTTGGGCTTGTTCTTGGGGCGGGGGTGAATTGCAGTGTGCCGCTTACGAGTAGGCCTTGCGCTGCTTTATGCTTAGTTTCGCGTAATGTATGCGTTAATTCGCGCGTTACCTCGGAAGTTGTTTCACGCGTTGTTTCACGCGCTTCGCCGTCATCGGCGGTGTTGTTGGATTCCTCGTGAGCAACGTTTTTCGTTTCGCCCTGCACTTCGCCCTGCACTTCGCCCTGCACTTCGCCCTGCACTTCGCCCTGCACTTCGCCATGCGTCTCACTCTGCGAGTTTTCCTTATTTTGCGCAGAAAAATCGGGATTCGTATCTTCTCCGACTGCGCGATCAAGGTGATATTCCGCATTTGCGATTTTGCCGCTTAAAAGCATTTTTGCGTCACTTGGCACGTCCGTGCCTTCTGCGTATTCAGAAGCTAGTAGTGATTTCCATCCTTCTAAAGGCAAGTATCCGCTTTTCACGCCGCTTCGGCAGTCTTCCGCATATCCGCGAGCTAGTGTGTCAACTTTTTCGTTGCCTGCGTTTCCTGCGTGTCCTTTAACCCACACGAATTTTACTGCGCCTTCGCGTTTAGTTATTTCTGCGTCGATTGCGCGAATCAAATCTGCGTTTTTAACTGGCTCGTTTTTTGAGTTTTTCCAGCCGTTCTTTTTCCACCCGTGAATCCACGTAGTTGCGCAGTTGATTGCGTATTGCGAGTCGCTTTCAATGGTGAGTGGTTCGCTGCCTGGGTGCGCGCGTAAGGCTTCCAAAACTGCGCATAATTCGCCGATTTGATTCGTGCCGTTTGTGGCTCCGCCGGCGTCTGCGTTTCCTGCGTGATGATGTTCGTGTGCGTTTCCGGCTTCGCTGGAGTGGTCTGCCCACGCCCATCCCATTGAACCGTTTGGGTTTCCGAGTGCGGAACCGTCTGTAGAAACAACAATCATTACAAAACCTTTCAAAAATGCGCCGGCTGCAGATTGCAACCAGCGCAATTAGTAGATTCTTTATTTACGCAAGATTATTACGTTACGCTAAAGCCTTGTCGACTATGCTAAAGCCTTATCTACTACGGCAGTAGCTTCTTCGAGCACCTTGTCGAGTGCTTCTGGAGAAACGAAGGATTCTGCGTAAACCTTGTAAATGTTTTCGGTGCCGGATGGGCGAGCGGCGAACCAGTTATTCTTGGTCGTCACCTTTAAGCCGCCAATCTTTGCGCCGTTTCCAGGAGCTTCGGTGAGCTTTGCAGTAATATCTTCGCCTGCAAGCTTGGTTGCTTCAACGTCGTCGCCGCTCAAAGCTGCGAACTTCTGCTTCTGCTCAAGCGTTGTTGGTGTGTCAACGCGCTTGTACCAGCTTTCGCCAAAGCGAGCTACCTGATCCTGGTGAAGCTGAGCTGGGTTCTTGCCAGTCTTTGCAGTGATTTCAGCCGCGAGCAAGTCTGGAATCAAACCATCCTTATCGGTGGTCCATACGCGTCCGTCCTTGCGCAGGAAGCTCATACCGGAGCTTTCTTCGCCGCCGAAAGCGACTTCGCCGCTAAAGAGTGGGTCAACGAACCACTTGAATCCAACCGGTACTTCTACGAGCTTTGCGTTAATAGAAGCAGCAACGCGGTCAATCAAGGAAGAAGACACGAGCGTCTTTCCGATTGCTGTGTTCTTTGGCCAATCTGGGCGAGCGCCGCCGAACAAGTATTCCACGCACACTGCAATGTAGTGGTTCGGGTTCATAACGCCCCAGTTTGGGCATACGATTCCGTGGCGGTCGGCGTCTGGATCTGTGCCGCCAACTAAATCGTACTTATCCCAAGCGCCGGCGTTAAGCTGGTCAACTAAGCCCTTCATTGCGTAAGGGGAGCTTGGATCCATACGAATCTTGCCGTCGTGGTCAATAGTCATGAATCGCCAAGTTGGGTCAACTTCTGGACGCACAACGCCAATATTCAGGCCGTACTTTTCGTTCATAAGTGGCCAGTAGTTTACGCTTGCGCCGCCGAGTGGGTCAATTCCCAAACGCACGCCGCTGGAGCGAATCACGTCGAAGTCGATTACGTTTGCCAAGTCGCTTACGTAATGTTCGCGGTAATCGAAGCCTTCTACTAAGTCAGATTTGATTGCTTCTTCGAATGGCACGCGCTTTACGGACTTGTAGTTGTCGAGCAATTCGTTTGCGCGTGCGGCGATTGCGTTTGTTACGTCTGCTGGGGCTGGGCCGCCGGTTACAGGATCGTACTTAAAACCACCGTCGGTTGGTGGGTTATGCGAAGGAGTGACGACGATGCCGTCAGCCAATCCGTCGCCGCTAAAGCGCTGAGTGCCGTCGGCTGCGCGGTTGTGCGTCAAAATAGCTTGGGATACAACAGGAGTTGGCACGAAGTCGCCGCGAGAATCCACGCGAACGTGAACGCCGTTAGCAACCAAAACTTCGATTGCGGTTTTTTGAGCAGGTTCGGAAAGTGCGTGCGTATCGCGACCAATATAAAGTGGGCCGGTTACGCCAGCTTTCTTGCGGTATTCAGCAATAGCTTGCGTAATAGCTACAATATGAGCTTCGTTAAACGAAGTTTTCAAAGCGGAACCACGGTGGCCGGACGTGCCGAAAATCACGCGCTGTTCTGGAATATTGGAATTTGGAATTTCATCGTAGTAAGCGCCGACCAAAGCGTCGACGTCGACTAGATCTTCTGGGGTGGCGGGCATTCCCGCATTTTTTGCTACCATAATTTTTTATTTTGCCACGGCGCTTGTATTTTATATTTTTATACGCATTTTGGTTTCACATTCGCGCGCATATTCGCGCGTCGAGATTTGAGATTTTTCGCACTGAGAAAACGATAAAGTAGCTAGTTGCACTCACCCGCAGCTAAAGGATCGGCTTTTTCTATGCACGCATGTAAAGGGAGTAACGCTTTTTGGTGCGATTTCAATATTTTCGTTACGTGCGCGTACAGTTACTGCCGATTTTTGGTGAGATTCCAACATTTTCGTTACATGCGTGTAAAGCCAATAACGGATTTAAGTTTGCAGACGATATTTTCGTTACGTATGTGTAAAGGGAATATCGTTTTAGATATACTCGCGCCAGAGATATTACTTATTTGCCCGTAGTATTATCGCTCACAGCAATGCTGGTTTTTACGCTTGCTGGCACGCGCACGCACAGTGCTTGCTTGTCTACGGTGAAGCGCAAATGTTTTGTGTAACCCAAAATGTCGCCGTCCACTTGCACTGGCGCCGATTTTTCTAGTCGCACTTCCGCGCTGTAGCCTTGCGTTTGGTCAATTCTGGAGCCTGCGGATAATGAGTCTTGCTGTAGTGCGCGTCCGGTTACGGTTTGGTGTACTACTCCGCGGAATAAGTTAGCCCAGCCGATTAATCCGCCCGAAGTGTCAATAATTTCAAAGTCGAGCACGCCGTCGTCGTAAGCGGCTTCGGGCATTAGTGAGAACATTGGTATTTGCCCGCAGTTTCCTGCCATAAGTGTTCGGAAGGTGAGTCCTTTTAGTACGCTTTCGTCGCCGTTTGAGCGCTGTAAAATAACGGTTGCGCGATACTTCGGCATAAACAAATGTTTAACTCCGGCAACGAAGTAAGCAAGCCAACTAATATTTTTCTTTAGCTTCGGGTCTGTGTCGTCAATCATAAGAGCGTCGAAGCCAATTCCTGCAATGATTAAAAACGCGTGTCCGTGGTCTTCATTTGGCTTGTCGAGAATCGTAACGCGCCCAACGTCTACTTGCCTGGATCCGTGCGAAGTGGCTACGCGTAAAGCTGCGTCCACGTCGTTTACTGGTATTCCCATATTGCGTGCGAAAAGGTTTCCGGTTCCAATAGGAATAATTCCCATTGCGTGACCTTTTCCGCTTACTGCGCTCGCAACTGTGCGAACTGTGCCGTCGCCGCCAACTGCGACCACTACATTTGCTCCGTTTGAGAGTGCTTCTAGCGCACATTCGCGTCCGTCTTTATCTAGTTGCGTGTCGATTATTTCGTAGGTGAATTTGCGTTTGTTGCAGTAGTTTTGAATGCTTTCGCGGTATGATTCTGCCTGCGGTTTTGATGGGTTGAGTATGAATGCGTAGTGTACGGAGTCGCCGTGCCGTTTGGCGAGTTTTTTGGCCAAGTGGTGCCGTTTCATGGTACGCGTAACTATCATGATGATGAATGGCGCGAGTACGAGCGCAAAAACGATCACCATTAACACAATGGTTGCTTGAATAGGCATAGTTGGCATACCTCCTATTCTTGCACATTATTTTCCTTGCTATATTAAATTTTGCAGTATGCTGCGAATATTTACTGAATATTTACTGTTTTTACACATTTGATTGTTTCCGCGCGTTTTGTTTGTGTTCTGTTATATGGCTGAGACTATTATTGTGGTTTATGAGTGAAGGTTCTACTAATTTAGTTAATAAGTGTGATTCTTTTAAGGATTGCTCGCTTTTTAAGTTGCATAATACTGTTTATCGTGATGTAAAAAATACTGACGATTCGAACAATTCCAGCGTTGTTCCGATTGTTTTGATTCATGGTTTTCCGGTTGATCATCGTATGTGGGATGCTTGCGCTGATTCTTTGAATGTGCAGATTGATGCTGCTCTTGAATCTGGTTTGTTGAAGTGCGATGCTCCTATTTTTGCTCCGGATATGGTTGGTGCTGGCTTGAGTGAGACTCCAAAAGCAGAGAGTTCTGAATTTAATGCTGAATTTAATGAGGCTGATTACGCTCACGCTTTGGATGCTCTTACTGCGTCTTATATAAAGCTTGTTAGCGATTTGGGTTATAAGCGTGCTGTGTGGGTTGGTCTTTCTATGGGCGGCTATGTTGCGTTGAATGTGCAGAGGCTTGTTCCGCAGGCTGTTGCTGGTATTGCGTTGTGTGATACTCGCGCTTGTGTTGATGCTCCTCAGGCTCGCGCTAAGCGTCTTGAGATTGCTGAGGTTTGTGAGCGGGATCAAACGGTTGAGCCGGTTATGCATTTTGCTCATGCGACTGAGAAGGATTCTTCGGTTAAAAAGTCTCCTGAGTTTATTCGCACTTTTGAAAGTTGGATTAATGATCAGAAGCCTGAAGGTTTGGCGTGGCGTCAGCGTATGGCTGCTTGCAGGCCGGATATGGAAGATCAGTTGCCTTTGATTACTGCTCCTGCGGCTGTTATTAGTGGCACTTTGGATCCTTCTAGTGCTCCTGAAATTATGCGTCCAATGGCTGAGGCTATGACTTCTTCGAAGCATGTTGATTTTACTGTTGTTGAGGATTGTGGGCATTTTAGCGCTACTGAGCATCCGTATGAGGTTGCTGAGGCGCTTGTAACGCTTTTGTCTTTCGCTCAGCGCAGTTGAGTTGATTAACGCAATTTAATTAGCGCAAGTTGAGTTACGAATAATTAAAACAGATTGAAAATTACTACAAATATCCGCAAATAACTGAGTAGTGTTAAAATATACGAACGTGTCTTTTGACGCAATTACTTAACACTACTTAGTGTTACTGGCTTAGTAGCGCTTGGCAGTTTGAGTAGTTTGAGTGGTTGTTGAGTAGTTGTTGAGTAGTTGCTGGGCAATTATTGGGCAGATATTGAGCAGAGGTTTGAATATGGCTGAATTGCAGCACAATCCTGAAGGCGACGATTCCTTCGACAATATTCCGGAGAATACGCCTGAAGATACGAGTGACGATACCGTCACTTTTGCGCAAGTGGCGCATAATCAGGTAGGTAATCAGTCTGCCGATAATTCCGAGGGTGCTCTTTCCGAGGGTGCTATTCCCGAGGGTGCTTCTTCCGAGGAATCTCTTGCCGATAATTTGGGTGAGGTTGCCGAAGAAGCTGAGGATGATTCCGCCTACGATTCAGACTACGAAAATAATCTGCATTCTAATTCTTCGTATATAAATGCCGACGCATCTTTGAATAATTACGGAGATACTTCTTTCGCTGATTCTACGGCAACTGATTCTTTCGAAGCTGTTTCTCCGAACGATGGTAAGAACAGCAAGAATGGTAAGAACAGTAAGAACAGCAAGAACAGCAAGAACAGCAGCAATAATAAAGACAGCAAGAAGCATCACGGCAATCGTTCTGCTTTTGCGCTTTTCTATTCTCTTTTGATTTTTATTATTGTTTTAGCCGCCGCTTTCTTTGCAGCTCACTGGTATTTCCACGATCGTGTTGCTCCTGGCGTCAATTTTGGTGATTCTGCTTTTGCGCGTAATCTCACTGGAGACCAGGAGTCTGCGGTAAAAAGTGTTGTTAAGGATGCTGTTGAGCGCACTTCTCTTACTATTAGCGACGACCGCGGGAATCAGGTTGATGCAGATTTAAGTGATCTTGGCGTGAAGGTTGACGAGCCGGCTACGGTTCGGGAGATTATGAACGCTAAGCGCAATAATTTGTTTACGCGGATTATGCCTTGGGTACAGCAAACGGTTAGTTTGAAGGCTAAAACCGATAATTCTGCGATGGATGTGTTTGTTTTGCACAGGTTTGTTCGCGAGAAGGATAGGGCTGTTCCGTATAGTGCCGTGTTTGATAAAAATTCAAATTCTTATACGGTTGAGGATGGTATTCCTGGCCGAACGATTGAAACTATGTCTGTGCGTGAAGCGGTTAAGAAGTTAATTGCGCACCCGGGTAAAGCAGTAAAAGTTTCGGTTACGTCTCGTCGTACTGACGCTCCTATTAAGCGTGATGCAGCGCAGAAGCTTGTTGATGAGCTGAATAAGTTGCTTGAGAAAAAAATTACGTTTAGTAATGGCGATGGTAAAGATTTTACTGTTCCAAAAGATGCTATTGCTTCTTGGATTGATGTAAAAGCGGATATTACTAAGCGTGAGCTTTCTTACGTTGTTGATACGGATAAGGTTGATGATTACTTGTCTCAGGCTATTCCGCAGGAGTTGAATCAGCAGAAAGTTAATCAGGAGGACGCTGTTAATAAGGATGGTAAGTTTATTTTCACCACTATGAAGGGTTCTAATGGTGTTGAAGTGACTTATTCTCGTTCTCTTGCTCAAAAGGCTGCTGAAGCTTTGCGTAAGGGTGAGGATTTTAAGGCAACGCTTCCTTCTAAAATCACTAAGTTTAGTGTTGAAAAGAAGCTTGTTGAAATGCGTATTGTTGTTGATAAGTCGAAGCAGATAGCTTCTGTTTATAAGAACGATGAGCTTGTTAAGACTTTCCCGGTTTGCACTGGTAGGGCTGGAACGGACGAGTCTACTCCTGGAACCTTCTTTATTTACTTGCGTTATGCTTCTCAGGATATGCGTGGGCGTAATGGCGACGGGTCTTCTTACTTCTCGCCGGGCGTGCGTTGGGTTAGCTATTATCATGGTGGCGAAGGCTTCCACACTGCTTCTTGGAATTACACTGGTATTGCTACTGGCGATGCTGCAAATCATGGTTCGCACGGCTGCATTAACATGTATGAGCAGGATGCTCGCTGGATTTACGAAAACTGCCCTCGTGGCACGATTGTGGAGATTGTAGGTAACACTCCGGATGGTCCGGTGCGTCAAAATGAGTGAGCGCGTAGATAATAAGCCTACTAAGGTGCCTACTAAAGTGCCTGCTGAAGAACAATCTAAAGTGCCTGATGAAGCTAAGTCTAAGCCTCTTTCTCAACCGCAGGCTGCTGCAACGACTTCGCGTAGGGTTAGTAGCACTCCAATTCCGGTTCATGTTACGGCAACTTTATTCGACGCGCCTTCTGAAGATGAGCGAATTGGCAATAAGCCGTGGCTTGTTCGCGTTGGTAGAAGAATTGTGACGTCTACTGTTGGCGGTTGGATGCGCATTGCTGGGCGTATTGCTCGCCGCGCCGGCTGGTTTCCAAGTGTTGAACCGTATATTGGTTACGGTACTCACCGTTACGCGAGGCTTATTTGCAGAACGGTTTACGCTCCGGCTCTTGGGCATCATTCTGCGTTGAAGCGTGGTATTTACGCTATGCTTGTGGTTCCTGCTGTGCGCGTTAAAGTTGCATTGTCGATTGATAATATTCCTGTTGAAACTGCTCAAGTTGGCGATTCTGAGGTTTACGATAAGCCGGAGGAAGCTCGCGGTGGAAGTGCGGAATACTGCATTTCGGATCGTGCGGGGTATTTGGATTTGATTACTGAGCGTGCGCTTTTACCGGGGCAGCATGTTGTTTCTTACGCGGTTAATAATCGTGAGCCTGTGAAGGCTAGCTTGTTTGCTATTGACGCGAATGTGCCGATTGGTATTATTTCGGATGTTGACGACACTATTATGGTTACTCAAGCGCCTTCGCCGATTCGTGCCGCGTATAATCTTCTTATTATGAATCCGGCGCATCGTTCGCCTGTTCCTGGAATGTCTGAGTTTTTCCAGTCTTTGGCTGGTTTGCGTAATGATATTCCATTTTTCTATCTTTCGACTTCGCCTTGGAATGTTGAGGCTTCAATTCGTCATTTTATTGAGCGTGAGAAGTTTCCTGAAGGTCCTCTTTTGCTTCGCGATTTAGATCCGCGTCCTAAAACTTTTATTCCGAACGGTCCGCAGCATAAGCTTGAGTTTGCGACTCAGCTTATGGATGATTTTCCTGGTATGCGTTTTGTGCTTCTTGGTGACGACGGTCAAAAGGATCCGAGCACGTACGCGAATATTATTCGTCAGCATCCTGGGCGCGTTCTTGCTGTTGGTATTCGTCAGCTTTCTAAGCGTGCTACTCTTGACGATTTTCGTAGAAAATTGTTGCGCGATTTTGGTGTAGCTATTAGTGCTTCGAAGCGTGCGTATATTTTTTCCGGTGATGATGAGGATTATTTGGAAAATATTGAGAATAATGTAGAAAATTCGGAAAATATTAGCGTAAAAAATGAAAATAGCGAAAATAGTAGCGAAAATGACGATAATTTAATGCGCGTTGTTGAAGCGAAAGGCTCAGTTGGAACTTTTCTTGGTGTGCCATTTTTTGCTGCTCCGCAAGGTAAGGCTTTGTGCGACGCAATGCTTCCGTTTATAAAAGATGCGATTTCTGAGCAGTGAGCTTGCAGTGGTCATGCAGAACTAAGCAATAATTAAATTAAACAGTAATATTTTTGCTAAAATGCACAAAATACAAAAAGATTTTAGAAGGGGTGTAGCGTGAACGAAAAAAATTATGTAAAACCGGCGCCCGCCGAGCGCATACCGTCAAAGCGCGAATTTCATGGCGATACTTATGTTGACGACTACGCTTGGATGAAAGATCGTAACAATCCTAAACTTCTTGAGTATGTTAAAGCGCAAAACGCGTACGCTGAGCAGCGCGTAAAACCGTTGGAAAACTTGCGTTCTACGCTTTTTAACGAGCTTCGCTCAAGAATCCAGGAAACGGATATGTCGGTTCCAATGCGCATGAACGGTTACTGGTATTACGTGCGTACGCAGGAGGGGAAGCAGTACGCTGTTCAGTGCCGTATGAAAGTTTCGGACGAGTCTAATTGGAATCCTCCTACAATTGACGATTCTGCAAATCCTGGCGAAACTCCTGGCGAAGAAGTGCTTTTTGACGCGAATGTTGAAGCTGAGCGTGCTGGCGGCAAATTCTTCCGTTTGGGCGGAATGGATTTAAGTCTTGACGGCTCGCGCATGCTTTACGGAGTGGACGTTCAAGGAGACGAGCGTTTTAGCTATTTTATGCGCGATTTTTCTTCAAGCACATGCTCTTGGACTCCTTTGGAAGAATCTTGGGAAAATCTTGCTTCTGCTTCGCTTACTCCGGACGGAAAATGGGTGTTCTACGTAAAATTGGACGATTCTTGGCGTCCTTACCAAGTTTGGAGGCATCGCGTTGGAACACCAATAAGCAGCGACGTAAAAGTGTTTGAAGAAAAAGACGAGCGCTTTTTTGTTGACGTCTACGAAAGTTTCGACGAACGTTACATGATGATTAGCAGCAGCTCTAAAACAACTTCGCGCGTTTTAATGCTTCCGTTAAGCACTCCTGAAGGCGAATTTAGAATGGTAATCGAGCCGGTTGAAGGGGTTGAGTACGACATTTCTTTCGCCTGTTTTGAGGGTGCTGGAAGTTGCGGCGAGGATATTCCGGTTGCGATTGTTTGCCATAACGCTAAGAATCCTAATTTTGAAATAGACGTTATAAACATGCGTAATCTTCCGGACGCGGCCTCTAAAAACGCCACTTATAAGCTTGGGGATGGCGTTTGCGTTGCTTCTGGGTCTCCGTACGGCTGCGAGCAGGGTGATTTGTGGGAGAGCGGTGCCAGTAAAAAACCTATTTGCGAGCCTTATAATTCTCCGCAAAATCCTGCAATCTTGCGCAATGTTGTTGGCTTAAGCGTAAGCGGAATGTCAATGTATAAAAATTACGTTGCGTTGGCCTACCGTGCGCAAGGTTTACCGCATTTGGCAGTTATGAGTAAAAAGCGCGCTGCGGAAGACTTTTTAAGCGGTAAGCCGTGGCGTTTTTACGAGATTCACCCGCAGGAGGTTCTTGAGCACGAATCTACTCGAATAAATATTGAAAGCGCTGTAGAAAGCGCTGTAGAAAACGCTTCTGAAAGCGCTGGAAATGTAGAAAATTCTGTAGAAGGCGCTTCTGAAAATTCTGTAGAAAGCGTTGAATATATTACTAAAACGCAAGCGAATCCGCGCGCTGCGCTCGCAAATATCTCGCAAAAAGAAGTCAACAATAATCGTCTTTTTGGCGTTGGAATAACGGGAAATCCTTCTTACGAAGCTCCGCGCATGCGTTACGCTTTCTGCAGTTACGCAACTTTAGGTCAGCTTCGAGAGCTAGATCCGTTGACGGGCGAGGATGTGCTTCTTAAGCGCGGGAAGATTCTTGGCGATTTTGATGAGCAAAATTACGCAGAAAAGCGTGTATGGATTACGGCTAGAGACGGCGAAAGAGTGCCGGTGTCGATTGTTTGGCGTCCGGATGCAATCTCGCAAAGCAAAGCAATGTTTATTACAGGCTATGGTGCGTATGAAGTTAGCTCGGACCCAACTTTTTCTGTTGGGCGTTTAAGTTTGTTGGATCGCGGTGTGCTTTATGCGCAGGTGCATGTTCGTGGCGGCGGTGAAATGGGTCGCGCGTGGTACGAGCAGGGTAGAAGGCGTTACAAAAAGCACACTTTTGAAGATTTTGTTGACGCAACTCGCGCTTTGCAGGAGGCGGGTTTTGCTTCTGCAGAAAATACTGTTGCAAACGGTGGTTCCGCAGGCGGCTTACTAATGGGCGCTATAGCGAATATGGCTCCGGAATGTTATGCGGGAATTGAGGCAGATGTTCCGTTTGTAGACGCGCTTACTTCTATGCTTGATTCTTCTTTGCCGCTTACTGTAACGGAGTGGGATGAGTGGGGGAATCCGCTTAATAATGCCGAAGATTACGCGTATATGAAGTCGTATACTCCTTACGAAAACGTGCCTTTAGCTGGTAGTAAAGAGGGCCACGAAAAGTTGGCAAACTTCCCGAAAATTTTAATCACGTCTTCTATGAGCGACACTCGCGTTCTTGTTACGGAGCCGCTAAAGTGGCTTGCTGCCTTGCAAAATGCGGGAGTGGATGCGATTGCGCGCATTGAAACGGACGGCGGCCACGGAGGTACTTCGGGGCGGTATAGGCAGTGGAAAGATCTTGCTTACGAAAACGCGTGGTGCTTAAGCGCAATGGGTGTAAATAGTTAGTTGCTAAGTTCACGGCAGTGAATATCCGTGCTAGTATAGTTCAAGTGATGTTCGTTTGTGGTTTCGTTTGCGAAATTGCGTAACTGCGAATTGCGAAATTGCGTAACTGCGAAATTGCGAATTGCGTGACTATGTAACTACGTAACGTTTCTGCAGCGTTCATCTGTGTTCTTAGATAGTTCAATGGCGAAATCTACTTTGCTTGAGAAGGGTACAGCATGGCGAAGGGCAGCACTAGGGTAGTAATTAAAAGTAGTGACGAGTTTTCGCTGCAGCATACAGCTTTATTTAAGCAGGTTCCTGCGAATCAAGTGCAAGAATTGGCTGTGAATTTGAACGAGGCTATTTTTAATAAGGGCGACGCAATTTTTAACGAGGGAGATACCGACCGTCGCATGTATTTGCTTGAGCGCGGCCGTGTTAAGCTTGTTCGTCATTCGAATGATTCGCGCGTTCAGCTGCTTAGTATTCACACTCCGGGCGAAATTTTAGGCGAAATTCCTGTTTTTGATCCGACTGGCGGCCCGCGTACGGCTTCTGCAATCGCAATTACTAATAGTACTAGAGTGCTTTGGCTGGAAAATGACGTGCTTTTTAGCTGGATTAATAAGCATCCTCTAGTTGCGGTAGAAATGCTTCAAGTTCTTGCAGCACGCATGCGCGCAAATAATGAACGCATATCCGACTTAGTTTTTATGGATGTTCCGGCACGTTTGGCGAAAACTTTGCTTAATTTAGCATCTCGTTTTGGAGAGCCAATTACGGAAGGTCTGCTTGTTCCGCACGATTTAACGCAGGAAGAATTGGCTCAACTTGTTGGTTCTTCGCGCGAAACCGTTAATAAGGCGCTTATGGATTTTGCTAATCGTGGGTGGATTATGCGCCAGGGTCGTTCGATTATTATTTATAAGCCTGGCATGCTTATTCGTCGCGCTGAAAAGTAGATGTAGTTAAATTTATTTTACGCACTTGCGTATGCGCTTGACTGCTAGCAACAATATTTTTGCTTTTTAACTTTAGGCAGGTTTCCAGTAGAAGCGAGTTTCAAGTAGAGGCAGGTTTCAAGTAGAGGCAAGCCTTTAGAATAGTACGCATGCCGAAAAAGAATTCACTGACTGCTCGCCGTGTGCTCGCACTATTCCTTACCTACATCACTTTATGTGTTGCGGGAGGCGTTGCCGCAAGTATTATGTTCGTTCCGGGAGTTATGAGCGTGAATAGCGTTGTGAAAACGGTTGTTCCTTCACTTCGCGTTGACGGCATTGATTTTGACGTAACGGCTTTGCCGCAAAAGTCGCGTCTTTACGCTTCTGACGGCAAAACTATTATAGCGACTTTTTACGCCCAAAACCGCACTGTTGTGCCACTTCGACGCATATCGCAATACATGCAGCGAGCAATGGTCGCTCGCGAAGATCGCCGCTTCTTCGAACATTCCGGTGTAGACGTTCAAGGTGTTGTTCGCGCTTTCGTTCAAACATTCGTTAAAAAGTCAGATATGCAAGGCGGATCTTCCTTAACTCAGCAGTATGTAAAAAACGTGCTTATGATTAAAGCGCGCGAAAATAATGATCCTTTGGCGGAATATCACGCTTCTGAAGGTACGATTGCCCGTAAGCTGCGTGAAATGCTTATAGCAATCCAAATGGAAAAAAAGTATTCGAAGCTGGAAATTCTGCAAGGCTACCTAAACATTGCGCAATTCGGTAGTAATAATTTGTACGGCGTAGAAACCGCAGCGCACCGCTACTTTAATACGAGCGCAGCAAAACTGAATCTTGTACAATCCGCAACTATTGCTGCTATTACTAAGAATCCTGCAAGATACGATCCTTCCGTTGAGGGGAATCAGGAAGAATCGCAAAAGCAGCGCAATATTGTTCTTGACTTAATGCTTCGCCAAGGCTTTATTACTAAGCAGGAGCACGATTCCGCTGTTGCTGTTCCGCTAAAAAGCACGCTTAAAATACAGTCGGACGTTTCGCATATTGGCTGCCAGGCTGCAGGGGATGCAGCATTCTTCTGCGACTACGTTACGAAGAAAATTTTACACTCTCGCGAATTTGGTAAAACGGCTACAGCGCGCGAAAAGCTGCTTACGGAAGGTGGCCTCGATATTTACACAACTATGGATTTGCGCGCAAGTAAAGCCGCAATGAAAGCTGCTCGAGACACGATTCCAGTCAACGATAAAAGCGGTTTTGAAGTTTCAATCGCCGCAATTAAGCCTGGAACTGGCGAAGTTTTAGCGTTTGGAAGCAACCGTATTTACGATGCAACAGACGCTGCAAGATCCGACCCTACCAGAACTGCACTAAACTACGCTGTTGACGAGCGAGACGGCGGCGGCCTCGGCTGGCAGATTGGTTCTACTTGGAAGCCTATTAACTTAGTTGCGTGGATGCTTGCCGGAAAGTCAATTAATCAGCCGCTTCGCACGTCTATTCGCTACAATAATTCCGACTTTAACTGCAATAAGTTCCGCGGTTTCGGCTCATGGTTTGTTCAAAATTCCGGCGGCGGCACTACGAATCCGGAAACGCCTTTGCAGGGTCTTGTGCGCTCGCACAACACAACCCAGGCTTCTATGGCTCAGCAGGTAAAGCTGTGCTCTATTGCGGACGCGGCTCGAATACTCGGCTACCACAATTCTCCTCTTGGCCAGGAAAGCGTTTATTCCGCAAACTCTCTTAACCCTCCAATGACAATTGGTTCCGTGCAGGCTTCTCCGCTTACTGTTGCGAACGTTTACGCAACTTTGGGTGCGGATGGCGTAGCTTGCGATCCGATTGCTATTAAGCGCGTTGTAGATAAGAACGGAAAGCGACTTAGAGTTCCTAGCGCGCACTGCCATCAAGCCATTCCAAAAGGAATTGCGCAAACTGTAGCTTATGCGCTTAATCAGGGCGTTGTGCAGCCTGGCGGTGAGGCTGCAACTACTCAGCTGGACGGCGGACGTAAGACTTTCGCAAAAACCGGTACTAACGAGCAGTACTACATGACTACCGCAGGTTTCGTGCCTTATCAGGTAGCGTCTTTTGTTGCTGTTGGTAACGCGGAATCGCAGAAAAGCTTTAACGGAATGACGATTAACGGTCGTACGATGGCAGCATGGTACGGTATGTTTATTGCAACGCCTGCTTGGAAGCAGTTTATGAATGATTATTTGAAAGCTGCGAATATTCCGGTAGATAACGACTACGGTAAGCCGGATTCAAAGTATACTGCCGGCGGCACTTTGCCGGGGCTTCGTAGCAATACTGTTAAAACCGAGCAGCAGAAGCGAGATGAAGACGCTCGTCGCCAAGCCGCTTTGGAACAGCAGGAAGCAGAAAAGCAGCAGCAGACTCAGGATCAGTACGGCACTGCTCGTCGCGACGATTACAATACGAATTCTGGAGATGAATACTGATAGTTGCCGGTAGCGGCTTAAGCGCGATTGCGTAAGTGCGCTTTTAAGTGCGATTGCGGCAGTTACTTTACATCACTGTAAAGTCACTGCCGTTTTTTAGTCTGCGCGCGTTAGTTTCGTTACGTGCGTGTATAGGGAATAACGTTCCTGCGTAGTATGCCGGCATTTTCGTTACACGCGTGTATAGGGAATAACGTTCCTGCGTAGTATGCCGGCATTTTCGTTACGCGCGTGTAAAGCTAATGCCGCCAATACCGCTTTTGCAGCTTTCAAATCCGCGCTTTCACTCCAAATCCGCGCCAACAGCGTCCGCAACGTGCTCGAATCCGTCGCGCTTCAAAAGATCCGCAAGCCCGCGCTTTAGCGTCGTAATCTGCTGCGGCCCCCTGTACATAAGCGACGTAATGAACATCACCAAATCTGCGCCGGCGCGAATCTTCTCGTAAGCTTGCTTAGGCGTGAAAACGCCGCCAATTCCAGCAATTGCGAAACGTTTTCCGAAAGCTTTGCGCGTGCGGCGAATAAGCTCGTTGCTTGCGCTGTAGGTAGGTCCGCCGGAAAGTGCGCCCTGCCAATCCGCTGGTACGTCTAGTCCGGTGCGATTCTTTTGCAAGTTTGCAATACTTACGCCGTCAACTTTATGTTCTGCGAGCACGTCGAGAAGCGACTTAAACTGCTCCCAGCCTCCTGGCAAATTAAGCGGCATTTTAACAAGCGTTGGTTGCGGTCGTTTAATAGTGTCAAGGTCGCTAAAAAGCTTATCTAGCGCTTCCGGCTCTCTAAATGGTTCGCCGACGCGAGTATTTGGGCAGGAAATGTTTACTTCAATAATCGAGCTGCGTCCGGCTGCGCGCTCCATAGAAATATGGTAGTCTTCAATTCCTTCGTTTAAGTCGCCAACTAAATCGTCGTTTGTTCGCGCAATAGAAATAGACATGTTCATTGATTTTGCGTGCGTCCAAGCTTGTTCGGCTCTAGCTATTACGGCTTCGCTGCCGTCGTTTGCTAAGCCGGCGTGTACAAGAATTGAATCGTATTGCGGAAGTCGGTGGTACCAAGGCTTTTGGTTTCCTTCGCATGGACGGCTGGTTGTAGAGCCGACTGTTTCGAAGCCAAAGCCGGCATTGTCTAGTACTGTTGCCATTTGGCAGTTTTTATCTAGGCCTGCGCTCAAGCCGAATGGGTTCGCAAAATTTAGGCCCATTACGTTTGTTTCGAGAACTGGGTCCGTGTAGTTGAGCATTGTTCGAAGTAACCACATAAGCCCTGGGGTGCGCTCGCTGAATTTGCAGAAGTCTATCATGCGTTCGTGCGCTTCGTCTGGGGGAATGTTAAAAACAAAGTGCGGCTTAATAATATGTTTGTAGGAGAATGTGAAAAGATCGGTCGTGGCTTTATTGACGACGTTGTGCAATGAATTTTCTGAAACGTAATGCATAACTATATATTACTATATGTTTCTGTCATCGGCAGTATATGTTCGTTTACTTCGGCAGTATATGTTCGTTTACTGCGTCAGTGTTTGTTCGTTTGCTCCGTAAAGGCATGTTCGTTTTTGTGCGTTTTGCCGCAAAATGCGCGAATTTATACGCAAAAATGTGCGATATTTCTTTTTTAATACCCTAAAACGCTCAACCGCGTTTGTTTTTTGCGATTACGTGTGCGATAATGTTCGTATGATTTCTTCACAGCGTCAGCATTTGATTTTAAGCCGTCTTCGTACGCGTGGTGCCGTGCGCATTACCGCGCTTTCTAAGGAACTGAATGTTTCTGCTATGACGGTTCGCCGGGATATTGCCGAGCTTTCCGATCGTGGTCTTTTGAAGCGCGTTCACGGCGGTGCTGTTACAACCAATACGCTTCTTTCGGAGCCGCTGTTTTCTGTAAAGTCGCAGATGGATATTGGTTTGAAGGATGCTATTGCGCGTTTGGCTGTGGATTATGTGTCTCCGGGGGATGTGATTGCGATTGGCGGCGGCACTACTGCTTACGTGTTTGCGCAGCATTTGCTTGAGTCGCGCAGGGCTTCTGGAATTACGATTTTGACTAATTCGATTCCTGTTGCGGAGCTTGTTCAGGCGCTTGAGTCTAAGGATGTTGAGGTTATTGTTACTGGCGGTGTGATTACGCGCTCGAATTCGCTGGTTGGCCCAATTGCGGATAAGGTTGTTGCTTCGCTTCGCGTGAATACTGTTTTTCTTGGCACTCATTCCGTTTCGCTGCCGCGCGGCTTCTTAATGCCGAACTCTTTGGAAGCGGCTACGGATATGGCGTTGATGGATATTGCCGACCGCACGATTATTTTAACGGATCATACTAAGTGGACTTGCACTTCGCTTTCGCTGTTTGCGCGCTTTGATCAGGTGGATACTGTTATTACTGACGACGGTTTGGACGCGGATTCGCAGCTTCGCACGCGTGAGCTTGTTAAGGATTTGGTGCTTGCGCCGGTTTCGGATGAGCAGGAGTTGGTTTCCGATCACGCCGACTTGCCTAACGCTTAGTATTCAGTGCCTAGTGTTTGGTGCCTAGTGTTTGGTTCCGACCTGCCTAACGCTTAGTGTTTGGTGTCTACTACATTCTTCGCAAGCTTTAGCAGAGCAAACCTTAAAGAAACCTGGGAAAAGTATTAAAAAATTCTGGTTACGGCGTGTCTTGTAATTTTTACGCAAAATCCACATCAAAACCGTAAATATTTCGCCTTTTTAGTACAAAAACAGAAAATTTATCAAAAATTCGCTGCGTTTGGGGGTATAAAAGTTGAA
>CAMYED010000002.1 GCA_947254595.1 uncultured Gardnerella sp. | reverse complement strand
TTCGGCTCTGACGTTCACCTCGCTCAGTGCGAAAAATCTCAAATCTCTACCACACTAATATCGCCGCAAGCCAATAAAAACGTACATTAAGTAGTTATGTATAGCGTAGAAACGGTTAGAAATGTTTTATATTGGTTCATATTGGTTAGAGCATAGTATTATGAGTATGTATGAGTTGCGGCATGATGCAATGTCGCTGATTTTCGCAGGCAAGGAGTCTATATGAGCATCCGCGTTGCCATTGCCGGTGTAGGTAATTGCGCTTCGTCGCTGGTTCAGGGCGTTGAATATTACAAGAACGCTGATGACGGTGAGAAAATTCCAGGGTTGATGCACGCTGTGTTTGGACAGTATCGTGTGCGCGATATTGAGTTTGTGGCAGCGTTTGATGTTGATTCTCTGAAAGTTGGTCATGATTTAAGTGAAGCAATTGGAGCTTCTCAAAATAACACTATTCGTTTTGCTGACGTGCCGAACTTGGGTGTAGATGTTATGCGTGGGCCTACGTACGACGGTTTGGGCGAGTACTATCGGGAGATGATTGACGAGTCTGAGGCTGAACCGGTTGATGTTGTTCAGGTTTTGAAGGATAAGCATGTTGACGTGCTTGTTTCTTACTTGCCAGTCGGCTCGGAGCAGGCGGATAAAGCTTACGCAACGTTTGCAATGGAGGCTGGTTGCGCCTTTGTAAACTGCTTGCCGGTGTTTATTGCTTCTGATCCTGAATGGGCGCAAAAATTCCGTGATGCTGGTGTGCCGATTATTGGTGACGATATTAAAAGCCAGGTGGGTGCGACTATTACGCATCGTGTTATGGCTCGTCTTTTTGAGGATCGTGGGGTTCGTTTGGATCGCACGTATCAGTTGAATGTTGGCGGAAACATGGACTTTATGAACATGCTTCAGCGTTCGCGTCTTGAGTCTAAGAAAATTTCTAAGACGCGCGCTGTAACATCAATTGTTCCTCACGAAATGGATGAGCATAACGTTCATATTGGTCCTTCGGATTATGTTGCTTGGCTGGATGATCGCAAGTTTGCTTTTGTGCGCTTGGAAGGCACTACTTTTGGTGATGTTCCTTTGAATTTGGAGTACAAGCTTGAGGTCTGGGATTCTCCAAATTCTGCTGGAATTGTTATTGATGCAGTTCGTGCGGCAAAAATTGCGCTTGACCGTCATTTGTCTGGTCCAATTTTGGCTCCAAGTTCTTACTTTATGAAGTCTCCGGCTGTTCAGCATGAAGATAATGAGGCTCGCGAATTAGTTGAGCGTTATATTGCTGGTAAGGTTGAGGCGGATGAGTCTCAGCTTGATGCGGATGTTGAAGATGCTAAGGAGCGCGGAAAGAGCGTTTGGCGCGCATAATTTATTTATAGTTAGCGCATAATTTATTTGATTTACTATTTTGCTCGACATGTAGCGAAAATCGTGTAATATAGATAAAGCCTCCGTGTGGCACTACGTCACCCAATCCCCCCAGGGCAGAAATGCAGCAAGGGTAAGTGGCCTCTAGTGGGTGCGCGGGGGTTTTTATTTTTTGAAGTTTATTTGAAGTTTATTTAAGGTTTATTACGCGCAGTTTATTGTGTAAAACTAGCGCTGTCTTAGATACTGTCGTAAAGTCTAAAGTATGAGCGAAGAATTGACCGGGATGCGTGACGATAATACCGATAAGCAGTCGGATTCAGCTGAGCAGTCAGAATCTGCTTTGTTGAGTGGAGATTTGCAGAAAAATAGTTTGGACGATATTGAAGAACTTCCGGAATTGTCGGATATTCAAGCGTTTACTGCAGTTGAAAGCAATGATAAAACTAATTTAGAATTACTTAATACTCGCGAATCTGCTGAAAATGCTGAAAATAAGGAAGCTGGTAAGTCTGAAGATTTTTCTGAAGATGAAGTATCGCAAATTGACCCATTGATGAAGCGTCCGAGGATTTCGTCAATAATATGGTGTGTTGCGTTTGCTGTAGTATTTTTGGCGTCTGCAGTTGGATTATGGTTTATTAGCGTGCAAACCGTACTTGGTCAAAGTTACGAGGAAATGGTAATTGACGGGTTTGGTTCTCGTGGCGTGCCGCAATGGTTTGCGTTTTGTTTGAAACCGTTTAGCATGTCGCTGGTTGTTATTGCTATTGGCGTAATTATTGCTTTGTGTGCGATTGTTGTTACTTGTGTTAGGAAACGCTGGTGGCTTCTTGGGCAGTGTGCGGGGATTATTGTTTTGGCTGCTGCTGCAGAGCCGTTAAAAAAGATCCTTCCTCGACCGATGCTTATTAATATTGAATATTTGTCGGCAAATTCTGCGCCTTCTGGTCACACTTTGCTTATTGCTGGCGCATGTGCGTTACTTATTTGCGCTGTTTCGCGTATTTGGCGTGCTTGGACTGCAATTTTTGCGTCTTTTATAAGTGTTTTTGTTGAGCTTTCTTTAGTTGCAGCTCACTGGCATAGGCCTGCCGACGTACTTATATCTTTACTTATAGTTGGGGCGGTAACTCTTATTGTTCTTGCTTTAACGCGTTGTAGTGGAATGGATTTGCCGGCGTATAGGCGTTCGTCGATTAGCGTTCAGATTGTTGGAAGTTCCATGATTACTTTGGGCGTGTTGTTCTGTTTGTATGGAATGTATTTGATTTGGCAAATTCTTCCGGGAGTGGATATTTTTGCTCAGTGGGCTTCGAACGTGTCGTATCTTGCAACTTACTGGCTGATTATAGGTGTATCTTTGCTAGTTTATGGCGTAATTATGGTAATGCGTCATGTTACTGCCGCACCTTTGAATAGGCTTGGTTTAGTAGGCGCGCCTCCAACTCCGCCGTCTGCTCAGTAAGTAATATGTCTACTCTATCTGCTTTTATCCACCGAGGTGGAATTTAATAGACGTATAGCGTAAGTTGCGATACAGTTAGCGTGAAACATGTAATTTGCGTTTTATATGTTTGATTGTGTTAGGAAAGGAGCGAATATGGCGGCTGAAAATAAGCTAGTCATTGTGGAGTCTCCCACGAAGGCGCGCAAAATTGGCGGGTATTTAGGTAATGGATACACCGTAATGGCGTCAGTGGGGCATATTCGCGACCTCGCTCAGCCAAGTCAGGTGCCGGCGTCTCGTAAGGCTGCGTTCGGCAAGTTTGGTGTAGATGTTGATCATGGTTTTGCCCCGTACTATGTTGTTGGGGCGGATAAAAAGAAAACTGTTTCTGATTTGAAAAATGCGCTCGCTAAAGCTGACGAGCTGTATCTGGCAACTGATGAGGATCGCGAAGGCGAAGCTATTGCTTGGCATTTGGTTGAGGCTTTGAAACCAAAAGTCCCTGTTAAGCGAATGGTTTTTCACGAAATTACTAAGGATGCTATTCAAGCTTCTTTGGGTAATACGCGAAATGTTGACAATAATATGGTTGACGCTCAGGAGACGCGTCGAGTTCTTGACCGATTGTATGGTTATGAGCTTTCTCCTGTGCTTTGGCGTAAGGTTGGTCCTGGTCTTTCTGCTGGTCGAGTGCAGTCGGTTGCTACTCGACTTATTGTTGAGCGCGAACGTGAGCGCATGGCGTTTACTAAGGCTTCTTACTGGGATATTAGCGCGGTTTTGCGTTCTGCTGATGTTGACGGCAAGAATGTTGATTTTGAAGCGCGTATGAGTGAGCTTGCTGGTCGTCGTTTGGCTGGTTCTAAAGATTTTAATTCAAAAGGTGAGTTGGTTTCTGCAAAAGGTGAGTTGCAGCCTTCGTTGCATGTTGATTCTGAATTTGCGTCTAAGCTTTCTGATGCTCTTCAAAATTCAGATTTTGTAGTTGATTCTATGGAAACGAAGCCGTATCGCCGCAGGCCTTTGCCTCCTTTCACTACGTCAACTTTGCAACAAACTGCTGGTAATAGATTGTCGATGAGCTCTCGTCAAACTATGCGTGCAGCGCAGTCTTTGTACGAAAATGGTTACATTACTTACATGCGTACGGATTCTGTAACGCTTTCTAAAGAGGCGATTGAGGCTGCGCGTAAGGCTGCGCGTGAAGCTTTTGGGGCTGAATATGTTGCTGATTCTCCTAAACAGTACGCAACTACTTCTGCCGGAGCGCAGGAAGCTCACGAATGTATTCGACCAGCCGGTGCTCGTTTCCAAAGCCCGAATGAGCTTGCGGATAAATTGCCTGCCGATCAGCTTAAATTGTATACGCTTATTTGGCAGCGCACTCTTGCGTCTCAAATGGCTGATGCTACTGGTTTTACGGCAACGGTTAAGTTGAAAGCGGAGGCTGGGGAGTATGGTGAAGCATTATTCCAAGCTTCCGGTACCGTAATTACTTTTGCCGGGTTTATGAAGGTTTTGGGTAATGCGTCTTCAACTGAAGGTGAAAAAGCGCTTCCTAAAATGCAGTCTGGTGATGTTCTTAAAGCGCAGAGCGTTAGTGCGGATGGTCATGAAACTCAGCCTCCTGCTCGCTATACGGAAGCTTCTTTGGTAAAAACGCTGGAAGCTAAGGAAATTGGTCGTCCTTCTACTTATGCAAGTATTATTTCTACGATTATTGATCGTGGTTACGTGTATGAGCGTGGGCGTGCGTTAATTCCTTCTTGGCTTGCGTTTGCTGTTGTTAAGCTTTTGGAAGCGAACTTCCCGAAGTATGTTGATTACGCTTTTACTGCGGATATGGAAAATGGTTTGGACCGTATTGCGCATGGTGAAGAAACTGGTCGCGACTGGTTGACTAGATTCTATTTTGGTTCCGGCGATGGTTCTGCTCAATCTTCTGATGAGGCTCATATTGGTTTGCAGCAGCAGGTTGCGGAACTTGGAGAAATTGACGCTCGTGAAATCAACACTATAGATATTGGCGATGGTTTGCACGTGCGCGTTGGTCGCTACGGCCCGTATTTGGAGGATGTTGCGCATTTGGATGCGGAGGGTAATCCTCGTCATGCTTCTTTACCGGAAACTTTAGCTCCGGACGAACTTAGTGTGGATGTTGCTAGAGAATTGTTGGATAACAATGCTGAAGGTCCGCGCGTTCTTGGTAAGGATCCGGAAACTGGCGGTACTGTAGAAGTGCGCAATGGTCGTTTTGGCCCGTATGTTGCTTTGGTTGAGGAGCAGGATAGTACTAAAGACGATAAGCCTTCTAAATCTGATGCAAAATCTTCTAAAGCGCGTCCAAAAATGGCGTCTTTGTTTAAGACTATGGATCCTGCAACTTTAAGTTTGCAGGATGCGTTGCGACTTTTGAACTTGCCACGTTTGGTTGGTGAGTATGAGGAAGTTGATGCCGAAGGTGTGGTAAAACTTGCGCGAATTGAAGCAAGTAACGGACGTTACGGCCCGTACTTAACCAAAACTTATGCTGCTGTGGACGCTGCTGCGGGAGAAACAGTAGAATCCAAGCCTGAAACTCGCTCGCTTGCAAACGAAGATGCTATTTTTAGTACGACTTTAGAAGAGGCTCAAGCTTTGTTTGCGCAACCAAAGTACGGTAAGCGTGCTAGAGGTGCGGCTAAACCTCCACTTCGCGAGCTTGGCGCGGATCCGGAAACTGGTAAGCCTGTTGTAATTAAGGACGGTTTCTACGGGGCGTATATTACTGATGGTGAAACGAATCGCACTTTGCCTAAGCAGTACACTCCTGAGTCGATTGATCCGCAGGATGCTTTTGCGTTATTGGCTCAAAAGCGTGCAGCTGGTCCTGTAAAACGCAAGAAGCGTGCGACTAAAAGCGCTGCAAAATCGACTGCGAAGAAAGCTACAAAGTCATCTGCGAAAAAGACAACAGCAAAATCTACGGCCGCAAAATCTACGGCCGCAAAATCGACTGTAAAAAAGACGACTACAAAATCGACTACGAAAAAGACGACTGCGAAAAAATCTACTGCCGAAAAGGCATCGGAATAAAGATTGAGTGAGCTAAATATGTCATCTCAAAATAGCGATTTTTCTGGCGGTTGTGCTTGCGGAGGAAACTGCGGTTGCGGAGGTGCTGAAGCGGCTGTAAATAAAGGATTGTTCATATCTTTTGAGGGAATTGATGGCGTTGGCAAAACAACGCAAGTTGAGGCTCTAAAAAATCATTTGCAATCTTTAGGTCGTGAAGTAGTTGTTACGCGTGAGCCGGGCGGAACGGAATTGGGAAGGTCTTTGCGCGAAATATTGTTGCACGGATCTTTCGTAGCTGCTAGAACGGAAGCTTTGCTTTTTGCGGCGGATCGTGCTCAGCATGTTGCACAAGTAATTCGCCCTGCGCTAAATCGTGGTGCTGTAGTAATTACGGATCGTTATATAGATTCTTCTCTTGCGTACCAATCTGGCGGTCGCGAGCTAACAATGGACGATGTGCGAAATTTAAGCGAATGGGCTACGGATTCGCTGTGGCCTAAACGTACGTATTTACTGGATATGGATCCGCAAGCAGCTTTTGAGCGTTTGCATCGTGAACAGGATCGTATGGAATCTGCTGGAATTGATTTTGCAATTCGTACACGTGAAGCTTTCCTGGATCTAGCGCATGAAAATGAGGAGCGCTACCGTGTACTTGACGCTACTTGTTCTGCGAAATCATTAGCTGAGCTGATTGCGCAAGATGTAAGTAATTTAATTGCGGAAATTGAAAGCTACTAAAGCAATCTAAAACTGAATCTAGGGGGTGAAACAGTGAGCGTTTGGGATATTGTAGTTGGGCAGGAGCAGGTAGTTCAGCGCTTAAAAAAAGTTGCGTGCGCGGATGCTAGCAAAATAGCCCAATCATGGCTTATTTGCGGAGCCGACGGTTTTGGAAGCGTACAGGTTGCGCGCGCTTTTGCTGCAGCTCTCGAAAGTCCGGATTATGGTGAGGCGGAAAACGGTGAGCTTAGTAAAACTGCTAAGGAAGTTTTAGCCGGTTCGCATCCGGATGTGCATACTCTTGCCACTCAAGGTGTAACGCTTAGTGTTGATGCTGTTCGCGAAGTTATTGGCATCTCCGAGCAAATGCCTAGCACTGCTCCATGGCGAATTATTATTATTGAAGATGTTGGCAGAATGATTGAGCGCAGCACGAATGTGTTGCTTAAGGAAATTGAGGAGCCAAGCGAGCACACTATTTGGCTGCTGTGTGCTTCAAGCGCTCAGAATGTGCTTCCTACAATTCGTTCGCGTACGCAACTCGTGCAATTAGCTACTCCTGGAATCCAATCTATAGCAGAGTACGTTTCTAAAAAAACTGGTGTGGATAATAATCTTGCGAATCGTGCAGCTAGATTTTCTCAAGGGAATATAGAATCCGCATTATTGTACGCAACTGATGAGAATTCTTTAAGTAGGCGAGATGAGCTAGTTGCGGGACTTTTGCGTATGCATGATTCTGGGGACGCAATTATGCTTGCTGCGATGCTTATTGAGGATGCAAAAGCTCAGGCTGAAGATGAGGTTCAGCGAAGTGTTGAGGCTCAGCAAAAAGAATTTCGTCGAATTAATGGCTTGACTAAGGAGGATCGTATACCTCCTAAATTGCGCACTTCTTACAACGCAATCGGTAAAAAAGATGATGTAAAACGTAAGGTTACGCGTGTAAGTCGCGACGTTTTAGGGCGATCGCTTGACGCTGTTTCTAGCGTGTATCGTGACGTCTTAGTTGTGCTCAATAATGCTCAAGATTCTTCTCCGCTCATAAATCAGGAGTACAAAACGGGTATTATTGCGATTTCTAAAAAATTAGGTGTTAAGCGCGCTCTTAATTGCGTTGATAATATCGCTATTGCTCGTCGTAGGCTTGCTGGTAATGGAAACGCAACTCTTGTTTTTGAAGCGCTATTTTGTTCGCTTTTGTAGCTGAAACATTGCTAAATCGTATGTAAACTGTAGCCAAGCTGTAGCTAGAATGTACCTAAGTAGTACCTAAGCCGTGGCTGGAATGTAGCTAAAATGTGGCTAAAAACCTGCGTTTCTAAGCAAGTCACTGAGATATTAGATACTTAAATTATGAATATTTCAACAGATTTCACAATTATTCCGGACGATTATTCCAAAGCTGCACCGTCGCAGAATAAAATTAACGGAATCCCGGTAGTCTCATTCCCGTTTTACGTAGACAACATGCCTTCTTTTGTGCATTATTTGCATTGGCGTTTTGTTGACGATGATGCAATACCGGTATGCGGTTTTGAGTGGATTCATTGGACGGTTGCAAACGTGCCTGTTGAAGCGTTAATGTTTGATTTTAATGATTCTCACGCTTTGCAAATTCCGGCAGATTTTTCGCGTCAAATGCCTTCGATGATTCCAGAAGCAGTGCAAGGACGCAATTCGCAAGCAAGTAGATTTATTGGTTGCCAAGATCCGGCAATTACTATGCGTTACAACGGTCCGCAGCCTCCAGATAAAGATCACGAATACATGTTTGAAGTTTTTGGCACGGAACAACCTTTGCCAAATCTTAAGCAAGGATTCTATATGAATGAGCTGCTGCGCGAAGTGCGAAACGTAACTTCAGGTGTAGATGCTGGCGGCATGTTCCTCACTGGTAAAGCCTAAACGCAAGGATGAGTGCAATCAATTACGATTGCAATTAACAGCTAAGCGTTAGAATCAAAAAGTAATAAATCTAAAAAACATAAAACATAAAAACAGGGGATGCAAATATGGCATGCACAACAATTCTCGTCGGCCGCGGCGCAAGCTACGACGGATCCACGCTTATTGCGCGTAACGAAGATTCCGCAAATGGCGAATTTAATCCAAAACGTTTAGTAGTAGTAAAGCCGGAAGAACAGCCTCGCGTTTACAAGTCTGTTCTTAGCCACGTAACAGTTGAGTTGCCGGACAACCCAATGCAATACACAAGCGTGCCGAATGCGGATTTGCGCGAAGGAATCTGGGGAGAAGCTGGCGTAAACGAAGCAAACGTTGCAATGAGCGCAACCGAAACTCTTACTTCTAACGAGCGTGTGCTCGGAGCTGACCCAATGGTTGAGCTTCAAAAAGCACAAGGCAAAGTTGGTGACGCTGACTATAAGCCGGAAGTGCCAGGCGGAATTGGTGAGGAAGACTTCTTAACGCTTGTTTTGCCTTATATTCGTAGCGCTCGCGAAGGTGTTGAGCGTTTGGGTGCGTTGCTTGAAAAGTACGGCACTTACGAAATGAACGGCGTCGCATTTTCCGACGTGAACGAGATTTGGTGGTTTGAAACTGTTGGCGGCCATCATTGGATTGCTAAGCGCGTGCCGGATGAAGCTTATGTTGTTATGCCAAACCAGCTTGGTATTGACGAGTTTGACTTGGATGATGCTTTTGGTGAGCAAGAGGAGCATATATGCTCGGCTGATTTGCTTGAGTTTATTAAAGAAAATCATTTGGATTTGTCGGTAGAAAACACTTCTCCGTTTAACCCTCGCGATGCTTTCGGTTCTCATTCAGATTCTGACCATGTTTACAACACGCCTCGTGCGTGGTTCATGGAGCGCTTCTTGAATCCGTATGACGAAGTGTGGGACGGTAAAGATGCTGATCACCGTCCGGACAGCAATGACATTCCTTGGGCTCGCCAGCCTGAGCGCAAGGTGACGATTGAAGACGTTAAGTACGTTTTGAGCTCGCATTATCAGGGCACTGAATATGATCCTTACGGCAAGCTTGGCGATGAGCACACTCGCCACATGTTGCGTCCAATCGGTATTAACCGTCAAAGCGAGCTTGCTGTAATGCAAATCCGCCCTTATATGCCGGAAGCAATACGTGCAATTCAGTGGATTACTTACGGATCTAATCCTTTCAACGCTTTGATTCCGTTCTATCCGAACGTAAATCGCACTCCAAAATATTTGGAAGATACGACTACTCGCGTAACAAGCGAAAACTTCTACTGGGAGAATCGCATTATTGCAGCTCTTGCGGATGCTGCTTTTAACGACACTGCTAACGCAGTCGAGCGTTACCAGGAAGCTGTTGGTTCTCTTGGCCACGCAATGGTAAAGGCAACGGATGCTGCTGTGGCAGATCTTCTTGGCGTTTCTTTGGCTGATTACGAGCCGGAGCGTGAATGTGACGAAGACGGTTATTGCGGCGATGTAGTGCGCAATCCGGAAGAAATTATTGCAGAGCTTCGTAACGAAAAAGTGCGTGAAGCTTTGGCTGAAGCAAACGACGATATGGCAGCAAAGTTGAAGAAAGAAACCGATTCTTTGCTCGACACTGTTCTGTACATTACCAGCATGCGCATGAAGAATGGTTTTAATCGTTCCGATCACTGAAATTAAATCTTATTAAAAATTAAGTGCCTTCCTTGCGAAATGAACTTTTTATTTCATAAAGAAGGCACTTTTGTTATATTTTGTTCTTTTGTTATAAAAGTCACTAATAACGCGCGTAGTTATTGTTAAATACTCCTATACGACGCGCGGTCAATCGTATACTATGATTCATGTAACTAACGCTATCCGCGTGCATTGTTGTTCAAATATGCCTATGAAAGAGGGGTACATGAGCATTCTTGATTCATACACTACAACATTCGGTTTGGTTAAAAAAATTGATGCTTTTGGGTATCTAAATTATTTGAAGCAGCATCCTGAGGAGCCTCGAAAGAATGGCAAAGTGCTTTTGGTTACTGCCGATACTCCGCTTAAAGCGTCTCGCGGTGAAGGCAAAACGACTACGACTATTGCGCTGGTTGACGCCTTGCGTGAGCGTGGTGTGGATGCGGCTGCGGTTCTTCGTCAGCCAAGCATGGGAATTACGGCTGCTGGTTCTAAAGGTGGTGCGAGTGGAGGCGGTAAGTCTTCGCTTTCTCACCCGGAGCTGATTGATTGGGGCTTGTGTGGCGAGATGGCTGCTATTGCTTGTGCGCAGAATTTGCTTGTGTCGTTTGCAGAAAAAGCAGTTGATGAGGGTTTGCTTGATACTATTCTGGTTCCTCGCGTAAGTGAGGTTCCTTCGCGTTCGTTGCGTAGTATTGCAGTTGATTTTGGTAAGGGTACTGTTCCTGAGCGCGTTGTTTTAACGCCTACTTGCGAGCTTATGCAAATCGTGGTTCTTTCTCGTAGCATGGATGAGATTTCGGAGCGCGTTGCTGCAATGATTGCTGGTACGAAGGATGGTGTACCTCGTAAATTCGGCGATTTTGTTGACTTGTGGCGAATTACTAATATTCTTGCCGATGCTGTAAAGCCTGCAAAAACGGAAACTATTAACGGTTCGCCAATTTATGTGCATTGCGGTCCGTTTGCAAACGTTTCTCTTGGTATTCCAAGCCTTGTAAGCGTTGAAATGGCTTGTGCTGAGCATGATGTTGTTGTTGTTGAAGCGGGTTATGGCACGGATGCTGGTGCGCAAAAGTGGCTGGATATTGCTTCTCGCGAATTTGGCGCGGCTTGGCCTGCGGCTGCAGTTGTGGTTACTCGCGCTACGACTTGGCGAGATGACGAAACTTTGGCTTGGCGTTACCCATTCCATGTTGCACGATTGGAATCGCTTAATATTCCTACTTTCCCTCTTGTTAATTTGTGGGAAGGTGAGGATGATCAAGTGCCTGAATTGTTGGATCAGGCTAAGTCTTTGGGATTCAGAAAGCCGATTGTTGGCAATTTGTTCCGCGATGGCGGCGATGGTTTGGCAAATCAGCTTGATGATTTTGTGTCGGTAATTAGTGCTGATGCTGAAACGTTTGTGCCAGAAAGTCGCAGAGGTCAAGCGCTTTTGGATCGCGTTAAGTTGCTTTGTGAAGAAGCTTATGGCGTTCCGTCTGAGCGTGTGATTGAAAAAGATGGTTTTGAGGATTCGTTGTCTGCGGCTGAGGATTTGTGCGCGAATGCTGGCGTTGATTTTAACAGCCTTGCGCTTGTTGCAGTTAAGTCTCCTGCGACTATGACTGACGATGATCATAAGCCTGCTGAAGAGCGCACTGTTACCTTGAAGAAGGTGGAAGTTCACGCTGGTGCTGGAGTTGTGCAAGTCAACTTGACTTCTTCGCTTACAACTCCTATGCCGAAAATCGTGTGATCTATTTGGCGCGTTCTAGCAAATCTGCCCGCTTAAGCTGTTGAGCTTCTTGCGGGCAGATATTTTGTATTTGCTATGATAGATAGTTTGTTGATGTTTTGCGGCGTGTTGACGTATGTGAGAAACATCACACGTATTATTTATTTGTACTGTTGTTATAACAACTTTAATTATTTTTGTTTTTATCCTCCAGTATCGTATATTTTTCGGCATTTTTAACAAAATCATAAAAATTTTTAGTGCAACTCGCCGATAAAAAATTTTTCTCCCCACTTTTTCCTGTAATAAAGCCGATATTTATAGCAGAAAAAGTTACGGTAATTTTTAGTTTGCAAAATCCTAAACGTAATGATTTACTCGAAATTTGCTTTATTCATATTTTGTTACCGCGGGGGAGGTTATGTAAACTCGTGAAAACAAAAAAATTTGTGGCAGAAATAGTTACTGCTGCATTATTGGTTGCTGGAGTATCAACGCCAGCTATTGCGCAGGCTGACAATTTGCAAAGCAGCCAATTGCAAAATGCAAATAATTCTAAAGAACAATTAAAACAGAACAATTCTGAGTCTGTAAATACCACTGATATTGCTGACGATTTAATTCCTGCACCTACGCAGCATTTTGGCGAATCAGATGGAAAACTTCCAGAAGTAGAAACTTCAATTAGCTACGAAACTGAAAATTCTGACGTTAATCAAATTGATGGCGATCGAACTGATGGTGATCGAACTGACGCTAATCAAACTGGCTCTAATCAAACTAAAAAAATTCTGCGCCCAGGTAGCAGACTTACACTCCATGCAACAGCAAAATTTACCGTTCCTGAAAATGGCGATGTTTTTAGGCCGTACCTTCGCATAGCTATTCCGAAAGTTCTTACTGTAAGCGCAAGTGATTTTAATGTGAATGCTGGAGAGGTTGCGAGTAAAGTTGTTGAGCTTCCTAATTCTTCAACTTTTGCCAACTACAATCTTTTCGACGTTTACTTTAACTACAATGAGTGGTCTTCTGATTTTGCGACAGAAATGCCGCATCTTGCTGCTTTAGTTAGTGGGCATGAGTCTGGGAACGTATTGGACGAAGGAGATGTTTTAGCTAACAATCAACTGGTTAATATTGATATTCCAGCTACTGTTAATGCAAACGCAAGTCCGTCCGACTTAGTTAATTTGGGTGTAGGTAAGAGGGGTGTAAAGCCGGCAATTCAGGGCCGAGTTTCGTACATGCCTTTCCCAAAGTCAATTGATTATACTTCGGAAATAGGCGGCATCGAAAAATTCCAAGACGATTCGATTTTGCAAAAGAATCCATGCTTAATACGTTCTGATTTGGTAACTGGCTGGAAAGGTCAAGGAGATTACGGATTCTGGTTTACCGGTTTAGCAATGGAAACAAGCGGCGTTGATTATGAAGGTAGGCATACTGCGGTTCGTTCTTCGGAGGGCTATGCTTTTAACCAGCTTATTCCAGCGGATCTTAAGTATAACCAATTTGTAACTATTCGTCGAAATGATAGCGACAATAATCCTATTATTTTGAAATTGAAAATGCCGGCTGCTTCCGAAAATTATGTTTCCAATAGCGCTAAGCAAGAATTTAGCAATGGAAACCTGACTGTTTTCCGTTGGCCAAATACCAACGATGAAGCGCTTAAGCTTATGGAGAATGCTGGAATTGATAAAGTTCAATACAACGATAAAGATGTTTTTGGTGATACTCTGCCTGAAAAATCATTTGCAGATTGGGGCACGTACGGAAAACAAAACAGGCCTGCAGAGCTATTCGTATCGGGAGTATTCAATTCAGACTCTACCGTTTTTGGTCCGGATGATATTAGCAAAGGCATTTGGTTGCAAGGTAATTCTAAAGCAAGTATTACTACGTATTACGAGTCTCCTAGTTGCGAGAGTGCTTATAACTATGAAGAACTAGCGTATCCTCCGATTATTAGCAAAATTCAAGAGACTGTTGCAACTTACGCGCGTAGCGATCGTAGCGGAGTAAATACGGTGCCTATTGAAATTGCTATTCCTGTTCCTGCATCTTTGAGTGGACGCGTGTGGTTTGATGCTAATAAGAATGGTATCCAAGATCCGGGTGAGCTGAGTGTGCCTGGCGCAAAAGTTGAGCTTGTTGGTGAATATAATCAGAAAATTCTTGATATTGACGGCAAAGAAATAAAAGCTGTTACTACTGGCTCTGATGGCTCTTACAAGTTCACTAATTTGAAGAGTGGAGAATACAAAGTTAAGTTTACTATTCCGGATAATAGTAAATACGTTGGTTTTACCACTGCAAATCAAGGTGAGGACGACACTCGTGATTCGGACGCTATTCCTGGGGAGCCGATTACTGATAGGTCTGTGGGCGTTCAGGATGGCGTAGGAGCAGGTTCTGCAGTCTCAAATTCTAAAGAAGCAAATGTCAGCAACATTAATATTCCTGAAGGTGGGAATAAGGAAAATGTTGATGCTGGTGTGATTGCTGAGGATTCTAAGCCGAAGAAGGATGAGCCGAAGGATCCGAAGCCGAAGGATACTAATCCTAAGCAGACTGATCCTAAGCCGAACCCTAAGCAGCCTGAGCCTAAGTCTGAACCTGAACCTCAGCCGAAGAATCCTAAGAATCCTGATCCTAAGACTACGCATGGGCAGGATAGGGATTCTGATCCGGAGCCTCATCCTAAGCCTGAGCCTAAGACGACACCTGAGCCTGATCCGAAGAAGCCTGAGCCGACACCTAAGCCTGAGCCGAAGACTCCGGAACCTCAACCTGAACCTGAACCTCAGCCTAAGACTCCGGAACCTGAACCTGAACCTGAACCTCAGCCTCAGCCTCAGCCTCAGCCTCAGCCTCAGCCGAAGACTCCTGAACCTAAGACTCCTAAGGAACCTAAGGAACCTAAGGAACCTAAGGAACCTAAGAATCCGGAACCTAAGATTGACGAGCGCAAGATTCCTGAGCCTAAGAAGTCAAACGTTACGAATCTTGAGAACAATAACAACACATCGAATGTAGAAAAGCATCAAACTTATTCGCGCAAAACCGTGAGTAAGTTGGCGAAAACTGGTGTAAGTACTGTTCTTGTTGCAGTATTTGCGCTGGCTATGTTTGCTGTTGGTGGCGTAAAAGGTCTTGCTTTGCGTACGCGTAAAGGTAAGCATCGTCAATAATTGTGATTCGCGTGTAAAGAATATGCCCGCTTAAGCTGTTGAGCTTCTTGCGGGCATTTTTATTGCGCAATTTCTACTCGTTTAGTTATTTACTGTACTACAATATTGTAGTACAATATTGCTATGAGGAGAGTAAGAATTATATTCGAAAACCATAGTAATAAGCATGGCTTAACTCCAGAAGATATTGCTTATGCTGTAGAGAACCCAATAAGAACAGAAGAAATGGAGTATGAAGGTGTTTTGTATATACGCTTAACAGGTAAGCATGATGATGTATTAATGCCGTCAATTGGTATTGTTATGAAAATTGAAAATAATACTTTGCGTATTTATCATGCGGGGAGTGGTGAACAATCATTTTGGGATTTACCTTTTGATGATTGGATAAAGAGATACAGGGTAAAATAGATTATAGTTTGTTTACAGCAAATTATTTGTAGGAATTAGAAGGTAAAAGCATGGCCAAAGTAATTGAGCATAATGGAACCACTATTGTTCAGCGAGAAGGTAACGAAGCGCGTGAACGCATGAATGATTTAATAATGAACCTTACGGATACTGACAATATGGAAGACGCTCATGTTGCGCTTGTTGGACGACCGCCTATCATGAGTGATCTTGAAGCGTCCACGATTATTCAATTTCGCATACCTAAATCCTGGAAGGATAAAATTGCTGAAGATGCAAAAAAAGAAGGTGAATCTACAGTTAGCGAATATCTTCGTTCATTGTTAATTAGGCGTCATAAGGAATTGCAATCAGCCTAGGAAGTACGCCCCTTGCGGGCATTTTTATTGCGCAAATGTAGTAATATACTCGGCTGTAAAGTATTAAGTGCGCATAAATAGTTGGCTAGGAGTAAAAATGGGCGAGATTGAATCTGAAGAAACTAAAAATAATACTTCAGAAAATCGCAGTGAATGCGGCAAAGTCTTTCTCGCAGCAACTCCCATTGGCAATATGGGCGACGCTTCTGCGAGGCTAATAAATCTTCTCGAAACTGCAGATATTGTTGCAGCTGAAGATACGCGCCGTCTTTACGATTTAGCCAATCGTCTTGGCGTTCACGTTTCTGGTCGAGTTATTGCTTATCACGATCACAACGAACGCAACAAAGCTGACGGTTTGCTAGATGAAGTTGAGCATGGTGCTAATGTGCTTGTTGTTTCGGACGCCGGAATGCCGACTATTAACGATCCTGGTTTGGCGATTGTACGAAGGGCTATTGAACGTGAGCTTCCTGTTACTTGCGCGCCTGGTCCTAGCGCAGTGTTGGATGCGCTTGCGCTTTCTGGCTTACCAACTGATCGCTTCTGCTACGAAGGTTTTTTGCCGCGAAAGTCGGGCGAGCGTCAGCAGCATTTGCGCTCGCTTAAAGCGGAGCGCAGAACTATCGTATTCTACGAGGCTCCGCACCGTATTGCGGAAGCGATGGAGGACGTGCTAGCTGTGCTTGGGCCTAGCCGCCCAATGGCATTGTGCCGTGAGCTAACTAAAGATTTTGAAGAGATTCGTCGCGGAACTGTGCAAAATATTCACGATGGCGTGTTGTCGGATCCTCCTCGAGGTGAAATAGTGCTGGTTATTGGCGGCGCAAGTGATGATGAAGTGAAGTCAGAAAGCACGGATTTAAGTGTAGAAGCGCTCGCGAAACTATCGCTTGACTGCGCACAAAACGAAGGCTTACGAATTAAAGAAGCAATTACGAAAATCGTAAAAGAACATCCTTTTGCAGACGGTTCATTTGCTAATCGTAAACAAGTTTACGCGGCCTGTCTTGCGCAAAAAAGCGAGGTTGAGTAGGGGATTTTCGTATAATTTTCTACAAGCTAGTGTCGTATGCAGAAAATAGCACTTCAAAACTGTGACGAACGTCTGGGCCGCCTTTCTGGGATATGTATTCTAAAAGTTGCGCGTCTGCAGAAGGATTTGCAATAACCCATTTTCTTAATTCCGGTATGTTTCGCGCAATATACCACAGTATTTCAGTTTTTGTTGAAGGGTCGATTGCAACAAGTGGCGTAAGTATTATTGGCGGCTTCGGCGGTGTTGCTGGTTTCACAGTTTTGACTCCTCTACAATATTTTGTAGCCAGTTTCGTGCATGAACTGATCCTGGGAAATATGGGTTGTTTTCAATAATTTGTTTGCACTTTTGCAAATCGATGCAATAATGCGATATGAGTAAGCTGGCAACTTGTTTTCTGTACGGATCGTAACTTTCATTAAATTTATTTGCGTAAGCTAAATCGCAAATTGTTCGTTCTGGCGTTGTTATTCGCGCTTTCCCAACTACTACGTAATCATCTTCGCTTAATTGCCTGCGGAATGAGCGTATTTCTCGTCCGCACGGTTTGCTGCGGCGATGCCCGTAGTCAATAATCTCAATGTTGTCTGGAAAATCTCCGCCAAGCCAAACCCAAGCTGCAGTGAATGCGCATGCTACGCTTTCTTCGGGTATAAGATTGCTGACGATATTGCTTCGGCCTTGCGTAGAAGTAGCTGTTTTATGCGAGTATCCTGCGTGCATCGTGAGTTGGTTGAATACTCCGAAATGTGAAAGTTTTTTCATGCACATTGGGCCGGGAAGATGATTGACGTCTAATAAAGTCGGGAATTCTTCGGGTGGTTTGTTACTGTTTTCGCACTGTGCGGCTTCGGTTTGCTTTTCTTGCGAATTGTGCTTGCATTGCTTCTTTACCTTGTCTTGCGTCTTTACCTTCTTTTGCTGCATTTTCTCACCTTCTTTCTGCAAAATTTTTCTATTGCATATAGCTGAGATTATTTTGAACGCAAATAATATTCCAGATTGACTTAAGAATTTGTGGATATGTGCATTATCTTCGTAGCTTATTTTCGTAACTTATTTGCTTAATTTATTTGCGATTTACTAGCACTGTCCGCGCTGAACAAGATAATATTGGGCTATGAGTCATATTTTGGTGAATGTTGCATGGCCTTATGCTAATGGCCCTCGTCATATTGGTCACGTTGCTGGATTTGGAGTTCCTTCAGACGTGTACGCGCGTTACGAGCGTATGAAAGGCAATGACGTTTTAATGGTGTCGGGTACGGATGAACACGGCACGCCGATTTTGGTTGAGGCAGATAAAGAAGGCGTTAGCGCGCAGGAGCTTGCGAACCGTTATAATCGCGTTATTACTAAAGATTTGTGCGATTTAGGTTTGAGCTACGATTTGTTTACGCGTACAACCACCGCGAATCATGAGCATGTTGTGCAGGAGATGTTCCGTCAGTGCTTAAAGAACGGTTACATTTATAAGGGTACGCAGAAGGTTGCTATCTCGCCTTCTACTGGTCGCACTTTGCCGGATCGCTACATTGAAGGTACTTGTCCGTTGTGTGGCGCGGATGGCGCTCGCGGAGATCAGTGTGATGCTTGCGGAAACGAGCTTGATCCAGATGAGCTTATTAACCCGGTTTCTAAAATTAATGGCGAAACTCCTCGTTTTGAAGAAACTGAACACTACTTCCTCGATTTGCCAGCTTTGGCTGAAGCGAATGTAAATTGGCTTAATTCTAGGGAAGGTTGGCGCACTAACGTTATTAACTTCTCGCTTGGCTTATTTAAGGAAGTAAAGCCTAGAGCTATTACGCGCGATATTGACTGGGGTATTCCTGTTCCTGTTGAAGGTTGGGTTGATAATCCGAATAAGCGTTTGTATGTTTGGTTTGACGCCGTTATTGGATACTTGTCTGCTTCTATTGAGTGGGCTCGTAGGCAGGGTAAGCCGGATGCTTGGCGTGATTGGTGGTGTGATCCTAAGTCTCCTGGATACTACTTTATGGGTAAGGATAATATTACTTTCCATTCTCAAATCTGGCCTTCAGAAATGCTTGCATATAATGGCTCTGGTTCTAAGGGCGGTGAGGCTGGTGTTTACGGTCCACTTAATATGCCTGAGCAGGTTGTGGCTTCTGAGTTTATGACTATGGAGGGTAAGAAGTTTAGTTCTTCGCGTGGAATTGTTATTTATGTGAAGGACATTTTGGCTCGTTACCCTGTGGATGCGGTTCGCTACTACATTTCTATTGCTGGTCCTGAAAATTCTGACGCTGATTTTACTTGGGCTGAGTTTGCTCGTCATAATAACGAGGAGCTTGCTGCAAGTTGGGGTAATCTTGTTAATCGCGTAGCAAATCTTATTAATAAGAACTTTGGTGCAATTCCTCCGCTTGATGAAGATTCAATGACGGATATGGATCGTGCGTTGCTGGATCAAACTTCTGACGCGTTTGCTTTGGTTGGTAGCTTGATTGAGCGTCATCGTCAAAAGAATGCGCTTACGGAAGCAATGCGCGTAGTTGCGGATATTAACAAATATATTTCTGCAACTGAGCCTTGGAAGATTAAGGATGATGAAGCTCGCCTTGGCACTGTTTTGCATGTTGCGGCTCAGGCTGTTTCGGATGCGAATCATTTGCTTGCTCCGTTCTTGCCTCATTCGGCGCAGAAGGTTTGGGAAGCGCTTGGTGGAACCGGCGTGTTCTCGCCGTTGCCGCGTATTGAGGAAGTTGAAGATTTGGATAATCCGGACTTTAAGTATCCGATTATTACGGGTGATTATCGTTTGGGTGAAACTGTGCATCCTTGGGAGAGTGAGGAATTGGTTGCTGGTACGTCTGTTCCTAAGCCAACTCCTATTTTTGCGAAGATTCCGAAGGAAGCGGTTGATGAGGAGCTTGAACGTTTTGCTTCTGCGTTGGCTGAACGTCAGCGTGTCGAAGCTGAGCGACTTGCTGCCGCAAAAAAATCTTTGGAAAATAGCGGGGATTAGGTTGAAAATTTTAACTAAATTGCCGTAAAATAGTAAAAAATAGCAAATGTTCTTCTATTAGAAAATATTTTAAGGAAATTTTAAGGAAAAACTCTTTTCTTTGAACGAATGTTTAGCTATACTAACATATGTTAATGGTTCGCCATTAGCGAGGTTCGTTCGCGAACCCCATAATTGAAACCTTCTTCTCTCTTTCTCTCTGCCCCGGCGGGCTTCCTCCCGCCGGGCTTCTTTTTTATTGGCTGAAAGTATTTGCAAATCCAAACAGCTACAAACGCCAGGAAATTCCCCGGCAAATGTTTCCAAAAACCACAAAAACGAAAACAAATGCCGTGGAAAATCACGGCGTTTGTGGTCAAATACTGTTGAAACGAAAACAAATGCCGTGGAAAATCACGGCGTTTGTGGTCAAATGCTGTTGAAACGAAAACAAATGCCGTGGAAAATCACGGCAAATGTTTCATAAAAGCGTTAAAACAAAAAGCGCAGACTGCAAAAGCAATCTGCGCTTATATGGTTACGCAATACTTAAATTTAGTCGCAGCGCTTCGAAAGTGGTGCCCACGGATCGAGCATTACTGGTTCTTGATCCAATACGGCTAACGTTGCTTCGTCGAGGTACTTTTTGTTGATAATTACTTCGGTAACGTAGCGATCGAACCATTCTGCAGATCCAACGTAGTATCCGTCTTCGCCGGCATCCTTACCCCAGCTATTTTCAATCTTCCAGCGATCTGGTTCGCCGTCATTGTTGATATTTACGCCGGTGAAGGTCATAGCGTGGTTTCCTGGGCAGTCCATGTATTCCAAGCCCTTTGCTTTGTCGAATGTAAATTCAACATCGAATAGTTGGTCAACGCGAACCACTGCAGGATCAAAGAATCCGCTATCTCTCAAGGAGAACTGTGTGCAATCGCAAGCAAACCAAATTGGGTGGCCGTCGCTGAGTTGATCTACAGCTGCCTTTCGGAACACTTCAAGAGGAACGTTCACAAATTCAAGCTCATCTGTTTCAGCAACATTGGTGCTGTACTTGAGTTGATAGCGCTTGTTGAAAGGAGTTCGTTTCATAGGGGAGTTGCACAATGTTACGAAGTCGTTTACATCAACTGGAACGTACTTCTTTGCGAATTCAAGTGGAGTAATTCCGTATTCGCGAATCATTGGGCGTTCGTCCTTGCCAGTCTTTGGCTTGTCGTCCTTCTTTTCTTCGCTGGCTTTTTCGCCATCCTTGTTTTCGTTCTTTTTCTCGTCTTTTTCGTCGTCATCTTTAGTGCGAGCGAAGAAGTCGAATTTTGCAGGAGGCTCTCCCAAAGCGATTGTTGTCATTCGGTAAATGGTTTCCAAGTCGCGAACTTTCATTTCGCGCAATTCTTCTAAGGAAGTGCCGTTCTTATGTGCTTCACGCAGCTCGTGCGCAAATTCACGCAACTTGGTATTGATGTACTGTACGAATGAGTCTGAGTCGATTGCGTTCTGTGAATCTGGGTATGCGCTTTTTGGTACGAGACCGTACTTGTTTACCAAGTTCACGAACATTTCCCACCAGCCGCCGTCGTCAATTGGGCCGTAGTTAATGCTTTCAAAAATTCGACTATCTAGCGGCTCGTCCAAAGTTGCAAGCACGTTTTCCAAGTACGCGTTTGCTTTTTCAATTTTGTCCCAGAAGAATAGGTAGCTTTCGGAAAACTCAAAATCTTCTAAATTCCATTTGTGCATTAATTCGTATCGCAAAGTGTTAAGGGATGCGAACATCCAGCATCTTCCGGAACGCTTTTGGTTTGTAATGCTTCCTTGCTTTAGTTCTACGGAAAATTCGCGTGGGAGTGCTCGCTTGCCTTGGTAGCTTGTTGCGGCTTTAAGAACGCCGTTTGTTACTGCTGCGTTTGCGGCCAGAAGATTTGCGCGTTCCTCGTTGAAGTGTTTGGAATATGTTTGTACGTGTTCAAGTGTTACGGCTTTTACATTTTTGGCCATGAGTTTTCCAGCTCTCCTTTAGTGTTGACAGTACGAATAACAGTTATTGTATCCTGCACAATGTCTTGCGTGTGTTTCTTATTTGCGCCTATTTCCGGCATTTATAAGAATAACATTAAATATTTTTGTAAATGTGTAACTTTTTCGTTAAATATTCTGTTTTTATGATTAAATTTTGAATTTATTATAGTTAGAATTAATGTGTATTTTTATATTGGAAAATGGCTTTTGTATTGAAAATATTTTAATTTTTATAAAAGTTTATTCTTGAGAATCCTTGGTATTCTGCGTTTTTTACTTACGTTTATAATGTGCTTACTATTTGTATAAGTATGTAATACATTGCTAATTTTGCCAAAAGGTATGTTACAAAAATATTTTCTGTTAAGCTCTTTGTACATAGCTTGGCTAAAAATATACTAATTATGTGTCCCGGATTGACGAGGGTCAGTTCAAGCGCGCCCTTTTGAAGGCGAAACGCTAAAGCGGTTATGATGTAGATTTAACGATTTGCAGCATGCCAAATGGAGGTAAACAATGGCTAGGCGTAGAAAAGAGTCACAATGATACGATACATCGTTAAGCGATGCCTGAATTATGTGGTGATGTTGTTTGTTGCCGTATCCATGACGTATTTCTTGGCGAGTGCTTTTATGAGACCGCGTTCGAACTATATGTCTAGGCATCCGCATCCACCTATTGCATCAATCAACCGTTCTTTGGATTTGGCAAATATTAACGACCAGACTCCAGTGTTTACTCGTTATTGCCGTTGGATTTACAACATTTTTACTAAGTGGGATTGGGGATTGAGCCCAGATCAGGCTCCAGTTGGCCCGGCAATTATGTCTCGTATTGGCGCATCTGTTCAGCTGGTTACTGGTGCCACAATTCTTGGTATTGTTTTAGGTGTTAGCGTTGGTGTTTACACTGCTATCCGTCAGTACAAGTGGCAAGATCGAGTTCTTAATTCCACAGCAACCTTCCTGTTGGTTGTTCCTGCAGCAGTTTTGGGTTTGATGGTTGTGCTTGCTGCTATTAGCATTAACCACGCAACAGGCGTGCGACTTTTCTACGTTACTGGTTTGCACTCTTACCAGGGTTCTGACCCGTTCATGTTCCTTCTTGACTTCCTTCAGCATTTGATTTTGCCGACGATTGTTATGACAATTCCTGGCATGGTTGGGTATCATTTAACGCAGCGCACGTATCTTCTCGATACTATGAATGCTGATTACGTTCGTACGGCTCGCGCTAAGGGCTTACCTTTGAATTTGGCTATTCGCCGCCACGCTTTGCGTACTTCTTTGATTCCAACAGCTGTTGACGTCGCCTTCTCTATTGCAGGCGTGTTTACGGGTGCTGTGATTACTGAAACCGTGTTTGCTATTAACGGCCTTGGTAGCTACTTCGTTCAGACCATTATGCAGAACGATATTAACGGTTCTGTTGCTATTGCAGCGTTTGGTGCTGTATGTACATTAGTTGGTGCTCTGCTTGCAGATGTCTTCTCTGCTTGGCTCGACCCACGTATTCGTTTGAACTAGCAGAACAGTGTAGGTGAATTTGATATGAATAAAAAAGATGTATCTTCAGAGCCTCTTGAGTCTGCTGCAGATAAAAAAGCTACTGCTGGTGCCTGGGGCAACTTTAAGCGCACTGGTAAGATGACGCTTTATACGCGTCGATTCTTCCGTCGCCCGTCTGCAGTTGTGGGCTTGGTTATGCTCGTAATTTTGATTCTTTTTGCTTTGTTTGGCTCAAAGATTTCAAAGTGGAGCTACGACGAACCAGACTTTTCTTCTCTCGCAACTCCTCCTTCTGCAGAGCATTGGCTCGGCACTACGCCAGGCGGTTCAGACATGTACGCAATGGTTGTGCGCGGACTTGGCCGTTCACTTTCCATTGGTATTGTTAGCTCTATTACCATTACAGTTATTGCTGCTTTGGTTGGTACTGCTATTTCTTACTTCGAAGGATGGTTCGAGCAGGTTGGTATGTGGCTTTTGGACATGCTGCTGATTGTTCCTTCCTTCCTGCTGATTGCTTTAATCATTAGTGCTTCTAGTGGTGGTAGCGATTGGTTGTGGTTGGCATTTGGCTTAACCGCTTTTGGTTGGATTGGTTACGCTCGTACGCTTCGTACGTTGACTTTGAGCTTGCGTGAACGTGAGTATGTTCGTGCAGCTAAGTTCGAGGGCGTTTCTTCATTCCGCATTATTGTTCGCCATTTGGTTCCAAACTTGGGCTCTGTTTTGATTATTAACACTGTTCTTGGCGTTATTGGTGCTATTAATGGTGAAACTGCTTTGAGCTTCTTGGGTCTTGGTATTAAGGCTCCGGATACTTCTCTTGGTACTTTGCTTAATGCTGGCCAAAGCGTTGTGCAGACTTCTCCGTGGGTGCTTTTGGTGCCGTCTGCAGTGCTTGTTTTGCTAACCTTCTCCGTGCAGCTTATTGGTGACGGTTTGCGTGATGCCATTGATCCATATTCTAGGTCTGTTGGTAAGGCCGACTAACGAGCGTTTGGAGTGATAAACATGACTGATATTGCAAATAACGCTATTAAGGAAGAAACCACGATGGAAGATCAAAACAACGAACCGTTGCTTTCAGTACGCGACTTGCAAGTTAGCTTCGCTTCTGAAGCTGGTACTGTGCATGCTGTGCGCGGAATGAATTTTGATTTGTACCGCGGAAAGACTATTGGTATCGTTGGCGAGTCCGGTTCCGGTAAGTCGGTTACTTCTTTGGCTGTGATGGGCTTACTCGACAAGAATGCTAGTGTTAAAGGTTCGGTTAAGTATAAGGGCGAGGAGCTTCTTACTAAAACTGATCTTGAGATGAGTAAGATTCGTGGCAAGAATATTGCCATGGTTTTCCAGGATCCTCTTTCTGCTTTAACTCCAGTTTTCTCTATTGGTGATCAGCTTAAGGAAGCTTTGGTTATTCATAACCCGGGCATGAGCGAAGAGCAGATTCGCGAGCGTTCTATTGAATTGCTTGATTTGGTTGGTATTACTAAGCCGGCTGAGCGTTTGAAGGCTTTCCCTCACGAGTTTTCTGGTGGTATGCGCCAGCGCGTGATGATTGCTATGGCAATTGCTAACGATCCGGATATTATTATTGCAGACGAGCCTACTACCGCTTTGGATGTGACTATTCAGGCTCAGGTTTTGGAAGTTTTGAAGAAAGCTCAGCGCGAAACCGGCGCTGCAATGATTTTCATTACTCACGATTTGGGCGTAATTGCTGGCGTTGCAGACGAAGTTATTGTTATGTACGCGGGCCATTTGGTTGAGCATAATAGCGTTGAGGAGATTTTTGCTCACCCAACTCAGCCGTACACTATTGGCTTGTTAGGTGCTGTTCCTCGCGTTGATCAAAAGCGCACTCGTCGTTTGACTCCAATTTCTAAGCCGACTATGGATATGCTTATGGCTGAAGAAAAGAGTGGCGACGACAGTACAATGATGGGTCTTGAAGCGGAAAGCGAAACTGTTCGCTCGTTGCTTCATGCGGAAACCGAAAAGCCAATTAAGCCAATGTTTGAAGGCATTCCTCGTGAGCAACGAAAAGTTGTTTTAGATGTTAAGAACTTGGTTAAAACATTCCCAATTACTAGCGGCGGCTTCTTGCGACGTAAGGTTGGCGAAGTTCGCGCGGTTGATGGTGTGAGTATTGAGGTTCGTGAAGGCGAAACTGTGGCTTTGGTTGGCGAGTCTGGTTCTGGTAAGTCCACGACTTTGATGGAGATTATGGGCTTGAAGAAGCCTGAGTCTGGTTCTATTACAGTTTTTGGTACTGAGTTGAACGATAAGTTGACTCGTGAGCAGCGTCGCGAACTTCGTTCTAAGATTCAGTACGTGTTCCAGGATCCAATGAGCTCGCTTGATCCTCGTATGCTTGTTTACGATATTTTGGCTGAGCCTTTGCTTGTGCAAAAGAAGTCGAAGGAAGAAATTCGCCAGCGTATTGCTGAGCTTATGCAATTGGTTGAGTTGAATCCTGATCAAGTTGATCGCTTCCCAACGCAGTTCTCCGGCGGCCAGCGTCAGCGTATTGCTATTGCTCGCGCTTTGGCTGTGAATCCTAAGCTTTTGCTTCTTGATGAGCCTGTGTCTGCTTTGGATGTTTCTATTCAGGCTGGAATTATTAACTTGCTTGAAGATTTGCAGGATAAGCTTGGCGTTGCTTACTTGTTCGTGGCTCATAACATGGCTGTTGTTCGACATATTTCTAGCCGAATTGCTGTTATGTATCACGGTCGAATTGTTGAATCTGGCGAAACGGATGAGGTATTTGATAATCCAAAGCACCCTTACACTCAGGCTTTGATTAGCGCTGTGCCAATTCCAGATCCTAAAATTGAGAAGAATCGTAAGCGTATTATTCTTTCTGAAGAAGATAATTTTGACAATGTTAGGTAATTCATGATTTGTTGATTTTAGTTAATCTTCATCAAACTGAATAAATTGCTTAGTCGCGCATGTTTATTACAACATGCGCGATTTTTTTTGTGTAACATAAAATTAAAAAACGTAATATATTTTGTTTTTTAGCCAAAATAAACTAAAAAATTTTCTGTTTTGCCCATTATAGATAATAAATTATTCTTTTTTGCCTAATTTTCATAAACTTAAAAAGAAAAAAATCAATATTTTGCGAAAACGATTTGTCGAATGTCATAGAGTTGTATATACTCATACAACATACCGGAAGACGGACATCATCCGGGGAATGAGAGGAATCATGAAAAATACAAATGCAGGTAAACTGACTGTATTTGCCGCAGCTGCACTTTCTGTTGCAATGCTGCTCGGCGCTTGCGGTGGTGCTACTAACGATGCTGGTAAAGCAGGTATGACTGAAGAGCCAGCTGCTGGTGTTGACACTTCTTACACTGGCGAACTTCCAATGCCAGATGTCAACAAGCGTTACGATAATCCACAGGCACGTGACAACGTTAAGGACGGCGGCACTTACACCGTTGCTCTTCCTGTTCTCGGCCCAAACTGGAATTACGCTTCTAACGATGGTAACTCTGGTTACATGGCTACTTTGTGGGGCTTCTACCAGCCAAATCTTATGGCTTATGACACCGTTAAGGGTGAAAAGCTTAAGTACAACCCTGACTACATCACTTCCGTCAAGAAGGTTAGCGATAAGCCACTCGTTGTTCAGTACAACTTGAACCCAAAGGCCAAGTGGAACGACGGCACTGATATTGATTACACCGCATTTAAGGCTACTTGGCAGGCTTTGAACGGAAAGAACAAGGATTACTCCGTCCCAAGTACTGAAGGCTATGACTGCATCAAGAGTGTTGAACAAGGTTCCACTCCAAAGCAGGTTATAGTGACTTATGAGAAGCCATGCGCAACATGGGAAATGCTTTTCGCTCCACTGGTTCATCCAAAGGCCGGTGACGTTAAGACCTTCAACCAGGGTTGGGTAAACAATCCTCACAACGAGTGGGGTGCAGGTCCATTCCAGATTGAATCCGCAACCGAAAATCAGGTTGTTTTCACCCGCAATCCAAAGTGGTGGGGTAAGAAGGCAAAGCTCGATAAGGTCGTTGTAAAGCGTATGGAAGATACTGCAGCTTTGAACGCCTTCCAGAACGGTGAAATCGATGCTGTAACCGATACCATTTCTGCTAAGGACGCAATCAAGTCTGCTCGTAGCGTTAAGGGCGCTCAGCTCCGTTACGGCTACAGCACCAAGGTTCGCGTGCTTAACTTCAACGCCAAGTCCAAGCCACTTAACGAGCTTGCAGTTCGTAAGGCTATTGTTCAGGCATTCGACGTTGCTACCTACAACAAGATTCAGTTCCAGGGCATGAACTGGAAGAGCGAGCAGCCAGGTTCTGAGCTTCTCTCCATGTTCCAGGCTGGCTACAAGAACAATCTTCCTGCTGACGGCAAGTACAACACCGAAAACGCTAAGAAGACCCTTGAAGCTGCTGGCTACAAGATGGGCAAGGATGGCTACTACGCCAAGAATGGCAAGACTCTTGAGATTTCCTTCACCTTCTTCGGCGACGATTCTACTCAGGCAGCTCTTGCTAACGCATTCCAGGCCATGATGAAGAAGGCTGGCATCAAGTGCAAGACTGTGAACCAGGCTGTTGCTAAGTTCTCCGAGGTTGTTGCTTCTCACAAGTACCAGGTGCTTCCATTGGCATGGCAGTCCCCATCTCCATTGAGCTTCTTGTCTGCAGCAAGCCAGATTTACAAGTCTGACAGCGATTCCAACCTCGGTCTCGTTGGCAACAAGAAGATTGATGCCATTCTCGATAAGGTCGGCAAGACCTACGACTACAAGGAACAGACTGAGTATGCAAACAAGGCAGAGTCTGCATCTCTCGCTTTGTACGGCACTCTTCCAGTTTCCGCTCCTCCTATTTACCAGGTGTTCAAGAAGGGCTTCGCTAACAACGGCCCTGCTGGTTACGCAACCACCTACCCAGAGGATATGGGCTGGCAGAAGTAAGTGAATTTGTAGCGATAATTCGCGCAAGTTTACTAAGCTGATTGCTTAACTTAGAATGTGGCGTGTAGTCTTATGGCTGCGCGCCACATCTTTTTCTGTATGCTAATGTGAGAAAATAGTATAAATTTAAGATTGAGTTTCAAAAAGCAAAATCAAACAAAGGAGAATCCGGCGCATGTACGTCAACCCAAATCAACGCAAAGACGCGAACAACGTGCGCTGGGTATTGCAATACTGCAAGCCAGACATGTGGAGAGTAGGCGTATCGCTTATACTTTTTACAATTAACGACACAATGGCAATGACAATGCCACTACTTTCGGGCTTTATTGTAGACAAAATCATTATTGGTAAACAGCATAATCTGCTTGTTGGCGTATGTGTACTGATGGTTGCAATGATGATTATTCGCGTAGGCTCAAGGTACATTTACCAGCTTCAAATGGAAAGATTTGGCCAAAACGCCGTGTACCGCCTAGTAAGCGACGAGTACGAAAAGCTGCACTCTTTGGACTTCACGTACTTTAATCACACGCGCACAGGCGATATTATGAGCCGAATGACTTCGGATACGGATGCGATTCGCCATATTTTAAGCTGGGTTTCGTATATGGCGTTAGATTGCTTAGTAATGTTCGTGCTTGCGCTAGTAATAATGTTTTCAATCCAATGGCAGCTTGCTTTAGCGCTTATGTCAATAACGCCATTCTTGTTCCTGCTTGCAAGAGTTATGGGCAAAAAAGCTAGGCCAAAATTCCTTGCAATTCGCGAATCTTTTGCGCGCATGAATTCAATGGTGGAAGAAAATATTGAAGGTAATCGTGTTGTAAAAGCTTTTGTGCGCGAGGCTTACGAAACCAAAAAATTCGACGAATGTAACGAAGACTACTTTAATCGAAATATTACGCTTGCAAAAAACACGCAAAAATACATGCCTTGGCTTGACGGAATGGGATTTGTGCTCGAGCTTATAACAGTTGGCTTCGGCGGATGGCTTGTTTTGAACGGCAGCATGACTTTAGGAACATTCGTTACTTTTAACAGCTTCCTTTGGATGCTTAATATGCCTGTACGAATGACGGGATGGCTTATTAACGACTGGCAGCGTTTTAACGCAGGCTGCGTTAATATTCGAAAGCTTCTTACGCAAGAATCGCATATTAATCTTCCAAAAGAAACGGGCGCAAGCGTAAAAATCAAAGGCGAAATCACTTTTGAGCATGTTGATTTTGCGTTCCCGGACGATCAAGACTCTCAAATTTTACAAAATATTGATTTACGCGTTCCTGCTGGAAGCAAACTTGGTATTCTTGGCGAAACTGGGTCTGGAAAATCAACTCTCGTAAGCCTTATTGCAAGATTTTACGACCCGACGCGCGGACGCGTTTTAATCGACGGAAAAGACGTGCGCGAATGGCCGCTAGAAAGTTTACGAAACGAAGTCAGCATAGTAGCTCAGGAAACTTTCCTGTTTTCGGACACAATTGCAGGAAATATTAGCTTTGGTTTGCTTCAAAATAAAGAAAATTGCAAAGAATTAGACGATACAATCCGCAGAATGGCAAGAATCGCAGCAGCCGACGATTTTATTATGAGCATGCCAGAAGGCTACGAAACTGTAGTAGGAGAGCGCGGAGTTGGCCTTTCGGGCGGCCAAAAGCAGAGGCTTAGCTTAGCTCGCGCTTTAGCAAACAATCCTGCAATCCTAATTATGGATGACACAACTTCAGCTGTAGACATGGAAACAGAAGAACATATTCAGCAGGAGCTAAAGAAACTCGACGGCACGCGCACAGTAATCACTATTGCGCACAGAATCTCATCCGTAAAAGATGCAGACATGATTGTTGTGCTAGATCACGGAAAAATCGTAGAGCGCGGCACTCACGCGGAGCTTGTGGCTCAGCACGGAAGATACTGGGAGATTTACAGGAAGCAGCTGGGATTACAAAGCGGCAAGTCTGCAGGATTCGAAACGAAAGGGGAGTGAAATGGCGCAACGAAACACTTATCGCGAAGACGAAGAACAAGAAGAACACGTAAATGTGCACGAGCTTATGCGCGTTAAAAAATACATGAAACCGTACGCAACTAAACTCCTACTCGTAATTCTGGTAGTTATAAGCGGCAGCATAATTATGACAGCAATGCCAATGATTACAAAAATGCTAATCGACGTTGTGTTGCCGAAGAAAAACTACACGTACTTATACGAACTTATAGCAGTGTTTATGGTTCTTATTGTTCTGTACGAGCTTGGCTTAGCGTACAGAACGCTTGCAATTACACGCATTGGGCAGATGATAATTAGGGACATGCGCCGCGATATTTTTACGCATGTGCAATCGTTATCTTTTGATTATTTTGATTCGCGTCCACACGGCAAAATCCTGATTCGCATAGTAAACTACATTAATACTCTTTCGGATACGCTTTCTTCGGGTCTTATTAACGTATTTTCCGACGTTTTTGTGCTTATTATTACGTTAATAACAATGTTTGTTATAGATTGGCGAATGGCGTTGTGGAGCCTGGCACTATTCCCAATATTTATAATCTGGACGCGCACTCTGCAAATTTTGCAAAGAAAAGCGTCTAAAAAACTATCAAATAAGCAAAGTAACTTAAACGCGTATTTGCACGAATCAATCGCAGGCGTAAAAACAACGCAAACTTTCGCAAGAGAGTCCGCAGCGTACGAAACTTTCCAAAATCAGCAATCAGAAGTAAGAAGCGCATGGATGCGAAACGTTAGGGTTCAAATGCTGCTTTGGCCGGGAGCTTCAATTATTGAAACTGCAGCAATAGCGCTTTTGTACTACGTTGGTATAACAAACTTGGGTTCAATGAACGTGAGCACGGGTACGCTTATAGCATTTGTTTGGTACTCGACTACTTTTTGGGATCCGGTAGTAAATATTGGAAACTTCTACACGCAGCTTGTAACGTGCTCAGTGTATTTGGAGCGAATTTTTGAAACACTAAAGATTAAGCCGAATATTGTAGACAAACCGGACGCTAAAGAATTGCCGCAAATTAGCGGCAAAGTTGACGTAAACGACGTCGTTTTCCGCTACGAAGAAGACGGAAGGCCGATTTTGAACCTGGTTGACCTGCATGTTTCTCCGGGTCAAACAGTTGCTTTAGTAGGCCCAACAGGAGCTGGAAAAACTACTTTAGTAAGTCTTCTTTCAAGATTCTACGATGTTTCAGAAGGCTCAATTACCATTGACGGGCACGACGTTCGCTCAGTAACATTAGCGTCGCTTAGAAAACAAATGGGCGTAATGCTGCAAGATAGCTTTATTTTTAGCGGAACAGTGCGCGAAAACATTCGATACGGAAAACTGGACGCAACCGACGAAGAAATTGAGGCTGCGGCTCGCGCTGTTCACGCGCACGAGTTCATTAGCGAAATGAGCAAAGGCTACGACACTGAAATTGAGGAGCGAGGATCTACACTTTCCGCGGGTCAACGTCAACTTATATCGTTTGCGCGCGTGCTTTTGGCAGATCCGCGAATTTTAATTCTCGACGAAGCAACCAGCAATATTGACACGCGTACGGAAGAAGCGCTACAAGCAGGATTGGCTCAGCTGCTTAAAAATCGTACGTCTTTCGTAATTGCGCACAGGCTTTCTACTATTGAAAATGCTGATTTGATTTGCGTAATAGATCACGGCGAAATCGTTGAACGCGGAACGCACGAAGAACTTATGGCAAAAAAGGGACATTACTATCGTCTTGTTAAATCGCAATACGACGCGATTCGCAAAACAGTTTTGTAAGCCTAAATTATTTGTGGAAAAGTGCTGGTGGAAAAGTGCTGGTGGAAAAGTGCTGGTGGAAAAGTGCCGGTAAAAATACTGTTTTATTCGCGAGTAAACTTAAAAACATGAGTAAACATCATCGCGAACACAATTGGGCGCCGGAATTAACCGAAGAATCAAAAGTATGGGAAAATCTAGTAAAAAACGGCGTAACAATTGCGGACGACCACACGCATATTCTTAGCGTCGTCGATTTTGCGCATAATCTCAACCAAGAATTAGCAGAAAAAGGGCGCGAACCTATTAACGAGCCGACTGCAGACGACTTAGTATCGCAAGCAAAATCTGCTGGAGTTTCCAAAATGCTGGAAGTAGGCTGCGAATATCCAGATTGGGAGCCGACAATTTCCTTCGCTGCATCACACTCGGATTGCGTTCGCGCGGCAATTGCAATACATCCAAACGAAGCCGTTTTACACGGTCACAGAGGAGCGCAAGGCCCAGACGGATTACAGATAGTTTATAAGCCGTATCACGATATTCCATTCGACGAAGCAATGCAACACTTGCGCTCACTAGTAATAGCGCATCCAAAAGAAGTTGTTGCAATAGGCGAAACTGGTTTGGATTATTTTCGCACAGGAGAGGCGGCGAGGCTCGCTCAAATAGAAGCTTTTCGTGACCATATTGCGCTCGCAAAAGAGCTGAACCTACCTTTGCAAATTCACGATCGTGACGCGCACGAAGACGTAGTAAAAGTTCTATTACAAGACGGAGCGCCTGAACGAACAGTATTCCACAGCTACGCAGGCGGCGAAGATTTAGCCCAAATACTAAAAGAACACGGCTGGTACGCAAGTTTTTCCGGCACTTTAAGCTACAAAGGCAACGAAGAATTGCGTAAGTCTGCCAGGATTATTGGCGAAAGTCACATAACTGTTGAAACGGACGCGCCATACTTAACGCCAATGCCTTACCGTGGTAGGCCAAACGCGCCTTATATGGTGCCGTACACGCTAGAAACACTTGCGGAAGTGCTGAGTATGCCTTTAGAACACGCGGCAAAAGTGACTAGGGAAAATACGCGCGAAATCTACGGATTCTAGCATTGCAAAGTATATTTTTCTTATATTTTGTAACTATTTTCTATTATCCTGCAGTACATTTTGCAATATTTTTTGCACAATTTTCGCAATAATTTTTGCAATAATTTTGCGCTATATAGCTATTATTGTATACAATATCCAAGTACGGAAATAAAACTGTAAGGTGTGAGGTTTATGCGACTTCTTGCTGGCATCAAGAAGAAACCTTACCTATGGAGGAACAAATAAGCATGACGAAGTCACGCACATCTGTGCCACCAAACGATGGTGCAAAGGATCCTCGCAACGGAGCGAAAGATTCCGAGAAAAGCTCTAAGGCTGCTATGCTGCGAGCCGCGTCCTTTACAAAGGCGCCAAAAGTATCGCAAAAAACAACAACCAGAGAAGAGCGTAAAGTAATAGCTCAGCAGCAAGCTCAAGAAGTAAAAGAAGCCGAAAAGCTTGTTGCAAGCGCTGTTAGAGGCCCATTAGGAAGATGGTGGGCAAAATTACAAACCAGCTCCGACCGTTTCACTCTAGGAATGGCAATTGTTGCTCTTGGCGTTGTTTACGGCGATATTGGAACTTCGCCTCTGTATACCGCGCAAACATTCTTAGCAGGTCAAGGCGGATTACAAAATATTAATCGCGAAACCATTTTTGGAATGCTTTCGCTTTTATTCTGGTCAATTACGCTTATAACAACCGTAAAATACGTATTCGTCGCAATGCGAACAGACAACAAAGGCGAAGGCGGAATTTTCGCACTCTACTCGCTTCTACGCAAAAAAGGCGCGTGGCTCGCAATACCGGCAATGATTGGCGGAGCTGCGTTCCTAGCCGATTCCGTTCTAACGCCTGCAGTCTCTATTTCTTCCGCAGTTGAAGGCCTGCGCACTATTGAAGTATTTAAGCCAATATTCTTAGAAAATGATAATTTGTCGATGATGATCACGGTTGTTATCATCGTCATACTGTTCTCCGTGCAACAGCGCGGTACTGAGCGAATCGGCAAAGTATTTGGCATAGTAGTTATGCTTTGGTTCGCCTTCCTTGCGCTAGTTGGAATTATGAATATTGGCCAAGATTGGACGATTTTTGAGGCACTGAACCCAATTTACGGCATCAAATTCCTATTCAGCGCGCATAACGTGCAAGGATTAGCCGTTATGGGCGTAATCTTCCTCTCAACAACCGGCGCGGAAGCACTCTACTCCGACATGGGTCACGTTGGGCGAGGAAACGTGTACGCAACGTGGCCGTTTATTAAAATAGCGCTGCTGCTAAACTACTTCGGCCAAGGCGCTTGGATGCTGCAAAATCAAGGCAATAAATCATTGTGGTCGGTAGAAGGATTAAACCCGTTCTTCCAAATGCTTGAACCAAATGTGCGATATGTTGCAGTTATTCTTTCCGTTACTGCTGGCATTATTGCTTCGCAAGCCTTGATTACCGGCGCTTACACAATGGTTTCCGAAGCTACCAGCTTAAATTGGATGCCGCATTTGCAAGTTCGCTACCCTGCGCGCACTCGCGGACAGCTTTATATTCCAGTAGTAAACGTTGTTCTTTGCGTTGCAACTATTACGGTTCTTGCAGTGTTCCGAGATTCAGAGCATATTTCCGGCGCCTACGGTTTGGCTTTGACTCTTACAATGCTCGCAACAACTATTTTGCTTACAGTGCACATGTGGTATCAAAAGAAGCGTCTTGCGGCTTTTGCTTTTGCTGTAATCTTCCTAATGATTGAGCTAATGTTCTTCGTAGCATCCATGGCAAAGTTCATGCACGGCGGCTGGTTCACTATGCTGCTTGGCGCTTCAATTTTGACAATTATGGTTACGTGGAAAGACGGCACCAAGATTGAGCGCTCGCAGCGTTTGCACATGAAACCTAAAGACTTCCTGCCTGTGCTCGACAAATTACATGGCGATTTTAGAATTCCGTATTTTGCCGACAATATTGTTTATTTGACGTCTGATCGTGAAATGAAGCGCTTGGATACTGGAATTTTCTTCTCGATTTTTGCCGACCATCCTAAGCGCGCTAGAGCGTGGTGGGCTGTGTCTGTAGAAACAGACGACGCTCCGTTTACTCGCGAATATTGCGTAGAGAATTTTGGTACGGATTATTTGTTCCGCGTAAAAATCAAGCTTGGTTTCAAAGTTTCTCCATCTATACCGGCTTATTTGCACCAAATTATGCACGATTTATCGCATACAGGCGAGCTGCCTCAGCAAAAATCCGTATACCCGAAGGTTGATGCGGATCCGGATATTGGTCCAATACGTTACGTGCTTTTGCACAAAGCTTTAATGCCGGAATCTAATATTTCTGTGCGCGGAGCTTTATCGCTAAAAATGAAGTACGCAATTCGACATATTGCAGGAACTCCTGTTAAGTGGTTTGGTTTGGCGCCGTATAATCCTGTTGTTGAAGTGCAGCCGTTGTTTGTTTCAACGCGTAGGCCTCCGCGTTTGCGACGTGAGGATTGCTCGCAGCGTGCAGTTCAGTCTTTGCAAGGTTCGTCGGCTGTAGAAACATCTGCGCGCGCGGATGCTAATATTCGGCCTACGGATGCGGAACAGACTGCAGTTATGAATGCTCGCGATATTGCAGCGGCTAATGTGCTGTTTGCGGATGAGAAACTCGCAAATACTGGCAAAATTAGTCCTGTTCCTCTTAAAGATGCTGAGTTTAAGGAAGCTGAATTTAATAAATCTGAATTTAATAAATCGGAATTTAATAAATCGGAATTTAATAAATCCAGCAAAGAAAAAGATTCCAAAACGAAAACTAGTGTCGATGATACGAATCTCGACGCAGCTAATGTAACTCACGCTGTTGCGCAAGCAGTGGAAGATGCAGAGCGCGCGGAAGATCTTAAAAAAGATGCGGAGAGCGCGGAAGATCTTAAGAGGAATCGCAAATAAAATGCGTAACAATTCAGAAGAAACGCTACAGTGCGATGCAGCAAAGTGCGATGCAGCAAAGTGCGATGCTGTAAAAATTGCCGATTTGCCTGATTTTAGCCAAGTTGAGCAATTACATCGCACTACTGCGCCTTCTGAATCTGCTTACAATCTTATTCATTGTCATTGCGTTGTAATTGCTACTATTTCTTGGCAAATCGCGCGTAACTGCAATATGCTGCGTGCAAAAAACCCAAATTCCAAGCCAATGAGCGCTCAATTGCGTAGCCGCGCTAAAATTGCGGAAGAATGCATTAAATCACTTATTGGGGATGCGTATTGTGATTTGCCTGCGATTAAAGGTGGTTCCGCTAGCAGCCAGTACTTGGATGAGTACGCGGTTTTGATTGGCGCGCTTTTGCACGATATTGGAACATACTTTGTGCTTGCTAAGGACGGCAGTAACAAAGACTGCGGTGAGCTTCGCTTTGACGGTCCGAATTATATTTTGCACGGTTTGCGTGGGTATAACTATTTGCTTAAATGCGGTTTTAGTGAGGAAGCTGCTCAGTTTGCGCGCAACCATACTGGAGTTGGCTTGACTCGTGCGCAAGTTGTTGCGCAAAACTTGCCAATTCCTCCGAACGACTATATTCCGCAAACTATTGAACAAGAAATTGTGATGGTTGCGGATAAATATAACAGTAAATCGATTCCGCCTAGGTTTTTGACTGTTGAAGCGTATTACCGCAAGGCTGCGCGATTTGGCGCGGAGAATGCGTCGAAGTGGCTTCAGTTAGTTAAGAAGTATGGCGAGCCTGATGTTGAAGCTTTGGCCAGGTGTTTTCATTTAGAAGTTGACGCGTAGTTGTTTGCGTGGGTTGCGTGGGTTGCGTGCGTTGCGTGGGTTGCGTGCGTTAGTTTCGTTACTGCACTGTGTAGAGAATGTTGTTTCTGCGTTCGTGCGCGTTAGTTTCGTTACACGTGTGTACAGGCAATAACGGATTTAAGTCTATATGCGATATTTTCGTTACGTGTACGTACAGTAACTAACACTTTTTGACGCGATTTTGATATTTACTTTACGCGCTTGTAAAGCTGCTGCCGTTTTTGTGCTTGTGCGCGTTAGTTTCGTTACACGTGTGTACAGGCAATAACGGATTTAAGTCTATA
>CAMYED010000001.1 GCA_947254595.1 uncultured Gardnerella sp. | reverse complement strand
GGGATGCAAACAATACTTTCCGCAAGTCAATCGAATACCGCCCGTCCGGCAAGGGAAGCCAAAACGAGTTCGTGTTCTTCGATGGCCCTCCATTCGCAAACGGTCTTCCTCACTACGGCCACTTGCTCACAGGCTACGCAAAAGACGTGGTTCCGCGCTATCAGACTATGCGCGGACGCAAAGTAAACCGCGTTTTTGGTTGGGATACTCACGGTCTTCCTGCAGAGTTGGAAGCGCAGAAGGAACTCGGCATCGAATCGGTTGAGCAAATCGAAAAAATGGGCATCGCAAAGTTCAACGATGCTTGCCGTGCTAGCGTTTTGAAGTACACGAACGAGTGGCAAAACTACGTGCATCGTCAAGCTCGCTGGGTTGATTTCGAGCGCGGCTACAAAACGCTGAACATTCCGTACATGGAATCAGTAATGTGGGCATTTAAGCAGCTCTACGATAAGGGCTTGGCTTACAAGGGTTACCGCGTGCTTCCATACTGCCCGAAGGATCAAACTCCACTTTCAGCTCACGAGCTTCGTATGGATGCGGATGTTTACCAGAATCGTCAAGATACTACCGTTTCTGTAGCCGTTAAGCTTCGTGACGAAGCCGACGCTTACGCAGTCTTCTGGACCACTACTCCTTGGACTGTGCCAACAAACTTCGCAATCGTAGTTGGCGCAGACATCGACTACGTGGAAGTTCGCCCAACTGAAGGCAAGTTTGCTGGAAAGAAGTTCTACATTGGCAAGCCTTTGCTCGGCTCCTACACTAAGGAACTTGGCGAAAACTACGAGGTTGTGCGCGAACTTAAGGGCGCTGAGATGTCCGGCTGGCGTTACTATCCAGTATTCCCATACTTTGCAAGCGATTCTGCACTCGCAGAGGGCGGCACTCCTGGTCCTAACGCTTTTACGATTTTCACAGCAGATTATGTTGACACCGCTGAAGGTACTGGCCTCGTTCACCAGGCTCCTTACGGCGAGGACGATATGAACACGCTTAACGCGCACGAAATTCGCAGCGTTGACGTGCTCGACGCAGGCTGCAAGTTTACAAGCGACTGCCCAGATTACGAAGGCTTGTACGTTTTCGACGCGAACTTGCCAATTTTGCGCAACTTGCGTGCAGGAGACGGTCCGCTTGCTCAAATGCCGGAAGATCAGCGCGCGTTGCTATTCCAAGAAAAAAGCTACGTGCACAGCTATCCTCATTGCTGGCGTTGCGCAACTCCGCTTATTTATAAGCCTGTTTCTAGCTGGTTTGTGTCTGTTACGAAGATTAAGAAGCGTTTGCTTGAGCTTAATCAGGAGATTAATTGGATTCCTGGAAACGTTAAGGACGGCCAGTTTGGTAAGTGGCTTTCTAACGCTCGCGATTGGTCGATTAGCCGTAATCGTTTCTGGGGTTCGCCAATTCCAGTGTGGGTGAGTGACGATCCAAAGTATCCTCGCGTAGACGTGTACGGTTCGTTGGAAGAACTTAAGGCTGATTTTGGCGATTATCCTCGCGACGACGACGGCAATGTGAATATGCACCGCCCGTATATCGATCGCCTTACTCGTCCAAATCCAGACGATCCTACCGGAAAGTCGCAAATGCACCGTATTACGGATGTTCTCGACTGCTGGTTTGAGTCCGGTTCCATGCCTTTCGCGCAGTTCCATTATCCGTTTGAAAATAAGGAATTCTTCGAAGAGCACTTCCCATGCGATTACATCGTTGAATATATTGGTCAGACTCGCGGCTGGTTCTACACGCTTCACATTATGGCTACGGCTCTCTTCGACCGCCCAGCATATAAGAACGTGATTTGCCACGGCATTGTGCTTGGTTCCGACGGCCAGAAGATGAGTAAGCATTTGCGCAATTACCCAGATGTGAACGGCGTTTTCAACGAGTACGGCTCGGACGCAATGCGCTGGTTCCTTATGTCTTCGCCAATTTTGCGCGGTGGTAATTTGATTGTTACTGCCGACGGCATTAGGGATACGGTTCGCCAGGTTATGCTTCCTGTTTGGAGCTCGTACTATTTCTTCACGCTGTATGCGAACGCTGCAAACGGTGGAAAGGGTTATGATGCTCGTCGCCTTCGTGCAGATGAGGTTGCGGGACTTTGCAATATGGATCGCTACTTGCTTGCTCGCACGCGTTTGCTTGTTGAGCGCGTTGAAAAGTGCTTGAACGAGTTTGCTATTAGTGATGCTTGCGCGGCCGTAAGCGACTTTATTGACGTACTTACGAATTGGTATATTCGCGGCAGCCGTGACCGCTTCTGGAATGAGGACGAGGCTGCTTTCAACACGCTTTACACGGTTCTTGAAGCGTTTATGCGTGTGATTGCTCCTCTTGCTCCAATGGAAGCTGAGGCTGTTTGGCGTGGTCTTACCGGCGGCGAATCCGTGCATTTGGCTGATTGGCCTTATTTGGTTGAGCCTGAGACTCTTTCGGACGGTGAGCCAAATCCTAAGGCTGGCGAAGTGACTGAGCTTGGTGCTGTTCTTGCGCACGACGATGCTTTGGTTGCTGCTATGGATAAGGTTCGCGAGGTTGTGTCTTCTGCGCTTTCGTTGCGTAAGGCGGAACAGTTGCGTGTGCGCCAGCCGTTGGCAAACTTGACTGTTGTTGCAGAAAATACTGCTGCTGTGGAGCCTTACGAGCAGGTGCTTGAGCGCGAGCTTAACGTGAAGAATGTTACATTCTGCACTTTGCAGGATGCAAGCGAACACGGTTTGAAGATTGTTCACGAGCTTAAGGTGAATGCGCGTGCTGCTGGCCCTCGTTTGGGTAAGCAAGTGCAGTTTGCTATTAAGTCTTCTAAGAGTGGCGATTGGCATGTTGACGAGTCTGGCGCTCCTGTTGTTCAGACTCCAAACGGCGAAGTTGCGCTTGTTGAAGGCGAGTATGAGCTTGTAAATCGCGTTGAGTCTTCGGACGCTCAAGCGGCTCAAAACACTGCTTCTGCTGCAATGCCAACTGGCGGTTTCGTTATGCTTGACACTGCTTTGACTAGCGATTTGCTTGCTGAAGGTTACGCTCGCGATGCTATTCGCGCTGTTCAAGATGCGCGCAAGGAGAACGGTTTGGATGTTACTGACCGAATCGCTTTGACTTTGAGCGTTCCAGCTTCTGACGTTGCTAAGGTTAATCAGTTCCGTGATTTGATTGCGGAAGAGACTTTGGCTACGAGCTTCGAGGTTGTTGAGGCTGATTCTAGCGCAACTGAGCTTAGCGTAAGTCTTAAGCGTGCGTAAGTCACAGATAACGCTATCTAACAGCTATCTAACAGCTAGATAACATCTAGCTAACTAAACAAAACGTGCCGGTGTATAGTTCATATACTCTCGGCACGTTTTTTGTTATTGCTTCGCTTTTATTTTTGCTATTGCTTCGCTTTTATATGTTGAGGCTCGTCACTACGATAGTAAACGTTTTTAGGAGGTAGCGTATGGCATCGTCGGCAGCAATTGGCGTTTTTGATTCCGGATTAGGCGGCATTTCTGTAGCTCGTCAAATGCGTGCTGAACTTCCGCACGAGCGAATTATCTATTTTGGTGACTCTGCCAACGCTCCGTACGGCATTAAAACTCCTGATGAAGTTAAAAAGCTCAGTTTTGCAATTGTTGAGAATTTTGTGAAATCTGGTGTAAAAGCTGTTGTAATTGCCTGCAATACCGCCACTTCTGCAGCTGTGAACGATTTGCGAGCGTATTACGATATTCCGATTGTTGGGATGGAACCTGCGCTTAAGCTTGCTTGCGATTTAGGTAAGGGTGAGTCTCAGCGTGTAATCGTAGCTGCAACTGAGCTTACTTTACGCGAGCGCAAGTTTGCTGATTTATTGCAGCGTTTTTCTAAGAATCATACGATTTTTTCGCAGCCTTGCCCCGATTTGGTGCGCATTGTTGAGCGTGGGGAACTTAATAATCGTGATATAGTTTTTGACGCGCTTCACAAGTATTTCGACGATTATGATTTAAGCAGCATTGATTCGGTTGTTCTAGGCTGCACGCATTTTGTGTTTTACCGCGATTATTTCCGCGAGTTTTTGCCTGCGCGCACGAATATTGTTGATGGCAATGAGGGCACGATTAATCATTTGCGTGAAATACTTTGTTCTCGCGGTCTTCTTGCGGACGATTCTCAGGAAGGTTCGATTACGCTTACTAATTCAGATTCCAGCGAGCGCATGCAGCAACTTGCTAAAAGATTGTGCGAGTAGTTTTGTGTATTTGCGCGTAGTTTTGTATTTGCGCGTAGTTTTTATATCTTACCCAATAATTACTTTCGCGTACTGGCTTAAAATCAGCGTAACTAACGCTGCAATCCAAATCACGTCAACGAGAAGGTCGTATCTTAAGCGGTAGTAGCTTTCAACCCAAGTAAAACGTTTAGTAAGTAGCCTTTGTGAGCTTACGCTTGCGTGGCTTAGTGACATAAATTGCAAAGTAGTAGAAGACATTAGAACAATGCACCACGGGCATAATGCGTGAATTACGAACATTGATTGTGAAAATAGCCAGTAAGCGTAAGCTAGAGCGCAAAATCCGCCAATCCAAGTGCATATTGCGAACCATCGCGGCACACAAACGCGAATCATTCCAATAACAGCAAGCGTTACGAACACGCTTTCTGCAGCAATTCCAAAGAATGCGTTCGGGAAGCTTAATTCGCCGAATTTAACCATTTCTGCCTGCCAAGTTTGCGCAACTCTGGAGCAGGAAACTACGCTATTAAAATCGCAGCTTAAAAGTTTTTGCGGTGCGCGCGCTAATGCGAGCGTTTCTGCGGAAAGAATAAGTGAAGTGACTAGCGCCACTGCGGAGAAGAATAGCATTACTCCGTAGGTCCATGCTGCGGAATGTCTCCAGCCTTTAAGCGTTGTTTCGTTGTTTTTTTGTTCCGCGTCTTTTTGCGCCATTGCTTCTCCTACACTCCTACAGGTTACCTATTACGAATAATATAAATTATATAAAATAATAACAAACAATTTAGTAACTAATGTTTTAATAGCAAATAATTACTGTGAATATTCATTCTCTTTACATAGCACAGTCTACGATAATTGTATGACTGTAGTTAGCAACAACATTGGTGACGCCTCCAATAATGCTGGAGCCAATATCGCAAATTTTGCGCATGACTCTTGGGATTTGCACTGCCATACCGTGTATTCTGACGGCACTGCAACTCCGGAAGATTTAATTATTCAGGCTAAATCTTTAGGTTTGCAGGGTGTTGCTATTACAGATCACGACACTACCGCCGGTTGGGCGGATTTTCGTTCGGCTGCTGCTGCAGCGAATATGCCAGTGCTTTTTGGTTCTGAGATTACTGCGGAAGATTCCGGCGTGTTCGTGCACATGCTTGCGTACCAGTACAATCCTAATGATTCTTTAATTGTGAACATGTTTGCGCTTACTCGTCAGCGCCGTTTTGAGCGCACTAAGCGCATGGTTGAGCGCATGTCGCGAGATTTTCCGATTACTTGGGATGATGTTTTAGCTCAGGCTAAGTTGGGTGATTTGACTACGATTGGGCGCCCGCATATTGCGGATGCTTTGGTGCAAGCTGGAGTGTGTAAAACGCGATCTGAGGCTTTTGCGGGACCTGTTTCGCCGCAAAGCGAATACTATATTCCAACTCCTTCGCCGAATGTGTTCAATGTTATTGAGGCTGTTAAGCATGCTGGGGGAGTTGTTTTTATTGCGCATCCGGCTGATCCTTCGCGCAATCGCGTTCTTCTTTCGGATGCTCAGATTATATCTTTTGCAAATGCTGGTCTTGACGGTTTGGAAGTGTATCATCGTGGAAATTCTAAAAATCAACGTCAGCGTTTGCTTGCTTTAGCGCAAAAATGCGATTTGCTTGTTACTGGTGGCTCGGATTGGCATGGTTCCGGCAAGCAGAATCGTTTGGGTGAGGAAATAACAAGCCGCGAAGTAGTGTCCAAAATACTGCTCCACGGCTGCAATCTATAAACTCTTTTATTGGAGGATTAATTTAGCGCTCCGAAGCCTACTGCGTGCTTTGGTGTGTCGCCAATAATTGCGTACGACAATGACGATGATTGTATCATAATAATTCTGCCGTTTATGTCTGTAAATTCAAGCATATCTTTATTTTCGTCAATCATTTTGCGCAATTCTTCTGCGCTCTGGTTTGTTTCAAAATCAATCGAATCGGAAACATTTTTTACGCCGAGCACTACTCGCATATATCCTCCTACTTTAATTCTTATTTATCCTTATTTATTCTTATTTTGCGTTTTAACGTTCAAGTTGCTTACAGGTTCATTACTTCAGCTACTACTCGTCTAAGTCTGCTTGCGCGTCTCGCATTGCTCGCTCCTCGCGTTCAAGAAGCGGAATAATCACGGTTTCTGGCTTGTCGTCATCTTCTTGATCTTTCTTTTCTTCAGATTTTGCAGAAGCTTTAGTTTTAGCGCTTTCGGAAGATTCGGAAGATTCGGAAGTGACTGAAGTTACTGCTGCAGTTTCGGCAGATTCAGTAGATTCAGCAGATTCAGCAGTCTTATTTCGCTTTGCTTCTTTATCTGCTTCCTTGGTTGTTCCATTATCTGCTTTTTCTCTTACTGCATTTTTCGAAGTATCTGCATAAGCAGTTGCCTTAGATTTAGGCTCAACGTGCGAAATCACTTGAGTTGCAGTGTCGTCTGCAATGTGTGCGGCTTTCGCAGCTTCTTCATCATTTTTAGAATTAGTTACAGCATACTGAACTGTGCGCTCGTGGGTATCATCATTTGCTGCAGCAACGGAAGTTTTGCTTTCTGCAGTATTGTCTTGATTGCTTTCTACTAAAACGGTGTTTTCGAACGTAATATCGCGCTCGTTGGTTTCGTCGTTATTTTCAGCGTTTCGAGTGTTTTTAGCGCTGCCAGCGTTGCTGGTTAGGGTATTATGCTCAATTTGGCGACTTTGTGTACTGTCGTTTTCTAAAAGCGTACCAACAGTAATCGTTGAGTAAGGTTTGCTAGTATTGTGGTGATTTTTTGCGTTTTGAGCATTGCTGATTCGCATTAGTTCGTGAGCTAAGCGCTCAACTTGTGCCTTAAAGCGAATAATGCTTGTGTTGTCTGCGCGTTGTAAGGCTTGAATAAAATCGCCAACTTGTTCCATTTGCAGCCAAAGGTTTGCTCGTAGCATAATTAAGCTATCTAAGCGAGAGCCCATTATTCTGCCGTATGCGGAAAGTACGGCGTTGCGTCGCTGCTCATTAAGTTTTGCGAAAATCCAAGCTAAATCGCGTGCTGGATCGTTAATTTGCATGTTCTGCCAATTTGTTACAGCTGTAATTGTGGAGCCTGAAAACAGAATGTCTCCATCAACAAAACCGCCATGTACTGGGCAAGTGTTGAAGGACCATAATCCTTCAGTTTCTAGCACTCTGGACCAGCTGTCTGTGATTTCTGTTGGAATATGCCCTGCTTGGCGAAGTCGTTTAATCCATCCTGTTAATTGTGCGCGAATTTGTCCTGTAGTAAATGCCGGATATTTTCCTCGAGTTACGAAATTAGGGCGTAGGCGGTGAATTGCGCCAATTGCTGTGCCCGCATTTGCGCAATCTTCAGTAGTCAGAAGGCGCAAGTCTCTAGCACTTCCTTCTAAATGTTCGCAAATAAGAACGGTAGCGTCATCGTCTTCGTTCGCAATAATATTCGACATATTGCGCATAGGTTTAGTTGTTGTGTAGCTTTGCGCATTTGTAGAGCTTGCATTTGCAGAATTGTTTTCATTTTCCGCGCGTTTGCCCGGAATAAACGTAATCATTGTGTCGTATGAAAATCCTAATGCTGCTAAATCTTTGCTGTGCTGCAGCGTCCATGCTGCGCGAGCTCGATCGTGTAAACGCTTGCGACCTTTACTGTCGGCACTAATAAAAACGTCATAAAGTTTGCCGGAAACATCTTGCACTACGGCGTGAGAAATTCCCGCGGCTGTGTCAGTGGCATTAACTTGCTCACTTTGGCGCGTTCCTGCGAACTGTACTTCGGGCATGGCTGCAGATGCCAGTGCTGCCAACTTGAATCTACTGAGTTGTGTCACACTCCCACAGTAATACAAAGCACCGAAATTTTGCCAATTTTCGGCATTGTTTTTCGCTTATTTTATGTGAGTTATGCACATATTTTTGCTTTTCTTGCATAAGCGTCTATGTTGCTGCAACAATGGAAGTATGAATTCTTCGCCGGGAATGTTATTAGAGGGTTTGGATGATGCTCAGCGATCCGCTGCAACAGCAGTAGAGGGGCCGGTTCGTATAATTGCTTGCGCTGGGGCGGGCAAAACGCGCACTATTACGCATCGCATTGCTTACGCTTGTGCTACGGGAAAGTGGGATTCTGAGCGCGTGCTTGCTGTCACTTTTTCTGTGAAAGCTGCGGCTGAAATGCGCTCGCGTATTGGTGCTCTTGGAGTTGATAATATTGGCTGTGTTGCAACTTTTCATGCTGCTGCGTTGCATCAAATTCGTAAGGTTTGGGATGATGTTTGTTCAGCGCCTTTTCCGTCTATTGTTGACGATGCTAATCAAATTTTATCTGCAGCGCTTAAAAGGTACCCGGATTTTGCAAATGTTACGTTGATTCAGTCTCGAGATATTTTAGCGGAAATTAATTGGTTGAAGGTTTCGCTTATTGCGCCTGATGATTATGCGCGCGTTTGTTCGGTGACTCATAGGATTCCTCCGGCGGGTTTGGAGCCTTCACAATTTGTTGAAGTGTATGAGTCGTATGAGGCTGAAAAGAATTTGCGTAATTGCATTGATTTTAACGATATTATTTTGCTTAATTGTCATATTTTGCGTAATTTTCCGGATGCTGCTCGTCGTATTCGTCAGGCGATTGGTTGGATTACGGTGGATGAGTATCAGGATGTGTCTCCTTTGCAGCATGAATTGTTACGGTTGTGGATGGGGCAGAATCGTGATATTTGCGTGGTTGGGGATCCTGCGCAAACAATTTATTCTTTTGCGGGCGCGACTAGCTATTATTTGCTGGATTTTCCGAAAGAATTTGCGCCGGTTAGTGCGGATATTAGTTTGAATACTGACTACCGTTCTACGGAGCGAATAGTTGGTGTCGCGAATCGTGTTCTTGCGTCTTCGCCTTATAAGGATGATTATGTAAAAGTTAAGGCTGTAAGTAAGGGTGGTGTGCGAGTTTCTCAGCAGGTTTTTGAAGGTGAGCTTGAGGAAGCTATTGGTGTTGTTGAGCAGATTGGGAATCTGGTTCAAAGTGGTGCTGCAAAATTGGGGGATTGTGCAATACTTACTCGCACTAATGCTCAGCAGAAGTTGCTTTGTAAGGTTTTGAAAGCTGCAAAAATTCCGTATCGTGTGCGAATGGATGTTGGTTGGCAGCGGAATGTGTTGGGTGAGTTTCAGAATAATGATTCTAGTAGTTCTGCTGTGTCGGCGCTTACGGTTTCTACGATTCACGCGGTTAAGGGTTTGGAGTTTGGTCACGTTTACGTGATTGGCTGTTCTGAAGGTCTTATTCCTTTTTCTTCTGCTTCTAGTGATGAGGAGTTGGAGGAGGAGCGGCGTCTTATGTATGTTGCTATAACGCGTGCAGAAAAGACTTTGCATCTTTCGTATGCTGTTCGTAAGGATAATGGCAAGGGTATGACTCGTGCACCTAGCCGCTTCTTGGCTTAATTCCGGCTTTTTCTTTACACGCGTGTATAGTCTCTGTCGTTTTTTCGGTTGTGTGCGTTAGTTTCTTTACACGCGTGTATAGTCTCTGCCGTTTTTTGGGTTGACTGCGTTAGTTTCTTTACACGCGTGTATAGTTGTTGTCGATTTTTTGGCTGCGTGCGTTAGTTTCTTTACACTCGTGTAAAGTTGTTGCCGATTTTTTGACTTCGGGCGATATTTTCGTTACATGCGCGTATAGAAAAAGCCGTTTTGCAATCATTCGGTCTTGTTTTCGCCGCTGTTGCTGCCGTTGTCGTCTTTGCTATCGTCTCCGCTGTTGTTTTCGCCGCCATCGCCGCTGTTGCTTCCAGAGTTTTCGTATGGATTGTTGCTTTGTTTCTTTTGGCGCGCGTCTTCTTCCAAAAGCTTGCTAAGCTCGGCATCCCAATCGTTTCCGACTAAATCGTCTTCCGTAAATTTTTTAGCATTTCCAGCATTTCCGGCAAATTTATAGCTGCTTTCGTTCGCGCTGCTTTCGTTTGCGCTGCTTTCGTTTGCGCTGCTTTCGTTTGCGCTGTCTGCAGTTTCGCTACCTGCAGTTCCGCTATTTTCTTCGGATTTTTCGGATTTTTCAGGATTTCCGATTAATTTTCCTGATTTATTGCCGTCTTTATTATTGCCTGAATTGTTTTCGGCATTATCTTCTGCACTATTTTTAGTCTCATTTTGTAAGTCTATAATTCTAAGCTGTTCTTCCGCATTTTCCCAATTTTCAGGCGCATTTTCCGTATGCTCCGTCAACTTTCCCGGCGCATTCCCCGTCAAATTCTCCGCATTTTCCGGCAAATTTGGCAGTAAATCCGGGTGACCCCATAAATTATCGCGTCCTTCAACGCCTAGTTCGCGCGTAAGTTTTTCCCAAAGTTGCGTTGCTTCGCGCATTCGGCGTGGACGCAAGTGTAATCCTAGTAACGATTCAAACGTCACTTCTGCTGGTCCTCCTGCAGCGCGCTCGCGACGCATCATTTCGCGCAACTGTTCAATATGCGCAATATGTGCCATTCCTGCTTGCCATGTAATGCAATCAACCCATCCTTCAACCAGCGCAAGTAGTGTTTCTAGGCTGTGTAATGCTTGCTTTTGTTCTTCGGAATCGTTGGTGCCAATATTAGATAAGTTGACTGCTCCGGAAATAGCTTCTGGATTCATGGTTTCTACTTCGCGAAGCTGTTCTTCCATTGCTTCTAAATCGATGCTTATTCCGTTTGCGTATTTAATAATAAGTGCTTCAAATCGCGGCATAAGCCACGGTACTGCAGCAAAAATTCGCGCGTGTGCGGCTTCTCGTAAAGCTAAGTAGTTCATAACTTCAGTTATGTCTATGTTCCAAACTTTTGCGTATTCAATGCAATTGTATGGAATTAAACCGCCGGCAGGATTTTGTAGTAGTGCAAGTCCTTGGTCGAAACTTCCGTGAACTTCGTGCGAAAGTGCTCCAGCTGCTTGCCCTAATTGCATTGCGAATGAAGTGTTTCCGAGTAGTTTCATTAGTTGCGCAGGATTGTTCATTCCTTCCGGTAGTGGAATTGGTACTACTCCTGCGAATAAGCCTTTTACTTCGGCGTCGTCTAAGCCTTGGAATCGTTCTTCAATAACGGATGTTAGTGCTTCGTTTACTGATTTTGCTACAGGATTAGCGAATTTTACCCATGCTTCTAGTGTTCCTTTTACCCAGTCTGCTCTGGAAAGCACGTCTGGAATTCCTGGAGCAGGGTTGAATTTGCAGGTAATATCTAGCCACAAATTTGCTTGGCTTAGTGCGCGTCTTGCTGCGTCAGCAACTTCCGCATTTACTGTGCCTTGATCTCCAGTAGCATGTTGTAGGGCAATGGATTGCGCTAGTTTTCGGTTAATTGGTCCTTTTTCTAGTGTTTCTTCCATTTCGTTAGGATTGTTTAATCCGCCTGCGCTGAATGCTTGCATCATGCCGCGCACTTCGTCAGGCTTTGGAAGTTTGGATGGGTTCTGGTTTAAGAGTTGTTCGCGCAGCTCAAAAGGAAGTTGGTCGAGTTGTTTCCATGCTTCTTCGCCTTGTATTGGCCCAAAGCATTCAATAAGCCATTGGTGAATTGCATCTTCGTTCATGAGTGTATCCTTTGCGCTACGTGCTTACGTATGCGGGAGTTTTGCGTTTTTCTTCCGTTTTCTCCTGCTTAATAAAGCGTACCAATAAAGCTATTCTACTCGATACTGTGGTTTTGTGCTGCGTATGTATATTCTGTTTCTTTGCGCTTAGTTTATTTTACGTCTAAATACTTGCTGTCCTTCAGCTGTGCGAAAAATCTCAAATCTCTGCCGCGAAAATATACACACGACATCGGCTTTACAGCGTTGTAATGAAAATGTTGTAATTGACTTAAAAATTGTTAGTTGCTGTACGTGCGCGTAACGAAAATGCCGGAATTGTGCGTAGAATCGGCAGTAACTGTACGCGCGCGTAACGAAAATAACGTAGTCGCGCGGGAAAGCGTTAGTTGCTTTACATGCGCGTAACGAAAATGCCGGAATCCACGCGACTGAATGATGGCGAGCATTGAGATGTCAATCAAACTACACTATTCTCGCAAAACTATATAGGGCTTGTGTAATGATACAAGCATGCTTTCTAGGTGTCCTCAATTATTCCGTAAGTGCTGCAAGAGTTTGTTTGCTCTGATTCGTGGTGTGATTGCGTATGTTGATTCGCATTCTTTCCGCTATTTTGCCGGATTTTTTACGGTAGTTATTGCGGTTATTGCGCTTATGCTTCCGAGTGCTTATGTTGTTGAGGAGCCTGGGCCAACTCAGGATGTTTTGGGTTCTGTGTCTAAAGTTCCGGTAATAGATATGTCTGCTTCTAAAGTGAAGGAGCATGCGGATTCTGGCAAATTGTTAATGCTTACTGTTAGCACTTCTGGTGTTCCGGGTTACGAAATTCCAACGTATTATGCTCTTTTTGCTTGGTTGGATTCTCAGAAGGAAGTGATTCCGCGCGAAGCAATTGTTCCGGTTGGGCAGAGTGCGAGTGAGTACGATAAGGAATCTACTCACGAAATGGACGATTCTCAAAATGTTGCTAAACGTGTTGCGTTGCAGTATGCGCGTAAGAATCTTGGCATTGTTGCGGATGGTGTTAAGGTGCGTTTGAATATTGAGGATATTGGTGGTCCTTCTGCTGGAATGATGTACACTTTGGGCATTATCGATAAGCTTACTGCCGAAAAAGAAACTGGCGGTAAAATTATTGCTGGCACTGGAACTATTGAAAAATCGCAAAAAGTTGGGGCTATTGGTGGTATTCGTCTAAAAATGATTGCTGCTAGGCGGGATGGTGCAACTTGGTTTTTGGCTCCTAAAGATAATTGCGATGAAGTAGTTGGTCATGTTCCTGAAGGTTTGAAGGTTGTTAAAGTTGGCACAATTGACGAGGCTTATAAGGCGCTGAAATCTATTGGTTCTGGGAAGGGTGTAAATAAACTACCGACTTGTAGTGCTAAATAAAGTAGCGCTAAATATAGCAGTGCTAAATAAATTAAATAAACTTGTAGCGCGAAATAAAATAGAAGCGAAATAAAATAGAAGCGAAATAAAATAGAAGCGAAACAGAATAATAACAAAATAATAACGAAACAAAACGTGGGCGATGAGGGACTCGAACCCCCGACATCCACCGTGTAAAGGTGGCGCTCTAGCCAGCTGAGCTAATCGCCCGTTTGCAACAAAGTAAAAACATACATGAAGGTATGTACGAATGCAACGTGTGGCGCGCGTCGCAACAATCGCGTACAGTATACTGAATAAGAACATGTGCTCAGGAGGTCGATATTCGATGGCTCAGAAACCTGATACCGCTCGTAATGCTTCTGGAATGGAGCGTGTTGGTAAGCGTAAGTTAGGATATAACGTAGCTCAGGTGAATGATTTTCTTGAGCACGCGCATAAGCTGTACGATAGTGACGATGCTGAGCTTACTCAGCAGGATATTCAAGACGTTTCTTTTGACCTCGAGCGCAATGGTTACGTTATTGGTCAAGTTGATGCAGCGTTATCCCGTTTGGAGCGTGCGGTTGTAGATAAATGCACTGAGCATGAGCTTTCTGAGTGTGGTCGCGTAGTTTGGAAGGCGCGTATTGAGGCCTTGTATCGTAAGCTTTTGAAGCATGCTCAGCGAGATTATCGTGATCGTTTTGATTCTGGTGCGCCGCATCGTCCTTCGTATGCTCGTAAGCAAGTTGATATTATGGTTGATCAAGCGCTTGATAAAATTGCGTTTATGCTTGGTCACGAGCTTGAGTGGGAAACTGACGACGATACTTTGAATGGTATTGATGCGGATTATGTTTCTAATGTGATTTTTACTCAGCGTACTGGTAAGCGCGGTTATGATGAGCGTCAGGTCGATTACTACTTAAATGCTTGCGTTCGTTTGCTTAGCAGTTTGGAATCTTTTGAGCGCGTAAATGATTACGTTGATTCAGAAAACTCGTATTCTGCTTCTCATTCTTCTGCTAAGCCGTTGGTGCGTGCGGCTGAGAATACTTTAGTTGCACCATCTTTTGCTCCTTCGGCTAAAAATGTAGCGGAGTCTTTAAGTGCTGCTTCTGCTGAATCTGCTGAATCAAAACGAGATACCGAATCTAAGCTTGATGATGCTAATAATTCTGCAGATTCTAAAACTACTGCAGATTCCAAAACTAAAGATGCTAAAGATGTTAAGCATGTTGTAGATCTTGTAGATGATTCTGCGGCTGCAGATGTTTTGCCTAAGATTTCGCATACTCCGTCTGTTCCTCGCGTACCAGATCACAACAAGCAGAGTATTTTTGCTCCGGTTGATTATAATAATCGTGCTTCTAGTGATTCGTTTGAAGTGTTGCATCAGTCTGAGCGCGCTATTTTTACGCCGCATGCTGCAGCAGGAAATTCTTCTGTTTCTCTTGACGATACCGACAGCAACGACGAGCTTTTGCAGAGCGCTACGGTAATGCATAATTCTACGGAATCAGCAAAAATGCCGCCGGCTTTCCCTCCTGTTATTCGTAGTAATAATGAGCATTCAGCGAAGTCGGAATCTTCTGCGCCTTCGTATCCGCCTTCATATCCGCCTGCGCCTGCTCGCGAATCGGCTTCTTCTCGCGAATCTGCGTCCGATATTCCATCTTTCCCTCCTTCAGCTCCTGTTAAGCGTTCGCCGCTTCCTGTTCCACCTTTGACTTCTGCTCATTTTGAGCCAAGCAAGCCGCTTGTTTTGGATGTTCCGGATCTTTCATTCCCAATTATTAGTCATATTGATGAGTCTGGTGCATTTGATGGCGATTTGAATGATGTTGACGATGGCAATGATGGTGATTCTGCTAAATAATGCCGATAGTCGTGCATAAATCGCAGCCGTGATTTTTATAGCTGTGATTTTGCATTAGTATTTTCGCATTTACGATTTATAGGTAATAGTGGTTTGATTTATGCCGTTGTATCGCGATGAAGCTGTTGTGCTTCGAGCATTTCCTTTGGGTGAGGCAGATCGAATTGTTGTAATGCTCACCAAGCAGCATGGTAAAGTTCGTGCTGTAGCAAAAGGTGTGCGCCGTCTTAAATCGCGTTTCGGTGGGCGACTTGAGCCGCTTATGCGAGTGGATGTTCTTCTCGCTCAAGGTAAGTCGTTGGATGTTGTGTCTCAGGCTGTTTCGATCGCGGCTTATGCTGGGGAAATTTGCGCTGATTATACTTCGTATGAGTATGCAAATGTTATGCTGGAAGTTGTTGATTTGCTAGTTTCTAACGAATATAGAGACGAATACATGCGTGAATATCAGGATACGGTTGGCCAGTATCGTTTGCTTACTGCAGCTTTGACGTCACTTTCTAACCGTAAACATTCTCCAGATGCAATTGGAATGTCGTACGTGTTGCGTGCTCTTTCTATTGCTGGTTGGTCTCCGCGTTTAACAACTTGCGTAGTTTGCGGAAAAACTGAGGAGTTATGCTATTTTTCGCCTGCTGCAGGTGGAATAATGTGCGCTGCAGATCATACTCCTGAATCCATTATGTGTTCCGAGGAAACTAGGTTGCAGTTATGTGCACTTTCTAGTGGTGATTGGGCTTCGTTGGATGGCGTTTCTATTGGCGCTTCTACAGTTCTCTGTATTCAGCAGTGGGCTGAGTATTATCTTGAACGCCCAATTCGTTCAATGGGGTTGTTACATTCGTAAGTATGGCTTTTGAAAACGTGGATTATACGTCGCTTAATATTCCGGCGGCTCCTTTTAGTGACCCTTCTCGCATACCAGATTTTCCTAAGGGCAAGGTTCCTCGCCATGTTGGCGTGATTATGGACGGCAATGGTCGTTGGGCTAAAGAGCGCGGAATGATTCGTACTGAAGGGCACAAAGCTGCAGAACCTGTTGTTTTTGACACTATTGCCGGCGCTATTGAAGCAGGGGTGCGCTATTTAAGCCTGTACACTTTTTCTACGGAAAATTGGAAGCGCTCGCCGCAAGAAGTGCGCTTTTTAATGGGATTTTCTAGGGATATTATTCACCGCAGAGTTGCGCAAATGAACGAGTGGGGTGTGCGCGTGCGTTGGGCGGGTCGTCGCCCGCGTTTGTGGAAGTCTGTTATTGACGAGTTGGAAAAAGCGCAGGAAATTACCAAGAACAACAAAACTATTGACGTTGTTTTTTGCCTAAACTACGGTGGGCGAGCGGAAATTGCGGATGCTTGTGCTGAAATTGCTAAGGAAATTCGTGATGGCAAAATTAAGGGCGATCGCGTTACGGAAAAAATGATTGCTGAGCACTTGTACAATCCGGATATTCCAGATTGCGATTTGGTTATTCGCACTTCTGGTGAGCAGCGTACGAGTAACTTCTTGCCTTGGCAAGCATCCTACGCGGAGCTTGATTTTGTGCCAGAGCTATTCCCGGATTACGGCCGCGAAGCGCTTTGGAGGTCGATTGACCGTTATGCGCATCGCGACCGTCGTTTTGGCGGCGTAAAAAACGCCTAGCGTCTAGCGCTTAAACGCTTAAACGCTTAAACGCTTAAACGCTTAAACGCGCTTAATCTTCGTTGTTTTTGCGTTCTTCAAGAATTTTGTCTACGAGCGCGCTTTTTGCGTCAATTTGATTGCTAAATCCTGGGCGAATATCCAGCTTTAAGATTACCCCTGTACGGTATCCTTTATTAACTAGCGTCATAGTTGCGTCTTTCACTACGCGCATAACGTCGTCAAATTCGCCCTCAATGTTTGTGAACATTGCGTTGGTTTCGTTTTTCAACCCAGAATCGCGAATAACTTTCACAGCGTCCGCAACGTATTCGCTTAACTCGTCGCCAACTCCGCTCGGAGCAATGCACAACGCAGCAACCGTGTTAGTTTTGTGCTCGTTTGCATTGTCTTTTGTATTCTCGCTATTATTTTCGCTCATAGTAACAGCCCCCTTAAAATCGTGCCACACAGAACTAATTGTAAAATAAACTATAAATTTTCGTAATTCTACAAGCGTCACAGGGTTTTTCTATAATGGCAACGTTTTCACCCAAATTTTCTAGTTTTACGAAAAGGTGTATTGTGGCTGTTTCAAAGCTTGATGAAGTCGTGTCCTTGGCTAAGCGTCGAGGTTTTGTGTTCCCAGCTGGCGAAATTTACGGCGGCACGCGCTCTGCGTGGGATTACGGTCCGTTGGGTGTTGCGTTGAAGGATAATATCAAGCGCGAATGGTGGCGCTACATGGTCACTACGCGTGGAGATGTTGTTGGCGTGGATACTTCCGTTATTCTGCCTTCTCAAGTTTGGGTTGCTTCCGGCCACGTTTCTGTGTTTAATGATCCTTTAATTGAGTGCTTGAATTGCCATAAGCGTCATCGTGCAGATAAGTTGGAAGAGTCTTATGCCGAAAAGCATGGCGATAAAATGCCTGAGAATGGCTTAAAAGATATTGCTTGCCCAGATTGCGGCACTCGCGGAAACTGGACTGAGCCGCGCGACTTCAATATGATGCTTCGCACGCATTTGGGTCCGGTTGAAGACGAAAACAGCTTGCACTATTTGCGCCCGGAAACAGCTCAGGGTATTTTTGTCGATTTTAAGAACGTTATGACTTCTACGCGTCAGAAGCCGCCTTTTGGTATTGCGAATATTGGTAAGTCTTTCCGTAATGAGATTACGCCTGGAAACTTTATTTTCCGCACTCGCGAGTTTGAGCAGATGGAAATGGAGTTCTTTGTTGAGCCTGGAACTGACGAAGCTTGGCACCAGTATTGGATTGACACTCGCGTGCGCTGGTACGTGGATTTGGGTGTTAAGCCAGAAAACTTGCGCATGTACGAGCATCCTAAGGAGAAGCTCAGCCATTATTCTAAGCGCACTGTTGATATTGAGTACAAATTCGGCTTCCAAGGCTCGGATTGGGGAGAGCTTGAGGGTATTGCAAACCGTACGGACTATGATTTGTCTGCTCATGCTAAGCATTCCGGCGAGGATTTGAGCTACTTTAATCAGGCTACTGGCGAAAAGTATGTGCCTTACGTTATTGAGCCTGCTGCTGGTCTTACGCGCTCGCTTATGGCTTTCTTGGTTGATGCTTACGATGTTGACGAGGCTCCAAACACTAAGGGCGGTGTGGATAAGCGTACTGTTCTTCGACTTGATCCTCGTTTGGCTCCTGTTAAGGCTGCAGTGTTGCCTTTGAGTAAGAAGCCAGAATTGCAGGCTGTTGCTCAAGATTTGGCTGCGGATTTGCGTCAGCATGATTGGGTTATTGACTACGATGAGGCTGGTGCTATTGGTCGTCGTTACCGTCGTGAGGACGAAATTGGTACTCCTTTGTGCGTAACAGTTGACTTCGATACTTTGGAAGATCATGCTGTTACTATCCGCGAGCGCGATACTATGCAGCAGGAGCGTGTTTCTTTGGATAAGGTTGCAGATTACATTGCTAGCCGCATTAATGAGAAGCGTGTTAAGTATCCGCAAGGCCCTGTTGAGATTGTTGGTACTCGCGCGGCTGATGGCGCTACGGATGTTGCTAAGGAAGCTGGCGAGGACGAATCTAAGCCTGTGCAAATTGCTACTGCTGGCGGCTTGTACTAATAATCGCTTAGTAAAAATTGCTAAATCGCTATCAAAATAAATAGCAAAAATATTATTAAAGTGAATGGAGTTAAAGCAATATGAATTTTTCTATAAAACCAGTGGATTTAGGGAAAGTTCATATTGCTACTCCTGTTGTTCTTTCTCCAATGGCTGGTATTACTAACTGGCCTTTTCGCGTAATCTGCCGTGAATTTGGTCCGGACGGGCTTTACGTGGCAGAAATGATTACGGCGCGCGCGTTGGTTGCAAGAAACCCGAAAGCGTTGCGTTTATGCCGTTTTGCGCCTAGTGAAAAAGTGCGCTCCTTGCAGCTTTATGGTGTTAATCCTTCTATTGTTGAGCAAGCTGCTCGAATTGTTGTTGACGAAAACATGGCCGACCACGTTGACTTAAACTTTGGCTGCCCGGTTCCTAAAGTAACAAGGCGTGGAGGCGGTTCTGCGCTTCCTTGGAAAACGGATTTGTTGCAGGAGATTTTGCATCGCGTTGTTTCTGTGTGTGAGCCTGCAGGAATCCCTGTTACTGCTAAATTCCGTGTTGGTATTGACGAGAATCATGAAACTTTTATTCAAGCTGGTCATATTGCGCAAGAAGAAGGATGCGCTGCTGTAACTTTGCACGCTCGCACAACTGCAGAATATTACGGTGGTCATTCAGATTGGCAGCGTATTGGGGAGCTGGTTGAGGCGCTAAATATCCCCGTTTTTGGTAACGGCGATATTTGGGGTGCGGAGGATGCGCTCGCAATGTTTCAGGAGACTGGTTGCGCGGGTGTTGCTATTGGCCGTGGTTGCCAGGGTCGTCCTTGGATTTTTGCTGATATTCGTAACGCTTGCGCGGGTAGTGGTGAGCGTGTGAATCCTACTTTGGCGGAAGTTGGTTCCGTTATTTTGCGTCACTTAAATCTTTTGGTTGAGTTTTATGATGGCGACGAGCGTATGGCTGTTCACGACTTGCGTAAGCATATTGCTTGGTATTTGAAGGGCTTTCCGGTTGGTGGAGGCACACGTAAGGCGTTTATGGAGTGCGAGACTATTGCGGATGTTCAGCGCAATCTTAATATGCTTGATGGCTCGCTTCGTTTGCCGGAACAAGCGTTAGACACGCCGCGTGGACGCGTGCGTTTTGCTAAAAAAGTTCATTTGCCATACGGCTGGTTGGATTCTCGTACTACGAGTCACGAGGAGCGTGAGGCACTGTTTGGCGACGATCCTATGGACGCTAGTTACTAGATTTTTCTAGGCTTATCAGCGTTTTTGTAGTCTGATTAGTTTGCAAGTTTGCAAATAAAATAACGTTTTGTGTATATTTGCGTATAGCCCGGTGTATTATCAAAGAAGTGACATTTTTTCAGTTTATTGTGAAAACGTCGTCAGTATCGAGCGTTTTGCGCTAAAATATTGTGTAAACGTGCGTGAGTGACAGGAGACAACGGTGAGCGAGATTGCCCAGACTGACAATTTCAACGACAAAACCATCATCAAGGTAGTCGGCGTCGGTGGTGCCGGCGGTAACGCTGTCAATCGGATGATCAGCGAGGGTCTACAGAATGTAGAATTTGTAGCCATTAATACTGACGCTAAAGATTTACTGCGTTCTGATGCTGATGTGAAGATTTCATTATCCGATGCTTCAAGCCGAGGCCTTGGTGCTGGTGCTGATCCTGAAAAGGGTGCGAAGGCTGCCCAGGATCATCAGTCAGATATTGAGGAGGCGCTTAAGGGTGCCGATATGGTGTTTGTTACCTGCGGTGAAGGTGGTGGCACGGGTACTGGTGCAAGCCCAATTGTGGCTCGCGCTGCGCATCAGCAGGGAGCATTAACTATTGCAGTGGTTACGCGTCCATTCGGTTTTGAGGGACCGCAGCGTGCTGCGTCCGCAAAACTTGGCATCGAGAATCTTCGTAAGGAAGTTGATGCGTTAATCGTAATTCCAAACGATCGTTTGTTGGAGATTTCCGATCGTACGATTGGTATTATTGATGCGTTCAAGACGGCTGATACCGCATTGCTTGCTGGCGTGCAGGGTATTACGGATTTGATTACAACAAATTCTTATATTCATGTTGACTTCTCCGACGTTACCGCTATTTTGCGTGGCGCTGGTACTGCTCTGTTTGGTATTGGTTCCGCTAAGGGTGAAGATCGTGCAACTCAGGCTGCTGAGATTGCTATTAGCTCTCCGTTGCTTGAGGAAAGCATTGAGGGTGCTCACGGTGCTTTGATTAATATTGCTGGTCCAAACGATTTGAAGCTTCAGGAAGCGTCTGCTGCTACTGAGCTTGTTCGTAAGGCTATTCATCCGGAAGCCCAAATTATTTGGGGTCTTTCTTTGGATGATTCTTACGGAGACGAGGTGCGTGTAACTGTTATTGCTGCAGGTTTTGATTCTCATCCTAAGGCGGAGGAGTCTTCGGCAAAAGCTGGACAGTTTGTTGACATGCAGGCGGATGTTAAGCCTGTTGCTCCAGCGAGGTCTACTTCTGCTGTGAAAGAAGAAGCTCAGCCTGTTCAGCAAGTGGAGCAGCCAGCTTCTGTGCCTTCTATGTTTGATTCTGCGGTTAATCAGCAGTATTCACCAATGCCTACTCAGCAGCAACCTGCAGCTGAACCGGATGAATTAGATATTCCTGATTTTCTGCGTTAATTAGAACGAGAGGAGGGTTGCTTCATGGCTGGTTTTATGAAGAACGTGATGTCATACGTTGGTATGGCAGATGTGCCGGAAGATGAGGATTATGTTGAAGACGATGCTCAAGAGACTTCTTTCGACAATGATCATTCGGTAACTCCTGTTGTGCCTCAGCGTGGCAGCGACTCGCGTACTGGTGCTTCTACTCGGTCGAATGTTAATCGCATGAGCCGTATTACTACCATTCACCCGAAGTCTTATGACGATGCGCAGATGGTTGGTCGTGCTTTGCGTGACGGCGTGCCGGTTGTTTTGAATTTGACTGGTGTTACGGAGTCGGTTGCTTATCGCATTGTCGATTTTTCTGCCGGCGTTGTGTTTGGTGTTCGCGGTTCTATTGAGCGTGTAACGCCGCGCGTGTTCCTTTTAAGCCCTGCTCAAGTGAATATTAAAGTGGAGGATGCTCCGGACGGTAATACTGCTCGCGACTTGTTCTCTTAAAGGTCGTATTGCGTGTAGCAGAATTTATTTAGGCTATTTAAGCTGATTGGCTTGTTTGGTTATTGGCTTGTTGAGTTATTGGCTCGTTTAGTTCTGGCTCGTTGACCTGGTTTAGCTGATTGAGCTGATTGAGCTGTTTAAGCAGCGCTTGTCGATTGACTTGTTGGTTGATTGTTTCGATTAACTGGTCGCTCGACTTGCGCTGCTTTTTTGTTTTTACTGCTTTTGCGCACTCCGGTCTGCTTGAGCGCTTGAGGAATGTTATTCTCTGTACGCGCTTGTAACGAAAATGCCGGAATCTATCGTAAGATCGGCAGCGGCTTTACGCGGATGTAAAGGGAATAACGTAATCGCGTCAAAAAGCGTTAGTTGCTTTACACTCGCGTAACGAAACTAACGCGCGCGGTGTTGCGGTTAGGTGCGGGTTGGTGGTGCTTCGGAGTGTCGCGCGTGGAGTGGCGGTTTTGCAAGGGTTTTGGCGTGGGGCAGGGGAGTGTGCGCGCGTTTCCTGAGAGTTTTCTGGGAAAAAACTTTGAAAACCTTGAATTTAGCATTTTTTACGAAAAAACATCGCGTATACCGTATTTTTTACGGTATTTGGTGGGTTATTAGTATTTTTTAACGTGAAATGTGGATAATTTACTGTTGGGTAGCGCGTGTTGACGCTTGACTTTTACGAACGGGGGGGGGGGTATGTTAATAACAGCTGCCAGCTTGGTGAGTCTTGCGGGCAGTTATTCACAACGCTTCGGTGTTGTGGGTTTAGGTTTTTTCTCGTGTACCTGCACGAGGAGAAGAAGAAAGGAAAATATTATGTTGAATAAGAAGGCTATCGCCGCATTCGCTGCTGGCGCTACTTTGCTTTCCGGTATGGCTTTCGCCGCCCCAGCTTTCGCTGCTGACGCTCCAAAGGGCGATCAGAAGACTGAGCAGAAGGCTGATAATAAGGCTGCTATCGCCGCTCTTGAATCTAAGATTGAGTCTGCTAAGAAGGCTAAGGCTGATGCTGAGCAGGAAGTAAAGGACGCTAAGAAGGCTTTGGATAAGGCTGGTTTAGGCGATCTTGATGAAAAAGAGCAGGCTGTAGAGAAGGCTAAGAAAGCTGTAGAGAAGGCTAAGGCTGATCACGCTGCATACAAGGCTGCCGAGAAGACTAAGAAGGATGCTGAATCTGCTTTCACTAAGTATGTTACTGATGTTAAGGCTCTCTTCGCTGATTCCACTACGCTTGTAGCTGCTAGTGTAACTCAGGCTAATGTTACAGCTCTTACTAAGGCTGGCAATGCTGATCAATCTAAGTTTGACGCTGCTAAAGCACAGCTTAAAGCTCTCGTTGGTACTATTACTGGAGCTGCAGCTAAGCTTGATGCACTTACCGACGGTAATGTGAGCGCTGCTGAGTCCGAATTAGAGACTGCTCAGGATACTCTTGACGAGTACAAGAATGGTGCTTACGCTGATCTTGTTAAGGCTTTGAATGATGCTAAGGATAAGGTTGCTACTCAGCAGACTTTGCTTGACTCTTATAATGCTCAGTTGGCTGCTCTGAAGGGTGAGAAGCCAGCTCCTAAGCCAGAACCAAAGCCAGAACCAAAGCCTGTTCCTCAGACTCCAGCTTCTGATCCGTTTAACTTCTTGACTGATGCTTTGGACCCTACTACTCAGTCTCAGGCTATTGATTATGTTCGTTTTGCTGCTATGAACTTGCAGAATGCTGAGAATAATCATGCTGTTAAGCTCAAGGCTTACCAGGATGCTCGTAAGGCTTTGTTGGCTGCTGAGGCTGAGTTTAATGCTCGTACGGCTGCCGCTGCTGCTGCTAAGCAGGCTTTGACTGATTTCTTGGCTAAGGGTGCTACCGATTCTGCTACCGAGACTAAGTTGAGCGATGCTGTTGATCGTGCTAATGCTCATGTTGTTCGCGCTACGAAGGCTCTTGCTGATGCTCTTGCTAAGTTTGAGGCTGCTCGTAAGGATGCGTTTGCTTCTGTTGCCGCTTACAATCATGCTTTGAGCGAGTACAAGCGTCTTTACAATAAGGCTATTGAGATGGGTGTGAACCCAGCTTTGCTTCCTCCTGTAAAGACTGCTGATCCTTTGACTCCAAACTTCCCAGATATTACTTCTGCTAAGGAGCTTTATGCTCAGGCTTTGAGCGGTAAGTTTGGTAAGGATGCTCAGGCTGCTGCTGAGAAGTGCGGTAAGGCTTGCGGTGCTGATAAGAAGGCTGATGCTAAGAAGTGCGCTGATAAGGCTGCTCCTTTGGCTAAGACTGGTGCTGCTGTAGCTTTGGCTGCTGTTGCTGCTTCTGTTCTTGCTGGTATGGGTGCTGCTCTTCGCAAGATCCGTCACTAAGCTGAGAGGGAGGATGGCCAGGTAGTTTGCTGGAGGCTTAGTGTTTCTGGCGGCTACTTGGCTGTTTACTCTTTTGTTGGCTGGCGGGCTTACTAAAGCGGCTTTGCTTCGCGGGTCTGCTGGCTAACTTTTCGAGGTGAGCGCGTTTATGTTTCGTGCTTGCTTTGTTATGGTTTTGCACTCATAGTGTAGGCGGAAAGTGTAGGGCTTTTTGCTGTAGTGGATTCATTGATGCTTGGCTGTTACCGTTGTTTTGCTGAATTTCCTTTTTTCGCAATGGTTTCTAGCGGGCTTGGTGTTTTCATTGTTGAGTGTAGTTGGCTTTCGGTTTTGTTTGGACTACTAGGGGTTCTTTCAAAACCGAAAGCTTTTTTGTTTTTACTGTTTTCGCGTTTTCCAGCCTGCTTGAGCGCTTGAGAAATGTTATTCCCTGTACGCGCTTGTAACGAAACTAACGCGCGTGCTGAACTGTCAAAGCGCGCGCAAAACTCGCGCCACACCAAACAAGAGCTGTCAATCAAACTATAGGCTATTTTACAACTCAATACTTGCTGTCCTTCAGTCGTGTGGATATTAGTGTGGTAGAGATTTGAGATTTTTCGCACTGAGCGAGGTGAACGTCAGAGCCGCAGGCTGCTGATTCGCCGAGTGAAGAAGAAAAATCGAAAAATCTCTGCGATAAGATGAGGTTATTAACGAATTGACACGCAGAGTTTGGGGGATTTCTCTACGAGAACTAAAAGAGGACTGATGGAGCAACGTTCTTAGAGAACGAAGTAGACATGAGAACCTTTAGCAACCAGAGCGACTGAAGGACGGGGCGTTCGAGGAGAGAAATCCCCCAAAACTCGCGCAACGCCAAGTAGAATCCCCCAAAACTCGCGCCACGCCAAACAAGAACCGTTAATCAAACTATAATTTTTTAAGAAGAAAGCTAATACTAATACTCGCATACAATTGTTTTGTAAATTACATAAAAATATTACATTTTCGCTAATTAAAAGCTCGCATAAAACAGCAAATAAGACTATGTTAGTTATTGTCTAGTTTATTGCCTAGTTTATTTTATTTGCACACAAAAGAAGTGTAAAGAAGTGTTAAGGAGTCGCATAATGGCAGAATATACACCAACAGAGCACGGCGAAGAACTAAAAGCTGACGGTACGCAAAAGGCAGAAGACCGAGTCAACAATCGTTCCCTTCGACCAAATAGCGATTCTTTCAAAGATTTTATGACAAGCAGCTGGGACAATCAGGAGCCAGAAGTTAAGCCTCTTGAATCCAGCAAATACATTCCAGCACGCTTAGAAGCTCTTTCTAAACGCTTCCCAGGCGAGCGCCTAATTATTCCTGCCGGCCAACCAAAAGTCCGCAACAACGACTGCGATTACGCATTCCGCCCAGACACTACTTTTGCTTACTACACTGGCTTAGGCCAAGATTACGAAGCCGGAGCCGTACTGGTTATGGAGCCAGTTCGGGAAGACGGCGAAGAAGCAAAAGCAGGAAAAACGCATATTCCAGAACTTTTCGTTGCGCCGCGAGCAGACAACAGCACGTCCGCATTCTACAAGGACCCACACTACGGAGAATACTGGGTTGGCCCACGTGCAGGCTTAAAAGAGCTTAAAGCAATGACAGGCATTGAAACGCGCGATATTGCAGAACTCGAGGAAGCTATTGCAAAAAACGTAGGCGACGACGCAAATAATGAAGGCGTTCGCGTACGCATTATTCGCGAAACCGACCCGGAGCTTACCGCACAAGTTGAAACAATGCGAGAAGCGAGCGGCTTTACTGACGAAGACGCCAACATTGCCGCAGACGACAAACTGCACGAATTTGCAGCAGAAGCACGCATGCTTAAAGATGATTACGAAATTCGAGAAATGCTCAAAGCGGTTGCAGCAACAAAACTCGGCTTTGACCGCATGCTTACACGATTGCCTCAAGCGCTTGGAAAAGAACATTCCGAACGAATGGTTGAAGGCGCTTTTAATTCTGTTGCTCGCGAGGAAGGCAACGAAGTCGGATACGATACAATCGTTGCTTCCGGAAAGCACGCTCCAATCTTGCACTGGATGCGAAACACGGGCGTAGTTTCAAACGGAGAACTGCTTCTTATTGACGCCGGCGTTGAAGTAAACAGCCTTTACACAGCAGACATTACGCGCACTTTCCCAACAAACGGAAAATTCACAGACCTACAAAAGAAACTCTACCAGTGTGTTCTTGACGCCCAGCAAGCAGGCTTTGAAGCAGCCAAGCCGGGCGCAACATACTCCGACATTCACCATGCGTGCATGCGCGTTCTAGCAGAACACTTACACGAATGGGGAATTTTGAAAGTAAGCGTTGAAGAATCATTATCCCCTGAAGGTCAGCAGCACCGCCGCTGGCATGCTTGCGGAGTTGCACACCATCTTGGCTTAGACGTACACGACTGTGCTCAAGCACGCTACGAATCTTACCAAGGCGCAAAAATTACGCCTGGAATGATTTTCACAATTGAACCAGGATTGTATTTTGCAGCTAACGATTTAATGCTACCGGAAGAAATGCGCGGAATCGGAATCCGCATCGAAGATGATGTGTTAATGACAGAAAACGGCCCAGAATGGCTATCTATCGACATTCCAAAGCAGATTGACGATGTAGAAGCATGGATGGCCGACCGCGCAGGAAAGGAAATATATGACTAAGCCAATTGTTCTTTCACTAGGAGAACTTTTATGGGATTTACTTCCGCACGGGAAACGCGTAGGCGGAGCACCAGCTAATTTTGCATACCATGCTCAATGTCACGGCGCGCAAAGCTGCATGATTAGTGCAGTTGGGCAAGATCAGCTTGGAGACGAGCTAATTGACAAAGTCAATAAGGCTGGAATTACCTCAATTATTCAGCGAAACGCTTGGCCAACAAGCACAGTAGAAATAGCGCTTAAAAACGGAATTCCAGAATACACGATTCTGCGAAACATAGCGTGGGATCATATTCTTTACACGAGAGAGCTTATTGACTTAGTAGAGCGCGCAGACGCAGTGTGCTTCGGCACGCTTAGCTTGCGCTCGCAAGAAACGCACGACACTATTCTTCAACTGTTGAAGCATACTAAGCCTGGAGCAATGAAATTCTTCGATATTAATATTCGAAGCGACCACTATTCGAAGGATCTTATTGATACGCTTCTTCAGCAAGCAACAGTTCTTAAGCTTAACGATTCAGAATTATTCCTGCTTAGAGACATGTTCAACATTCGCGACACTTCTGACGATGAAGCCTGCCGCTGGTTCCAAGCTAGATACGCGCTAGACTATGTGATTCTCACAGGCGGATCCACATTTAGCACGATTATTACAAGCACTGGAGAAAGTTCTACTATTCCAACGCCTCACGTAGATATTATAGATACCGTAGGTGCAGGAGACGCATTTTCAGGCGTATTCACAACGCATATTCTTAAAGGCGAAAGCCTTAAGGAGGCGCATCGCGCAGCAGTTAATACGGCGGCATTCGTGTGCACGCAGGAAGGCGCATGGCCAAAGTATCCTAAGCAAATACCAGATTACTTAGCAGACTCTGGAAAGTGACGCTTAAAGTAGATGCGTAAAGTAGCTTCGTAAAGTATCTGCGTAAAGTGAGTGCTGGAAGTAGCGCCGAAAAATAAAAATAATAAAACTGAAAAATAAAACTGAAAACGCCACTTCGTTAAGCTAGCTAAGCTAGCGAAGTGGCGTTATTTTGTGGGGCCTCAGGGGCTTGAACCCTGGACCGACGGATTATGAGTCCGCTGCTCTAACCGACTGAGCTAAAGCCCCACGCCGAAAACTCGGCAAAAGCTAGATTAGCACACACCCATAAACGTTGCCAACCTAGTGAGTCGAATTCGGCCATTTATGCAAGTGCAGTACGTCCAGAAGCAAAGTTATCAAGAGCGCCTGTAGCACGCAAAGCCAAATACACAAACCAAACAAGTACGCCAGAAAGCAGCAAGCCGCTAATAATCTCCGTAATCATATGAACAGTAATATAAGTTGGAGCCTTAGCCTGATACTTAGTGAAGCACAAGAATACGCCATATTCAAAAGCAACAAGCAATCCAGAAAGAGAGCTCAAAGTCAAATTAAACTTTCGATACTTAAGAACCAAGAATGGCAATTCTGCAAAAACACCCTGCAGCAAAGCAGAAATAACAGTATCCCTAATGCTAAACGGAGAACCAAGCAAAACCTGAACAAAAGCCGCAACCACGTTCACATACACTGCAGAACCAGGCTTACGAATTAAAAGAACCGCAAGAGTTCCGGACAAATACCACACGCCGTGAGTAATGCTTGCAAAACCAGGAAGAATAGCCGCATTAATAGTGCGAATCAGTGGAATAAACACCAACCCATAGCCAAAAAGAATTACACCAAAAACGGCAGAAAGAGCAGCTCCCAAAGCTATATCCGCAACGCGCCAACGCAAATTGGCAACAGTCAATGGTTGAGAATTAGCCTTACTATTCGCACTATCAGTTACGGAAGTAGATGACTTCACTTCATCTTTTTCATCTTTATTAGTAGCGTTAAAAATATCGCTCATTAGAGATCCTTTATTTAACTGCTGCGCATTGTAAATTACTTACGGATTGCTCCCTGACCTACGCAGCCCGGGCAGGAGCACCAAAGAGACAGTGTATCATTAAAAGGAAGCGAGATATACATTTTATAGAATTTAGTATATTGACATAAGTTATAACGTCTTATAGAAAAAAACGAGGAAAGCGTGGAATGGTGGGGTGGGGTGAAAGCTGGTGCGAAACGTTGGGAAGCTGTGGTGCGAAACGCTGGTAAGCTTGGTAAGCTGGAAGTCTGAAGCAAAACTGGCTCGTAAAATGCAAAAACGCCGCGGAAAAACCGCGGCGCTAAATTTGTACCCCCTAAGAGAGTCGAACTCTTGTTGTCAGATTGAAAGTCTGGTGTCCTAACCGTTAGACGAAGGGGGCTTCGAACCAAACCATATAATATTAACACTCAGAACAGCAGTGCGCAACTCACGGCGTGTTGCGCAGTGTAGGCCTTACGCATAGCGTGTTTCACAGCGCAGCTTACGTTTTAGTGCGCAATATAAGTAAAATCGTGAATAATGCGGCCCGCATCCAAACCTTTGCGCTCAAAATTCGTAAGAACACGGCCAGCAAAACGCTCAGATTCAGTAAAATCTGCGTGAGGAAGATTCACAGCCGTATCAGCAGTGCCCTTACCAACGTGCTCAGTTGGAAGGCTTACACTTAGCTCACCAACATTTGCAAAATCTTCTAGAGAATCCATAACTTCATGCACATGCAAAGCATAATCCTCAATATCCGTTGCAATACGCCACGCACCCTCTTTGCGCAACGCCTGACGTATTGAAGAAGCAAGCTCCGGTTGCACAATGCGACGCTTATGATGACGCATTTTAGGCCACGGATCCGGGAAGAAAGTCCAAACCTCCTCTAAAACACCGCAGTCACATGCAGCAAAAAAATCAGGAGCATTAACTTGCGCAATACGAAGATTAGTTAAACCTTGCTTTCCAGCAAGAAGCATCGTGTGCGCAACACCCGGATCATAAACCTCAAGCGCCAAAAAATTAGTTTCCGGCAAACGCTCAGCCGCAGCAACAATATTCTCACCCTGGCCAGAACCAATCTCAACAATCAGTGGATTATTATTGCCCCACTTATCATTAATCCAATCAGACGTAACGCGAAAGCCCTCACGCAACCTAAAGGAGCCAGGAGCGTCAGTAACATCTAGCAGATACTGACCAGCATAACGCTCCTGAGCGTGCTGTAAACGCGCGTCTAAACGCCCGGAACGGCGCACAAACGACAAAACCGTGCGCTGCTTGGCTTGCATAGTGTTTTCGTCTTCATTTTCACTGCTCATTAGATTACTTTCGTTATTCGCGGCTTACGCACTTGAGTTTATTACGCATTACGCACTTAAGTTTACTAAGGCTTACGCACTTAGATTTTCAATTCGCATGATTTTATCTATGCGCGTACGCATCGCTATTATGTTACCAAAAAGTATACTTATTCGACTTTTAATTCCTCGCACATTGCGCTACGAACTGCCGAAGCGCTTAAATCATAGCGCGCGTTAGTTTCTTTACATGCGCGTGTAGCGAATGCCGTTTCTACGGTCACACGCGTTATTTTCGTTACAACGATGTACAGGTAATGCCGTTTCTACAGTCGTGCGCGTTATTTTCGTTACGCGTACGTAAAGGCAATGCCGGCTTTCGGCGAGATCGCGTTACTTTCGTTACAGCACTGTAAAGCCGATGCCAATTTTTCGCTAGATTCCAACATTTTCGTTACACGTTTGTACAGTAACTACCAAACTAATATCCACTCAACTTATTGACAAAGCAATTAATATGCAAAATAACCTATTATTTTTTGTAAGTGTTGTTGCCATAAACTAATCTATATAGTTGGAAAATTCGTGAGTGAGCATATTTAGGGGAGTGCAGTTATGTCTATGGAAAATCCAAATCGTAACGGTGAACGAATTGTTGATATTGAGCGTAATATTATGAGCCGCGCTCCTGAGCATAATAAAACTAATCTTGATTTGGATAGGATGCGTTTAATTCTCGATATTCTTGGTCATCCGGAAAAGTCTATGCACGTTATTCACATTACTGGTACGAATGGTAAGGGTTCTACGGCTCGTATGGCTGAGTCGATTTGCCGCGCTTACGGTTTGCGTACGGGTCTTTATACTTCTCCGCATTTGGAGCGCATAAATGAGCGCATTATGATTGATGGCCAAGAAATCAGCGATGACGATTTTATTGACGTTTGGGATCAAATGAAAGATATTATCGACATGGTTGATGCTCGCATGGAGGCTGACGGTAAGCCAAAAATGAGCTTTTTTGAAGTGCTTACAGCCATGGCGATTTGGGCTTTTGCAGACGCTCCTGTTGACGTTGCTGTTATGGAAGTTGGCATGGGCGGCGAATGGGATGCTACGAATGTTATGAACGCGGATGCTGCAATTATTGGGCCTGTGGATATGGATCACATGCAGTGGCTTGGGAACACTGTTGAGGAGATTGCGCGCACGAAGGCCGGCATTATTAAGCCGAATTGCACAGTGATTTTAGGCCCTCAGCCGCATGAAGACAAGGTTTTGCCAATTATTAGGGAAGTCGCGGAGCGTAATAATGCTAAATTGTTGCGTGATTCTTCTTATGGTGACGGCGAGCTTGAAGTTGTTTCGCGCACTCCTGCGGTTGGCGGTCAGGTTGTTACTTTGCGCACTCCTCTTGGCACGTATGAGGATGTTCCGGTTGACAAGTTTGGTAAGCATCAGGCGCATAACGCTTTGGCTGCGCTCGCTGCGGCTGAAGTTGTGTTACCGGTGAATGGTGCTTTGGACGGCGATTTGGTTGCTGAAGCTTTAAGCCAGGTTAAGGTTCCTGGAAGAATCGAGCAGGTTCGTACTTCGCCAACGATTATTGTTGACGGTGGTCATAATGTGAATGCTGCTGAGTCTCTTCGTGAAACTATTGAAGAAAACTATCATTTTGAGCAGCTTATTGGCGTTGTTGCAATGATGGCGGATAAGCAGGTTGAAGAATATTTGGGTGTGCTTGAGCCTATTTTGACGAAGATTATTGTTACTAGCAATTCTTGGAGGGACCGTGTGATGGATCCGGAAGATCTTGAAAAGGTTGCTGTAGGAGTTTTTGGTAAAGATCGCGTGATTCGTGTTGACGAGTTGCCGGATGCTATTCAAACGGCTGTGAATTTGGTTGATGAGGATGATGAGCTTGGAGTTGGCTACGGTCACGGAGTGCTTATTTGCGGCAGTTTTGTTACAGCGGGTGACGCTCGTACGATGCTTGTTGAGCATGTGAATCCGGACTTAAAAAAGCCGAAGGAGCAGCGCGCAGTAATTCACCCGAATATTGATGAGTCTTGAATTTAATTTGCTTGCTTACTGTTTAGCTCGCTAATTAATTCGCTAATTAATTTGTTACTTAATTAGCGAGCTAAATTGCTTACCATTTGCTACTTAATTTGCAAAGCTTTAGCTTTTTCTACAGTGTCTTTTACGAGTACTGCTTGAGCGTCTACTAAAGGAATTTGCGGAAGTGGGAAAGCTTCGTTAAGTACGCTTAATTCTGTGCACCCCAAAATAAGTGCGTCGCAGTGGCAGTTTCCTGCAGGGTCGAGCATTTCGCTTAATACCGATTCGTAACGGTGCAAGTCAAGCTCTCCCGTGCCTTTTACGTCGTCATAAATAAGCGAAGTAATACGTTCTTGCAAGTTATCGTCCGGTGCTACAAAAGTGTATCCCGCTTCTTCAATAGCGCGCTGGTATACTCCGGCTTTGCGAGATCCTGCAGTTCCTAAGAATCCAATACGATTACATTTAGACTTTGGGTATCGTTTAGAAACTTCTGCCACGGCTCCGCGTGGCATGTGCATAATAGGAACATCAGTAAGAGCCTGGAACTTGTCGTAAAAATAGTGTGCCGTATTGCAGGTAAGTACAATAAACGAAGCTCCGATTGCTGTTGCTTTTGAAATGTCGTCTGCAAGAACAGGGAATGGGCTTTCAGCTGATTCTCCAACAATATACGCTGTTCTGTCTGGCACGGAAGCGTCGTTGAATACTACGTAATCTAAAAACTCTTGATCATTATGTGCATGCGTTTCTTTATTTAGTAAACGAATGTAGCTTTCTGTTGCAAGCGTGCCCATGCCGCCAAGCACAGCAAAAAACGGCCGTTTCATTGTTTCGTATCCCTTCAGATGTTACGTAGTTTTTTTTTACTTCACGCTTTTTTGCGGAAAAATTCTGCGTAACGCCTTGTATAAATTGAAAACATGTGACGAATCATCAACCAGCGTAGCAGGTTCATATCCTTCTTATATTCTAGCGTAGTGCCCCAATCGCCGCGACGAATCATATTAAGCGCACGCTGTTTTTCTTCACTTTCTTCAACGTAATCGCGGAAAATTGAGCGCGGAATTTCCATCCACAACTTTTCTCCGCGCCCAAACACGGTATTTCCGTCAAAAGGCTCGTGGAAAATTAAATCTTGCGCAAAATATTTCGCAATATTGTAGCCGTTTAATGTAACGAAGTAGCTTGAGCGGCCTTGGCGCAGGTTGATTTCAAAAAGCTTATACTTTCCGTCTCGCTCGTCGTATTTCATATCAAAATTAGCTACACCAACGTAGTGTATATCTTCCAAAAATGCTTTAATATTGCGGAAAACTTCCTCATTGTAGTCAGGAATAATAGCAGCGTAATTGCCGACCGCTTCTGGAGTTGGGTCTTCAAGAAGCGGGTGTCCAAGGAACATCATGCGCACGTGGTGCTCGCTATCTACGTAAGCGTTGAGCACTCGCATGCGGCTGTCGTCTCCCGGAATAAAGTCTTGCAAAATCATTTCGTCATCGTATCCAGCTTCGTACGAGCGCTGAATAAGAGTATCCAGCTCCTCTGGAGTGTAGATAATAAAAGCTTTTTTGCGTCCTTCAAAATCAATATCTAGCCATTTAGTGCTATTTGCTGGCTTCATTGCAATAGGAAAGTCGAATGGTAATTCTTTATATGCGTGAGCTGCTACTTCTTTCGCGTTTACTACTTTAGTTTTTGGATGAGGAAGATTGTATTTTTCGCAAGTTTTGTAGAATGAACTTTTTAGGCTTAGCTGGCGATTTAACGCTTCCGGAAGCGTGTGGAATGCAAAATATTCGTGCAATTCGTCTCCGCATTGGCTAAGTAAATTCGCGTAAACGTCTCCGCAAGGAATAAGAAGTAGTTTAGTATTTGGATTTTCTTTACTCCATGATTTAGCAAAATCAACCATGGTTTTGCGGAAAGTATTAAGCTCGCCAAATCCTGGAACAATGCGCACGTCAACAATTTTGCTGAATTTTGTAGGCGAAAGATGGAAGTGTGCGAAAGCAATCGAAGTAATTCCGTATGCTTCGTGGAATGCTCTGGCCATTCCGTAAGCGTTAATATCGCTTCCAAGTAGTACAGGTTGGAATTGTTGATTCTTCATTTGTGTCTTCTTTATCGTTTGTTGTTTTTATTTTTTTTTTAGTGCTTTGGGCGCTTTTGGGCGCTTTTATGTTTAAGTGTTTTATGCTTAATTGTTTCTATTTTCAAAATAGTTCATTATAAGCAAAAAAGTCGTTTTATTACGAACGAGTCACCTTCGTACGGTACGTGCTTTCGTTTGCTTTTAATCCAGCGCTCGTCACCTTTGCCAATAGCGAGAAGAACATTTAATCTTCCATCGTTTTGTGCACTTTTTACAGCATCATTGTAGGCGTATTCGATTGCTTCGACTCTATCGATAATAATTCGTGACGAAATATTTGAGTTTGTAACGTAACTTTGCATATCTTCGCAAATATGTATTACATCTTCAGTATCAGTGTCTTCGGTCGTAAAAATAATCTGGCTTACGCGGTTTTGGGCTGCTTCAACAATCTCTTTTCGCCTGTCAACAGCCTTATCTCCGGTAGATCCGGTAATAAGCGTAATGCGAGGATTATGTTTTCCGTATCGTTCTTCTACAAAGTCGATAACTGATTTTGTAGAAATGTAGTTATGAGCGTAGTCAACGATTGCAACCGTGCTTGATTTTGTATCTTGGAATACTTCCATTCGCCCCGAAATAGTAACGTTTTCAATAGCGTGTAAGGCGTGTAAATCAGTTTCCTGGTTAATTCCTAATTCGCCTGCAATTGCTATTGCGGCTAAAGCATTGTCATAGTTGAAATCGCCTGCAATAGATATTGAGAATTCGTCAATAGGGCAGTAGTGTGCGTTTTCGTGCGTATCTTCATCAGTATCTTCATCTGTGTCACGCATAGCAATACAATGCGCTTCGCTTCCTTCTACAGGCATAGCAATGTAATCAGGCGTAAGAAGTTCCTGGTAATCGTCATCGTTTACGTAAGTGCAATAATCTATGCAATTATTAGAAAAGTCGTCGTTATAATCGCCTTCTGAATCTTTTTCACTTAATTCTTCTCTTTGAATACGCGCAAATGTTGTTACATTAACATCGTTACGCTCAGCATCCTGCAAAAGAAGATCCGCATGATCAGTATCAGCATTTAGTACCAAACGTTTAGTATTCGCAATAATTTGTCTCTTGCAATACAGGTAATCTTCAAAAGTCGGGTGCTCAATAGGACTAATATGGTCCGGGCTAATATTCAAAAATGCAGCAACATCAAATTTAAGCCCGTATACGCGATTTACTTTGTACGCCTGCGAAGAAACTTCCATAACAAGGTATTTCATACCGTTATCTACAGCTTCACTCATCATTCGGAAGGCATCAAAACTTTCCGGAGTAGTTAAATTAGATTCAACGTAATTTTTTCCGTCAACGCAATTGTCTACTGAAGAAAACAGTGCTGCTTTTCCATGAGAATGAGCGCTTAGAATAGCGTGCGTAAAGTATGCGGTAGTGGTTTTTCCTTTAGTGCCCGTAATTCCAACAATAGTGAGCTTTTTTTGAGGGTTACCGAAGAATTCTGCAGAAAGTATGCTCATTGCTTTGCGAGCGTCCGTAACTATTAAGCCAACCGTATTAGTGTAGTTTGCGTAGCTTTGTTCAGCAACGTACGCTTCAAGACCTTTACTATCTGCTCCTAAAAGATATTCCGGCTTAAAATTGCCTTTAATGAACAGCAGTGTTCCTGGCTTAATATCGCGCGTATCGTAAGTTGCGTGAGAAAATGGCTTATTTGCGTCAACATTTCCAAAATAGTGTGAGTTTAGTGACCAAATTTCATTTTTTACGTGTGTTGAGTCTGCGTTACCTGTGTTATTTTCATTCTCAGAAGTGCTATTTTTACATTCATTATGCTGAATCATCTCGCGCAACAAGCCGTAATTCTGCAAAATTTCGCTTGCGCTTTCTAACGACAACGTATTATGAATAGTCATTTTCTACTTCTTTTCACGATTAAACAAATTGTATGTAATAATATACTATGAAAATTAATAGTTTTTCTATAATTTATAGGCTTAAGTAGCAATCTTAGGTAGCAATCTTAAGCAACCGCATTAGCTACAGCCACGACCCTGTAATAGGTTCGCGACCTTTAGACTGAATCCACTGATTAAAACTATTTTTCCAGCTACTATAAGCTTCGCGCTGCCATTGCATAACGCTACCTAAAGGCATTGCTCCTAAAGTTTCGTGCATTTCACAAATTGGCGCAACTAAATCAAGAGCAGCAACAGTATCCGCCGTAGCATCATGAAAATCACCAATCGGTTCAACTCCGTAAAATTGCGAAGTAAGAGTTAAGGTTCGTTTACCAGTTCTATGCGAAACAGCGCGATCTATAACAAGCGGATCAACAGTAAGCACATCATCCTTGCTAAGCGTGCTTATATTGCACGTTGGGCGACTATTTAATGGGCTAAGATTCCAACGGCGCAAATCGTTTCGTAGCATTGTTAAGTCAAATGGTGCGTTATAAGCCAACAATGGAATATTCTTTGCCTGAGCTTCGCTTATTGCTTTCGCAAGTAATTCAAGTTCTTCTACCGGTTCTCCGCCATTTTCCTGCAAATATTCGTCGGTAAAGCCATTTACTTCGCTTGCTTTAGGGTTCATCGGCTGATGCGGATTAATAAGCCAAGTTGAAACAGTGTCACCCGTATGACCAAGCGCAGGGTTTCGTAGTACTAAAGTTGCAGAAACAATAGCATCCTTGAATAAATTAGCTCCCGTAGTTTCTGTATCAAAGCCAAGAAGCCATGATTTAGAAAGGGGAGTGCTTTCATCTTGGTAATGTGCTGCAACTAAAGCATCTAACAATTCTTGAATGTGAGTTGGCATATTGACAATCTTAGCGCAACGGCTCGCTATGGCGCGCGGTATTAAATGCTGCGATGTGCAAAGTAAAAAGTATTATTGATGGTATGAGTGAGCAGAATAAGAATACAAATAAACAAAGCGCTCAAACGCAAAGTATTCAGAATGAACATGTTAATTTGTTGCGCTCATCTTCAAAAAAATTTAAGAATTATAAGCTTGTAAAAAACCGTCACGAACAATTCGAACAGTTAGCTGCCTCCTGCGTAGACGCGTTGTACACGCAGGCAATGCGATTGACTAACAATGCGCAAGATGCGCAAGATTTAGTTCAAGACACTCTTGAACGTGCGCTAAAATCTTTTTCAACTTTTGAGCCTGGCACTAATTTTGCGGCATGGATTAGCAGAATTGAACGAAACTTATATTTTAATCAATACGCTAAAGCAAAGCGGCGCCCGAAACGCGCAAACGACGCAACTGGCGATTACAACGACTGGGATATTTACGAAGCTTCTAGTCATTCTCCAAGCGGGTTACTTTCCGCCGAACAAGAGTATTTAGAAGGATTCGCTCCGCAAGAAATCATGTCTGCGTTAGGAACTTTGCCTCCGGAGCGTAGAAAAGTTTTTATCGAAGCTGCTGTCAACGGAAAATCTTATAAGCAAATTGCTCAAGAAGAAGGAATAAAAATAGGTACCGTTATGAGCAGGCTGAACCGTGCTCGTACGCAATTAAAGCATGAGCTTGAAGACTATTCTAATTAGTGCAGATTGTTTTATGCGTAAATATTTATTCTGCAAATGTATATACTAAAGCAAAAAGCCCGCATAAAGCGGGCTTAACAGTATGTAAGCGAATCTATAGCTTAAGCATTTGGCCTTTTGCCATGATTTGCTGCCTTTTTACGACGCGCCTTGCGCTTGCGGCCACGCATACCCATAATGCACTCCTTAACGATTAATGAACAACCTAAGGGATTATCGCACGTTGCCAAGACGTTACTTTTGTTTTCTCTTAGCTTGTGCACTAATTGTGTGTTTTTAATAATACTGGCAATATTGCGGTAAATAAATTCGTTAATATTGTTTACGCTGCAATATCTGCAACAGTTGCGTTTAACAATGTTACGATGTCTTGAGGATTAAGCACAACATCCAATCCGCGCTTTCCTCCAGAAACAAGAATCTCGTCAAATTGCATTACGCTGCTGTCGAGCACAGTTTCATGATGATTTTTTTGTCCGAATGGTGAAATTCCGCCAACTACGTAGCCGCTTTCACGTTGTGCAACTTCTGGGCTCGTCATGCTAGCTTTCTTTGCGTGTACGGCTCCTGCAATTGCTTTCATATTTAATCGTCCATTTACTGGAACAATTCCAACAACGCGCTTTTCGCCAGTGTCGACCATAAGTGTTTTGCATACTTGAGCTGCACTTACGCCAAGTTTTTCGGCTGCTTCTATGCCGTAGCCGTCATCCATGTGGTCAGCATCATGATCATATTCAGCTATTCTAAAGTTAATTCCGGCTTCTTCGAGTTGTGCAATGGCTGGTGTTGCTTTTCCGGTTGCTGCGTGTTTCTTACTCATTGCGTTTCCCCTTATGTTGCGTATTCCAATATCAATTTTGTGTTACATGATATGCTATACCAACTGTTGACTTAATGTATATTAAAACTATTGTGACGCGAGTTTTGCGCAACGACCTGCTTTTGCTTTTAGAGCACCTTACAAACGTTATTTGCTTTACGCTGACGTACAATAAATGCCGGAATATTACGTAGAAACGGCAGTTGCCTTACAGTCACGTAACGAAACTAACGCGCGCGGCTGTAGAAACGGCATTCTCTGTACGTGCGCGTAAAGAAACTAACATAGTTGCGCTAAAAATCGTTATTTGCTGTACGTGCACGTAACGAAACTAACGCGTGCGGGCTTAGAGCCGGCATTGGCTTTACGCGCACGTAACGAAAATGCCGAAATCAATCCGACTTAATGATTGCGCAATTAAGTTTGAAAATAAATAATATAATAAACCCCTTGTGTAGCTTAGAAAGCAGCACAAGGGGATTAAAATTCGCTATTAGCTTAGTTTACATTAGCTTATTTAACTTAAGTTAAGATTTAAGCTAATCTCACTCGGAGATTTCAGCGAAGTAAAGAAGGGTACGAATCATGTTGGAGGTGAAGCCGTACTCGTTGTCGTAGAAGGTAACGGTACGAGCCAAAGTTACGCCGTCAACAGTGTTCACATCGGTCTGAGTTGGATCGAAAACGCCACCGTGGGTGTCGCCGATGATGTCAGAAGACACGATGCTGTCGGCATTGTAGCCGAAGTACTCGCAGTTTTCGAAAGCCTTCTTGAAGGCTTCGTTAATTTCTTCAGCGGTTGCTGGCTTCTCGAGAACAGTGGTCAACTCGGTAACGGAGCCATCTGGAACCTGAATACGCTGTGCGTGACCCTGAAGCTTGCCGTTAACTTCTGGAACAACCTTGCCGATTGCCTTAGCAGCGCCGGTGGAGTGCTCAATGGTGTTGCAAGCTGCAGAACGGTTGTTGCGTGGCTTGGAGCCGCGTGGGCCGTCAAGAATCATCTGAGTTCCGGTGTAAGCGTGGATTGTGGTCATGAAGCCGGACTTAATGCCCCAGTTATCCTGCAGCAACTTAACCATGGCAGCCATGGAGTTGGTGGTGCAAGAGCCTGCGGACACGATGTTGTCGGTTGGCTTCAAGATTTCATGATTTACGCCGAACACTACGGTTGGGGTGGTTTCGTCCTTAGCTGGAGCGGAGATAAGAACCTTCTTAGCGCCAGCGTTCAAGTGAGCCTGGGACTTTTCAGCAGAAGTGTAGAAACCGGTGCATTCAAGAACGAATTCAACGCCATCGTTCTTAACCCATGGAATGTTGTTTGCATCCTTCTCTGCGTATACCTTGTAAGTCTTACCGTCTACGACAATTGCGTCTTCGGTGGAGGTCACCTCAACTGGGGTGCCGTCGTCGTGACGGAATGTGCCGTGAGTGCTGTCGTACTTAAGCAAGTAGGCGAGCATAGAAGGAGTGGTCAGATCGTTGATGGCTGCGACTTCGATGTCACCGGCCTGACCACCGCGAGCCTGAAGCTCGAAGATGCGACGGAATGCAAGACGACCGATTCGACCGAAACCATTAATACCAATCTTGACTGTCATGTGGTTCTCCCTTGAGTGGACCTCGTGCGTAACGTTCTTAAGTCACGCTATTTACGCGATAAAAATTCACGCATTATGGTCATCGTTATTGAATTAACGGTGCTCATTTTAATGTGCGGTATGTACGAAGAGTTGTAACATAGCTCACTTTTGTTGTAACAGCACAGTGTGCAGAGTCTGAGCGTTAATATGCTATGTTTTGTGAGTCTTTTTGTGCATTTTTTGGTAATTTATAGTTGTATTTTTTCAGTATTTGCGCTGTTCAATTGAACATTTATTTTGTTTTGTGCACAAAATAAGGCTGGCGAGCAGGTTTGTAAAACACTCGTCAGCCTTATTGGAAAATTATTTACATACTTATTCGTTATATGTCATAGATTCAGCAGCTGCGGTAGTTGAGTCTGTTGGTGTAGCTTCACTTTCTAATGGAACGGCTAGTGCTTCGGATATTGAAGCGTCAACTTTACCCAAATCTCCAACTGGACGCTTAAACCAACTTACTTGTGGCAGAGGTGCGTTAATAGGAAAAGTAACAATAAGTGTTCCCTCATGAACGTCAACATGTGCCGGAGTATTGTCTAACAGTTCATTGCTTAAACCTTGAACAGCATCTCCATGCATAGTGGCGTGTTGGAGCTGATATTTTAATCCAGTCTCATTTACATCATTTGAAACTGGCGTATGTGAAAATACAGACACAATTCTCGAATTACTTCCTGTTGACGCTGGAAAATCAAGAGCTCCATCGTGAATAGCTGTAACAATTTGCCCATCGCCATACAAGAAGCCAATTCCGCCGCGGAGTGCCAATCGAACCATAAGTTGAATATTAGAAATAGTGTGATCGACTCGGCCGCCTAATCCGCCGAAAATATGAAACTCGCGAGCGCCTTTAGACCAGCCGACTTTTAGTGCGGAAAGTAGGTCTGGATCGTCTTTTTCTGCTGGCAAACGTGTTATAACGGCATCAGTAGGCAATTTTAATCGAACTGAATCTAAGTCGCCTATAAGTGCGTCTACGTGCAATCCCAATTCGCAGGCGTGATCCCATCCGCCGTCTGCAGCGATGGTAAGTGCGCGATCTGGCACATGCTCACGTGTATGGTCGTAATAATCTCCTGCTGCTAGTATTACGCAGCGTTGCAAAGGTTCCATACCCTCATAATAACGCCTTATTGGTACCGTTTTAATAGCTTCAAACAAGAGTTTATAAAGCGCATGTTGACTAGTGTTTTGTTATGTTTTTTGATTGTTGTTTTAGATAACATAAAGTGCTTGATGTAATATTGCAAGGCAAATTAGATTTTCCGAAATACTGTGGATTTTCTGCATTCGTAGCGGGAAAATAATTTATTGAAAATAGCGTAATGCTGTGTTGTGCACCTTACGAGGAGAAATAAATGTGCGGAATTGCTGGGTTCATTAACGACACCCCAATTAACGTCAAAACCAAAATTGTGAAAGACATGACGGATGTAATTGCTCATCGTGGTCCGGATGAATACGGCACTATGATTGACGAACATGCAGCTCTTGGTTTTCGTCGTCTAAGCATTATTGATCTTCACGGCGGTTCTCAGCCAATGTATAACGAAGATGGATCTTTAGTAGTTACTTTTAATGGCGAAATTTATAACTACAAGCCACTTCGAGAAGAACTTATTAAAGCTGGTCATACTTTCCATACTGATTGCGACACGGAAGTGTTGGTGCATGGGTATGAGGAATGGGGCAAAGATTTGCTTAAGCGTTTGCGCGGAATGTTTGCCTTCGTTATTTGGAATAAAAAAACTCAAGAATTATTTGGCGCTCGAGACCATTTTGGTATTAAGCCTTTTTATTATGCGCAAATGAACGGTACGTTTATGTACGGTTCCGAAATTAAGTCGCTTCTTCGTCACCCAGATTTTAAGAAGGAACTTAACGAAAATGCGCTTAAGCCGTTTATGACTTTCCAATATCCTGCAATTAACGAAACTTTCTTTAAGGGCGTGTTTAAGCTGCGTGAAGGTCACTGCTTTACTTATAAAAACGGTGAGATGAAGATTGAGCAGTATTATGATCCCGATTTTAGAGAAACAAAACAGCGATTAAATGAATTAGTTGATTCAATCGATAAAACAGTTTGTGATTCTGTTAAGGCTCACCAAATTGCGGATGTTGAGGTTGGTTCATTCCTTTCTTCAGGCGTAGATTCTAGCTATGTTGCAGCTGTTGCTCGCCCAGAGCACACGTATTCGATTGGTTTTGCTGGTGGCCGTTACAACGAGTCTAAGCAGGCTGGTGAGTTGGCGAAGATTATTGGCTTAAATAATAAGTCTGAAATTATTGACGCTGCCGACGCTTTCCGTTACTTCCCGCAAATTCAATGGTATTTGGATGAGCCTGATTCTAACTTCTCTTGCGTTCCGTTGTTCTTCCTAGCTAAATTAGCTGCTCAAGATTTGCGTGTTGTTTTAAGCGGTGAAGGCGCGGATGAATTATTCGCAGGATATATTGATTATGGTGTTCACACGCGTTCTAAACTTATTAAAGTTGTAACGCGTATGCTTGCAAAGTTGCCAAAAAAGTTGCGTTATGCTGTTGGTCGATTCGCAAAAGGTAAGCATTTTCATGGAGCATGGCATTTGTATGCTAATTTGGCGCCAGCGGAGGAACATTTTATTGGACAGTCAAAAGTGTTCGATGAAGAAGAGGCTGTAAAGCTTCTTAAGCCTGAGTATCGTAAAGGCCCAAGTGTTAGAAGTATTGTAGACGCTATTTATAATAAGATTGCTGGTAAAGGTCTTTCTGAAGTTAAGAAGAAGCAGTATCTCGATATGCATCAGTGGATGCCTGGGGACATTTTGCTTAAAGCAGATAAAATGACTATGGCTCATTCTTTGGAGTTGCGTGTGCCTTTGCTGGATCGCGTTCTTATGAATGTTGCCGAACAAGTGCCTACTAAGTATTTAATTACTGACGAAAATACTAAGTTTGCTTTCCGCCAGGCTGCAGCTCGCCATTTGCCTAAGGCTTGGTATGATCGCGAAAAGCTTGGTTTCCCTGTTCCGGTTAAGGATTGGTTGCGTGAGGAGCGTTTCTATAAGATTGTGCGTAAATCTTTCGAAAGTGATGTTGCGGCGAAGTTCTTTGATCGTGATGCTTTGCTTTGCATGATTGATGACAATTACGCTAAGCGCAATGACGATCGTCGTAAGATTTGGACTGTTTACACGTTCCTAACGTGGTATGACGTGTACTTTACTCATGATGGTTTGAAGCCTGAACCTGTGCAAGTTGCGTAAGCAAGTCTATTAACAATTTGCGCAATGGTTATTTGTCAAGGCCAGTAGTATACTAGACATTTGGCTTGAGTAATCAAGAAAGTGGGGTGCCCCCACCTGGAAGCCTACTGAGGTTTCGGGTTCATGACTTCGGTCACGCAAGTAGATTTTTTGCGCTACTTGCTGCGCTTGTGTATGCGTTTTATTGATATGAAGTGGTGAATCTTTTAAGCTCTTAGACTTCTTGGTGTATTGCATCTTACAAGTATTTAGAAGGATTGGAGTCATCATTAGCGACGAACCACGCATTAACGAGGAGATTCGAGTCTCTCAGGTGCGCCTTATTGGTCCAAAAGGCGAGCAGGTGGGAGTTATCGCAACCTCGGTCGCGTTAAACCTTGCACGGGAAGCTAATCTCGATCTTGTCGAGGTTGCACCTACTGCTAAGCCTCCAGTAGCCAAACTTATTGACTACGGTAAGTACAAGTACAACGAAAAGATTAAGGCTCGCGAAGCTCGCCGTAATCAGACCACTGCTGAGGTTAAGGAGATTCGTTTCCGTCTCAAGATTGATGATCATGATTTCGACGTTAAGAAGGGTCATGTACTTCGTTTCTTGAACGGTGGAGACAAAGTCAAGGTCACTATTATGTTGCGTGGCCGTGAGCAGTCTCGTCCAATTGGTGGCGTTGAACTGTTACGTCGACTTGCAGATGAGGTCTCTGAAAGCGGCACCGTTGAGTTTGCGCCTAAGCAAGAGGGTAGAAATATTATTATGACTCTTGCTCCAAAGGGTAAGAAGATTCATACACAGTCTGAGCAGCGTCGTCGAGGCGTTCAATCGCGTGCTGAGCGTCAAGCTCGCCAGGCTGCACGTCTTGCAGCAAAGCAAGAAGTGCAGGCGCAGTCTGCAGCTGCAGAAAATGCTATGCAATCCGATCAACATCACAAGGAGGGCAGCAATGCCGAAGATGAAAACTAATTCCGCAGCGTCCAAGCGCGTTCGTCTTACCGGTACCGGTAAGGTGATGCACGATGGTAGCGCCATGCGCCACAACTTGGAGCACAAGTCGGCTCGTAAGCGTCGTGCTCTTTCTGAAGATAAAGTATTGGCTACTGCGCAGAGCAAGAAGCTTAAGGGCTTGCTCGTTAAGTAAGTAAACAAGTAAGAATTGCTTGTAAACAAATACGCAATCGTAAATTTTTAAGAAAGCTGAGGAATACTTATGGCACGAGTAAAGCGCGCAGTAAACGCTCACAAGAAGCGTCGCGTTGTTCTTGAGAGGGCTTCTGGCTACCGCGGTCAGCGCTCCCGTCTTTACCGCAAGGCAAAGGAACAGCTGCTCCACTCATTTACTTATAACTTCCGCGACCGCAAGGCTCGCAAGGGTGATTTCCGCAAGTTGTGGATTCAGCGTATTAACGCAGCAGTTCGCGCTGAAGGCATCACCTACAATCGCTTCATTCAGGGCTTGCACTTGGCTGGTATCGAATTGGATCGTCGCGCTCTTGCTGAGCTCGCAGTCTCCGATATTGAGGCTTTCAAGGCTGTTGTAGAAGCTGCTAAGGCTGCATTGCCAGCAGATGTAAATGCTCCAGTTGAAGCCTGATTCGCTTAAGTGAGTTTAATTTTAAGCCCGTCAATTTTGGCGGGCTTTTTTATTTTTTTTTTAGAAGCAAATTTAGTTCTTGTTATAATTATTTTATGCGCTCGAATCTTGATTCTTACAATGCTGAAAGCACTATTCAAAGCACTTTTCAAAGCACTTTTACATCCAATATTCCTAAAGAATTTTTGCCTTATTTTCAACGTTTTATTGCGCATATTGATATTGAGCGTGGTCTTTCTAAAAAAACTGTTTCTGCATACGCTTCAGATTTGCAAGATTACACATCTTGGCTTTATAGTGAACGAAAAATCAAAGATATTACCGCTATTTCGCAGTTAGATATTGAATCTTATGTTCGAACTTTGAATAAATTAGGTTTGGGGTCTCGCACTATTTCTAGAAGGCTTGCGAGTATTCATGAATGGCATCGTTTTATGCTTTCGCACGGGGATATTACTTCGGACGTTTCAGCATTTGTAAAAGCGCCAAAGCAGGCAGATTATTTGCCGGACGTTTTAAGCATTGACGAAGTAAACCGTGTTATTGAGGCTGCAGGGAATTTTGGTAGCGAAGACGCTATTTCGCTTCGGGATGCAGCTTTGCTCGAGTTTTTGTACGCTACGGGTGCGCGAATTTCAGAAGCAGTAGGCGTAAAATTTGAAGATCTTGATTTAGATGATTCCGTTGTAAAACTTATTGGCAAAGGTGCAAAACAGCGTTTAGTTCCGATTGGTGGTTGCGCTATTAGGGCTATTCGTAAGTATATTGAAAAATCTCGCCCAATATTATCTTCAAAAGGAAAGCGCGAATTGCACACTATTTTCTTAAATAAGCGTGGCAATGCACTATCTCGCCAATCAGCGTGGTTTGTGGTTGTTGAAGCGGGGGAGCGTGCAAAACTTGGACGCCCATTGCATCCGCACACTTTACGCCATTCGCTTGCTACGCATTTAATAGCAGGTGGTGCGGATGTGCGCACAGTTCAAGAGCTTCTTGGTCACGCTTCTGTAACGACTACGCAAATTTATACGCATATTAGCCCAGATGCTTTGGTTGAAGCGTATGTTATGAGTCATCCTCGTGCTAGATGATTTATTCTCAGAGTTTCGTGAGTATACCTGTTGATAAAGTGGGGAACATGCCTACTGATTTACTTGGACGCGAATACGAGACTTTTCATGCGCCGGAGCCGCTTACTTCTCACGGTCCTGCGCGAATTATTGCTATGTGCAATCAAAAGGGTGGTGTTGGTAAAACTACAAGTTCTATCAATATTGCTGGTGCTCTAAGCCAATATGGTCGTCGCGTTTTAATCGTTGATTTCGATCCTCAAGGTGCTGCAACTGTTGGTCTTGGAATTAACGCTAATGCTCTTGACAACACCGTTTATACGGCTTTGTTTGATTCTTCAGTAGATGTTCACGATGTTATTCGTCACACGAATACGGAAAACATTGATATTATGCCTGCGAATATTGATTTGTCCGCTGCAGAAGTGCAATTAGTTACAGAAGTAGGTCGTGAGCAGATTCTTGCAGGTGTATTGCGTAAGGTGCGTGACGAATACGACGTTATTATTGTTGACTGCCAGCCTTCCCTAGGCTTGCTTACAGTAAACGCACTAACGGCTGCGGATGGCGTAATTATTCCGCTTGCTGCAGAGTTCTTTGCGCTTCGAGGCGTGGCGCTTCTTATGCAGTCTATTGAAAAGGTTCAGTCTCGAATTAATCCAAATCTTAAAGTATTCGGTGTTCTCGTTACTATGTATACGCGCACTTTGCACAGTGAAGAAGTGTTGCAGCGTATTTATGAAGCTTTCCAAGACCGCGTTTTACATTCTGTAATTTCTCGCTCTATTAAATTGCCTGATTCTACGGTTGCTGCGGTTCCTATTACTATTTTTGCTCCTGAACACAAAACTGCAAAAGAATATAGGGAAGTTGCGCGCGAACTTATTGCTAAGGGTGTTGTTGCGTAAGCTCTTGTGGTTCAGCGTTAGCGTGGATTAAAAGCTGTCTTAGCTCGCGAGTAAAATCGGTGCGGTTTGGCAGTTTGCCTATTTTGGTGTTTGTCAATAACGTATCGCTACTATTTAAGTCGCTTATTATGACCTAAATGGTTGCTTGTAAATAATTACTTAAACGCGAAGAATGGAAGAGGTTTGTGATGACTGTTCGCGGTGATATTCGAAATGTGGCAATTGTGGCGCACGTAGACCACGGTAAGACCACGCTGGTAAACGCCATGCTTCAGCAGTCGCACGTATTTTCTGAGCGTGAAGAAGTTCCAGATCGCGTTATGGATTCCAACGATTTGGAACGTGAAAAGGGCATTACTATTCTTGCTAAGAACACGGCTGTGCAGTACACCGGTCCTTTGGCTGAAAAATATGGTCACCCAGAAGGCATTACTATTAACGTGATTGATACTCCTGGCCACGCCGACTTTGGTGGTGAGGTTGAGCGCGGTATTTCTATGGTTGACGGCGTTGTTCTGCTTGTTGATGCTTCTGAAGGCCCACTTCCGCAAACTCGTTTTGTTCTTCGTAAGGCTTTGGAAGCTAAGCTTCCTGTGATTTTGTGCGTGAATAAGGTCGATCGTCCAGATGCTCGCATTGAAGAAGTTGTTGGTGAGTCTACTGATTTGCTTCTTGGCTTGGCTCAGGATGTTGTTGAGGAAGGTATTGATCTTGATCTCGACGCTTTGCTTGATTTGCCGGTAATTTACTGCGCTGCTAAGGCAGGTTATGCTTCTGTTAATCAGCCAGAAAATGGCGGCTTGCCAGATAACGACAATTTGGAGCCTCTGTTTGATTCTATTATTTCAAACATTCCTGCACCTGAATATGAGGAAGGTGCTCCTCTGCAGGCTCATGTTGCAAATATTGATTCTTCCGACTTTTTGGGTCGTCTTGGTTTAGTGCGTATTTATAACGGCACTTTGGAAAAGGGTAAGACTTACGGTCTTTCTCGCGTTGATGGTTCTATTGAAAACTTCCGCGTTTCCGAGCTTCTTCGCACCCAAGGTTTGGAGCGTACTCCTGTAGCTTCTGCAGGTCCTGGCGACATTGTTGCTGTTGCTGGCGTGAACGACATTATGATTGGCGAAACGATTGTTGATCAGAACGATCCAAAGCCGCTTCCGTTGATTCATGTTGACGATCCTGCAATTTCTATGACTTTCGGCGTAAACGATTCTCCTCTTGCTGGAACTGAAGGCAAAGATCATAAGCTTACTGCTCGTATGATTAAGGATCGTTTGGATCGCGAGCTTATTGGTAACGTTTCTATTAAGGTTCTTCCAACTGAGCGTCCAGATGCTTGGGAAGTTCAGGGTCGTGGCGAGCTTGCTTTGGCTGTTTTGGCTGAGCAGATGCGTCGCGAAGGTTATGAGCTTACGGTAGGTCGCCCGCAGGTTGTTACTAAGACTATTGATGGTCAAATTAACGAGCCTATGGAAAACACTACGATTGACGTTCCAGAAGAGTACATGGGTACTGTCACTCAGCTTATGGCTGATCGTAAGGGCCGCATGGATTCTATGAGCAACCACGGTTCCGGTTGGGTTCGTTTGCAGTTTACCGTTCCTTCTCGCGGTCTTATTGGTTTCCGCACGGCTTTGCTTTCTGCCACTCGTGGAACTGGTATTGCAAGCTCTATTTCTGCCGGTTATGCTCCGTGGGCTGGTCAGATTGTGACTCGTCAGAACGGTTCTATGGTTTGCGATCGTAAGGGTGTTGCAACTCCTTACGCTATGCAGCGTTTGCAGGCTCGCGGTATCTTCTTTGTTGATCCGCAAAGCCCAGTTTATGAAGGCCAAATCGTTGGTATTAACAACAAGCCAGACGAGTTGGATGTGAATATTACTCTTGCTAAGCACATGACGAACATGCGTTCTTCAACTGCTGACGTGCTTGAAACTTTGACTCCACCAATTAAGATGAGCTTGGAAGAGTCTCTTGACTTCGCTAACGAAGATGAGTGCGTGGAAGTTACGCCTGAAGCAATTCGCGTTCGCAAGATTATTTTGAGCCGTGATGAGTGGTATAAGTGGCGTGCTAAGCAGCGTCGTCAGAACAATGCTGCGTGACGTATCCTCGAAAATACTATTTGTAAATTTAGGCTAATTTACTATGACAGCAAAACCGTGGTCGCATCGCTTACCTTTATGGGGTAGGTATGCGACCACGTGCGTTTCTGCAGTGTTGTACGCGTTGATTGGAACTTTTGTGCATCGTGCAGGAGTAGATAATAATATTCCTTACGGTTTTGCTATTGCAATGATTTTGTTGGTTTTGTCTGCTTGGTGCGCTCGTTGCCGTAGCGGTTTGATTGGACTAATTGTTCATGCGGTAGTATTTTCTTCTGTTGCTTGGATTATTGCATTAGATTTTATTGGTAGCGCAATTCTTGTTCCTGTAGGATTTGCTATTCCTATGCCTTGGTGTGCTCAATATGTTGGGTACTTTTGGCTGTATGGAATGCTTATTGTTCACGCAATTTTGCTTTTTATGCCTAAGCGTTGGTTTGTTGTTGAATAGTGTTATATAAGTAAAGAGCTAAATAAGTAAAGAATTTGCAGTAGTTTTTGCAGTAGTTTTAAGGAATAGTCATGGATTGTAATAAGAACAGTCAGGGTGCTCGTAAATTATGCTATTTAGGGCCGGAAGGTTCTTTTACGCATCAGGCAGCATTAAAAGTTCAGCATCAGCTACAATCATTTGATAATTTTCAGCTTATTCCAACTGCGTGCGAAAATGTTCGCAATATTGCTAGTGAAATTGAAGAGAATCATCATTGGGGCGTTATTGCTTGGGAAAACAATATTGAGGGCGTTGTAATACCTAATTTAGATTTACTAATCGATGCAAAAAATATGGTTGGCATTGCTCGCGTAGGCGTCGATATTAGTTTTGATGCTGTTATTTGCAAGTCAGATTCAATCGATAACTGTTCTACAATTGTTGCTCATCCGCACGCGTTGGCACAATGCCGTAAGTTTGCTCAAGAGCGCGGATTGAAAGAAAAAACTGCGTCTTCAAATGCTGCTGCTTGTAGGGACTTAGTTCCTGGCGAAGTTGCTTTATGTCCTAGAATTTGTGCCGATTTATACAATAGGCAGATTGTGAGCGAAGGCGTTGAAGACTTTTCTGGCGCTCGCACTGAGTTTTTAGTATTAGCTCCTCGAGATGAAGCTTTAGATTTTGTTAATATGCAGCGCAAAAACTCTTCATCTTTTTCCTCAATTATTGCTTTTATTCCGCGTTCTACTGGTGCTGGAGTGCTAGCAAATTTGCTTGATGTTGTACGTGATCATGGGCTTAATATGACTTCTTTTATGTCTAGGCCGATTAAAGGGCAGGATGGTTTGTACAGTTTTATTGCAACTGTTGATGCTGCTCCTTGGGATTCTACGTGTAAAGCTATGATTCAAGAGGTTGTTGAGCATGGAGATTGGGTTCGAGTTTTAGCGGTGTATCCTTCCGAGAGGCGCAATAATCCTGTTATGGACGATTGTATGCTTCCTAATGGTGGGGTGTGCGTTGAACCTTCAGTTGATGCTTTGCGCAATTTGAACGTGATGCAGGCAGAAAGAGAATTATTATGGTAGAAGATGCTGAATTTTCTCAAAATTTTTCTGTTGGTATTGTAGGTCTTGGTCTTATTGGCGGATCTCTTGCAAAAAGACTTGCAAAGTTGCCGAAATGTAGAGTGTACGCTTGGAATCGTCATCATAGCCCTTACGAAGAAGCTGAAAATTTAGGAATTACTTGCGTAGACAGCGTGCAAGATTTAGCTAAACTTCGTCCGAATGTTCTGATTTTATGTAATGCTTTAGCTGCTATGCCAAGTATTTTGCAGGAAATCGCACCTTATGTTGACAAATCTTGTACAACTCTTAGCGATGTTGGTAGCGTAAAAACTTTAGTTCGAGATCAGGTTTCTGCAGCAGGTTTGCAAGATTGCTACGTTGGTGCGCATCCTATGGCTGGAAGCGAGTTTACTGGTTGGGAAGCTTCTAGCGCTGAACTTTTAGAAAATGCTTTGTGGGCTTTAACTGTTGATAACAACACTGAGTTTTGGCGAGTTCGTAATATTTTACAAATGATTGTTTCTTTATGTAAGAATCGCGCAATAGTTTTGGACGACGAAACGCACGATAAATCTGCAGCACTTATTTCTCACATGCCTCATGTTGTTGCAACTTCTCTTGCGAATGTTTTGTGCAATCAACCTAATCGTGCTATTGCTTTGCAACTGTCTGCCGGCTCGTGGCGAGATATGACTCGCGTTGCTCTTACAGATCCTCAACGCACTCGCGCAATGGTAAGTGAAAATCGGCGTAATACTGCGAAATTATTGCGTTCAGTAATTTCTGAGCTAACTTTTGCTGCAAATATGCTAGATAATGATACAGAAGTTGCGGATGCATTAGAGCAAGAGTTTTTTGCTAAAGCTCAATCGTGGCGAGAATATAAATACCAGCAGCGCAACTCGTCTAAAACTAATACGCAACAAAGTGATGCTGATAATCAAGGCGATGTTGCTAATAGCAGATTGTGGAAGTATGATTCCATGAGCAATTGGCAGCAAGATTTACTAGAATCCGCGCGCTTAGGTGAATCGATTATTGAAATCTGCGGATTTAACACCAACGAATCTTCGCAACTGCTGTTGCGTTCAGATAGTTCGCTAAGAAACTTATAATGCTAGTTTCTCTTTAACGTGGCGCGAGTTTTGGGGGATTTCTCTCCTCGAACGCGCGACGACCTGCTTGAGCGCAGCATTGTGCGCGTGAAAGCAACTCGGAGCGTGAGCTTGCTCAAGTTGAAAGCACGGTGTGCTTTCAAC